>CAXBDI010000010.1:0-50150 GCA_963974445.1 uncultured Alphaproteobacteria bacterium
CATCGCCAAGAAATACACCAACCGCGGCCTGCAATTCCTCGACCTGATTCAGGAAGGCAATATCGGCCTGATGAAGGCGGTCGATAAGTTCGAATACCGCCGCGGCTATAAATTCTCCACCTACGCGACCTGGTGGATCCGCCAGGCAATCACCCGATCCATCGCCGATCAGGCCCGCACGATCCGCATTCCGGTGCACATGATCGAGACGATCAACAAGCTGGTGCGCACGTCCCGCCAGATGCTGCACGAAATCGGCCGCGAGCCGACGCCGGAGGAGCTGGCGTTGAAGCTGCACATGCCGCTGGAGAAAGTGCGCAAGGTGCTGAAGATCGCCAAGGAGCCGATCTCCCTCGAAACGCCGATTGGCGACGAGGAAGACTCGCACTTGGGCGACTTCATTGAGGACAAGAACGCCGTGCAGCCGCTGGATGCCGCGATCCAAGGCAATCTGCGCGAGAGCACCACCCGGGTTCTGGCCTCGCTGACTCCGCGCGAAGAACGCGTGCTGCGCATGCGCTTCGGCATCGGCATGAACACCGACCACACCTTGGAAGAGGTCGGCCAGCAGTTCTCGGTCACGCGCGAACGTATTCGCCAGATCGAGGCGAAAGCGCTGCGCAAGCTGAAGCATCCGAGCCGCTCGCGCAAACTGCGCTCGTTCCTCGACACCTAGAGCCAGCGGGGCTCTGGCCGGTCGTGGCTGGGAACGCTCCCAAAATCGCTCCAGATGACGCCATTCTGGTTGAACCGCTGGCGCCGGCGGTTGGGCTTAGCGTGCGCGGTGTCGATTTGACGGCATTGACCGATGACCTGACCGCCATGCTGCAAGACCTGTGGCAGCTTGGCGGTGCACTGCTGTTCCGCGGCTGCGAGGATCCGCGGCTGGCGGTCGCCAGTCTTTGCCAGGCCCTTGTGCCGGATACCCCTCTGACGGAGACCTCCACGCCGCCAGGCGGTACCGGGTGGGCCATGGTGGGGGCTGATGCCTCAACAGCGCCGCCAGTCGTCTGCGCTGCCGGCTCGGCGGACACCCTGCCCGCCCTTTGGCTGGCTGGGATGGAGGCGGCTGCCGACGCCTTGCACCTGACCGGCGTAGAGGCGCTTAGCGAGGCTGTTGGCAAGCGGTTTGCCCATCGCGTCGGCGGCCCGCTGCACCCGGCGCTGGTGCGCCATGCGGTCAGTGGCGCGAGCGTGCTCTATCCCCCGCCCCGTGCGTTGGCCGAACACGACGGGCCGGCCAACGCCCTGGTCCGGCACGCGGAACAGCCGCAATTTCACTACCGCCACATCTGGCAGAGAGGCGACGTGTTCGCCTGGGACCCACGGGCCGTGCGCAGCCGGTGGGAAGCCCTGCCCACCGACACTGGCGCCGCGTTCATCACGCTCCAAGGCTCCAGCCCATTGCAGGCAGCGAGCGCCTGGCCGCCGGAGCCGTTTCTGTAGGCCGACGGTGGCTAAGTCAGCGCGTCGACAGCCTTGCGCAACTCGGCACGGTGGTCGGGATGTGCGATGGCGATCATCGCCTCGGCCCGCTGCGTCAGGCTTTTGCCGCGCAATTCCGCCATACCGTACTCGGTAATGACCACGTCGGCGTCGGCACGCAACGTCGTCACCGGGCCGGAAAGCTTTGGCACGATGCGCGGCCGCTTCGCCTTGCCGGCGGTAGCACCTAGGGTGATGATCGCCCGCCCCTCCGGCGCCTCGAAGCCTGCCCGATGGAAATTGACCTGCCCGCCAATCGCGCCGATATAGCGCCCGTCGACGGCTTCAGAGCCGACCTGACCGGTCAAATCCACCTCCAGCGCCGAGTTGATGGCATAGAGCTTGCGGAAATTGCGCAGCGTCTCGGCGGAGTGGGTGTAGCGGCCTCTGCGCATCAGCAATTGCGCATTGCGGTTGGCGAAATCGGAGAGGCGCTGCGAGCCATAAAGCGACGTCGCGACGCTGAAATCCTGGTCGATCTCCTTGAACTTGTTGGAGATCGCCCCGGCCTCAACCAACGTCACGAAGCTGTCAGCGACGGAGCCCGAATGACAGCCCAGGTCGCGGTGCTTCACCAAGGCGGACGCAATCGCGTCCGGTGTTGCGCCGACGCCGTATTGAAACGTCGCGCCGTCAGGCACCAACCGCGCCACCTGCGCCGCAATCGCATGATCGACCGGACCAGGCGCCCGCGCCTGCCAGAGATCGGGCGGCTGGGTTGCGGGAAAGATCGCGGTCAGAAAATCGCTGGGGATCTCGCTGTCGCCGTGGGTCCAGGGCATGGCGGCATTTTCCTCCGCCAGCACCACCCGTGCGGTCTCCATCGCGTCGCGCAGATGGTCGACGGTCAGGCCAAGCGAGCGGCGGTTGGCATCGTCGGCCGGGGTTACGGTGCAGAGCACCACATCCGGCGCCAGCAGTCCCTCGGCAAACAGCCGTGCGTAGTCGCTGAAATGCGCCGGCACGATATCCAACGCGCCCGCCTGGAACAGCTTGGCGTTTACGCCGAAGCCATCCATCGCCACGTAGGAAACGCCTCCGCTGCTCAGCCGATCCGCGCCGGGATCGAGCGGAAAACTGTTCAGGAAGCGCACGCCGCCCAGCGCCTTCGCCTGGGCGATCAGCGCCTTGACCAGGCCTTGCGGGGCCGCCCCCAATTGCGCGCAAAAGACGAGGTCGCCCGACTTGATATAGGCGGAGAGGTCGATCGTCATGGCAAGCTGCCTTCGTAGGCTTCCAGCAGGTCGAGCAGGGTCTGCGGCAGCGGCGCGCTCTCATGGGTTTCCTGGTTGGTGTAGACCCAGACCACCTCGCCTGTGGTGCGCAGGTCTTCGCGGCCAGCAGGATGGATTTCGATGGCGAAGGTCAGGCTGGTGCGCCCGATGCGTCCGGGCCGGACCAGCACGTCGATATCCTCCCGAAACGCCACCGGCTGCTTGTATTCCACCACGTTGCGGACGGTGTGATAGTCGTGGTTGGTGCGCTCCGCCTCACCCTCGTAGTCGTAGCCGATGGCCTCGACATATTCGGTGATGGCGGTGTCGAAATAAGTCAGATAGTGGGCGTTGAAGACGATCTTCTGGCCGTCGATTTCTGCATAGCGCACACGGAACGGCAGGGAGAAGCGAAAGTCGCTGCGGGGCATGGGGCTCGCTCGGTTCGTGCTTAGGGGATCGGCAGACACCAGAGCGCCAGCTGCGGCTCAGCCCCGGCGCGCATGCCGTGCAGGATGTTGGACGTATTGAAGACGATACCGCCCGGCTCCGGCTCAAACCAAGGCCCCATATCCTGGCGCCATTCGCCGCCGGTCAGCGCCAAGTATAGCTCCTCTGGCGGGTGGCGGTGGTCGGGATAACAGGTGTGCGGCGCGACAAGGCTGACGCCAACGCGCAGATCGTCCCTCACCTCCAGAGCACCGGGACGGTCGGCGGGTCCGATCAGGGTGGCGAGCGCGTGTTTGTCGGGGAAGTCGTCCGGCGCCTCAAGCCCCTCGCGCCGGTACCAATGGATTTTCGGGCCGAGCGCCGCCAGAGCCTTGGCAGTGGCCGCAGCAGTGCCGCCGGCTGCCTCGGCCCGCGCCAACGCGGCCGGCAGCCAGGCATCGACCGCTTGCGGCACGCCCTCGTCTGGACCGGTGCTGCCGGATGGGCCAACGGTAGCCATGGCCGACTGCACCCGGGTCAGCGCCGCCGCAGCCCCTGCTACAGAATCGGCTCGCGCCGCCAATCCGGCTTGCAGGCCATCCAACAATGATTGCAGTTCGGCGATGCGGTCGGTCATGGGGCAAACCTTGGATTTGGTCTAGACGGATCGATATTCTAAGCCGGCTTGCGGCCCCAGACTACCTTGGTCATGCCGGGGATCAGCACTTCCACATTGATGTCGGTAAAACCCGTGCCTTCCATCACGCCGGACACCCAGGTCGGCGTGATCGACTTGGCCGCCGGCGTGAACGCCAGGTGCTGCAATTGCCAGAGGGCGGCCAGTTGCGGGCCGGAGCGGTCGTCCTCCACCATGAAATCGTGCACGATGTAGAGGCCGCCTGGCTGCATCACGTCATAAGCGTGCCGCGCCAGATCGGGGATCGAATCGCCGGGTACGCCGTTGAACAGGTAACTCATCAGCACGGCGCCTACGTCGCTCGGCCACTCCGCCTCCAAAGCATTGCCGCCGATGAAGGTGATCCGGTCGGCGAGGCCGACCTCGGCCACTTTCTCCTCGCCCAGTTTGATGACGTTGGGGAAGTCCAGGATCGAAACCCGCAGTTTGGGATTGGCTTCGCAGAGGCGGATCGCCATGCCGCCGGTGCCGCCCGCCACGTCGAGCAGGTGATCGACGCCGGAAAAATCGATCATCCGCGCCAGCGAGCGCCCCGGGCCGAGCGAGCCGGAGTGCTGCGATTCGCTGTAAAGCCGCGCCTCTTCCTCGTTCTCCATCCATTTGGCGTAGGAATCGACGTCGGTCGGCGCCATGTCGTCGGTCACGACCCCTTCGAGTTGCTGCATGAAGGGGAACATCTGCCGGTCGATCTGATAGCGCAGATAGTCGCCGAAGTCATAGCGCGCGCCCTGAACCAGAAACGCCTCGGCCCCGGGGGAGTTGGTGTATTTGTCGCCCTCTCGCGTGACCAGACCGATGGCGTTCAGCGCCGTCATAATCGTCGTCATGCGATTTTCCGGGACGTTCGCCTCCTCGGCGAGGGTTTTGGCGCTCTTTGAAGTTCCGGAGAGATTTGTGAAAACATTCATATGTAACGCTACGAACAATGCTTTCGACGCCATAAAGCCGAACGCAATATTCGATATCTCTTCCGCCTCTGTAATTGGCTCCACGCCGATGACCTTTCCGATGCTATTGTCACAAATCTGCAACGCCCCACATTCCGCTTGCATAAGAAATGCGAGCGGATGGGCAGGCGACTATCCGATGAAGGCGGTCAGCCTACCATAAACTTTCCGAAATCTCCAACCGCCCTCCCCGTGGCGGAAAACCTGCCGCCAATACAATCGCTTGTCTGCCAACGGCTTGCTCCACCGGAAGACCTGGAAATGGGTGAGTTTCCGGCGCCATCGGCCCGCTGGCGGCGGAGCGCCATTCGCCTGCCGACAAGCCCTCGGACGGCGCAAGATCGTGGACCGGCAGGCGGTGGGACGCCTGGTGCTGAAGATCGCAGGCGTTTGATCTTTGTCGTGCGGGCCGGCGGGCCCATTTTACGGGAAGACTTGAGACTTATCGCACCACGGGAGCCCGCCTATGCGAAACGCCTTAACCGCCAGTCTGGCTGTGTTCTGCATAGCCGTTGGCATGACTGCGCAGTTGTACGCGCGGGAGAACGAGTCCCACCCTTCCTATGTGGACGACTATATGAAGTTTGTGCCGCTGCAACTATCGGACGGGCGGTTAGCGACCGTAGACCGGGTCTTTCTGAACGTCGGCGGCCAGGTTCAGGCGGCGGACCCAGGCCGCGGCGTCATCCGCGACAATCAGAACCGACTCGACTGGGGTTCGCTGCCGCTGGTCGGCAAACGGGCGAAGCCGCGCTATAATGAGAGCGATTTCCGGCCGGAAACTGCACTGGGCGAGGCCTATTACGAGGATCGCACCGTCTGGCTCGACCTCTCCGACGAGCCGCCGGGCGCGCAGTACTTCCGTATCGAGTTCCTGAACCAGGATTACGCCTACAGCCTGAACGCGGGGCCCGTGCCCAGCGACGCCGCGCGAGTGCCCCCGCGGCCGCCCGGTTCGGAGATCGGCAAGATCTATCGCGGCGAGAATGGTGCGCTGCTGGTGCTGGTCCGCCCGTTCATCGTCACTGACACCCTGTTCTGACGACCGGTCCGGCGGCGCACTGCCTATTGACGGCGGCCGGTCTGACGGTGTCCCTTAAGGCTTCCGTGCTGGCCTGAAGAAATACGAGGGAGACCAACGATGAAAGCCGCTGTCATGCGCGAGGCGCACACACCGCTCGCCATCGAAGATGTACATATTGACGAGCCCGGCCCGCGGGAGGTTCTGGTCAAGACGTCTGCCTGCGGCGTCTGCCACTCCGACCTGCATTTCATCGAGGGCCTCTATCCGACGCAGATGCCCATTGTGCTGGGGCACGAGGCGGCGGGGGTAGTCGAGAAGGTCGGCAGTCTGGTCGACTATGTGAAGCCCGGCGACCACGTCATCACCTGCCTCAGCGCCTTTTGTGGGACGTGCGAGTATTGTATCACCGGCCATCTGTCGCTTTGCACCCGCATCGGTTTGAACCGGCCCGATGGTTCGACGCCCCGCCTTGGCACCAAGGACGCGCCGATGCATCAATTCGCCAACCTTTCCGCCTTCGCAGAGAAAATGCTGATCCATGAGAATGCGCTGGTGAAGGTCGATCACGACATGCCTTTGGATCGCGCAGCCCTGATCGGCTGTGGCGTTACCACCGGCGTCGGCGCGGTGCAGAACACGGCGCGCATCCATGCAGGCGAGACCGTGGCGGTGATCGGTTGCGGCGGGGTGGGCTTGTCAGCGATCAACGGCGCCCACATCGCCGGCGCCTCGAAGATTATCGCCATCGACCTTTCCGGCACCAAGCTCAATCTGGCGAAGGAGTTCGGTGCGACCGATGTCGTCAACCCGAACGACGGCGACGTCGCCAAGCAAGTGCGGAACCTGACCGGCGGTGAGGGTGTGCATCACGCCTTCGAAGCCATCGGCCTGAAGCAAACCGCCGAAGACGCCTTCCGCATGATCCGCCCGGGCGGCACCGCGACCATCGTCGGCATGATCCCGGTCGGCACCAAGGTGGAGTTGCACGGGCCGGAATTCCTGCGCGAGAAAAAGATGCAGGGCTCTAACATGGGCTCCAACCGCTTCCGCATCGACATGCCGCGCTATGTGGAGTTCTACAAGCAGGGCCGCCTGAAGCTGGACGAAATGATCAGCCAGCGCATTTCGCTTTCCGACGTCAACGAAGCATTCGAGGAGATGAAACGCGGCGACCTCGCCCGCAGCGTCATCGTTTTCGACTGACGCCAGCGAGGTAATTCGGACCAGGCTATAGGGCGACAGCAAAGGATCGAGCCATGACATTCACCATTCGCCCAATGGACGCGCCGCTGGGTGCGGAGGTCATTGGCTTCGATATCGACCGTCACGCTACGGCCGAGGCAGTGGGACGCCTTCAGCAAGCATGGCTGGAGCGGGTGGTGCTCTGCTTTCGCGATCAGGACCTGTCGCCGGACGGCTTTGTCCGCCTTGCCAGTCTGTTTGGCAAGCCGACGCCACAACCCTTGCAGCGCCCGGAATACCGGGTGGAGGGGCATCCGGAAATCCGGGTTCTGTCCAACCACCACACGGATACGCTGGGCGACGGCAAGCCGTTGCGCATCGGCGGCTCTTGGCACACCGACCATTCGCACCAGCAGCACCCGCCACGCGGCACCATGCTGTACGCCGTAAAATTGCCGAGCGATGGCGGCAACACCAGCTTTACCGACCAGCACGCGGCCTATAACGCCCTGCCAGTTGAAATGCAGGAGCGCGCGAAAGTGTTGCGCGTGCATCACGTCTATAATAGCCCGTTTGCGCCACGCCGCATGCCAAAGCTGACGGCAGGCGAAGCGGCAGAGGCGCCGGACGCGGTGCATCCGCTGGCCCGTCCGCATCCGGTCGACGGGCGGCGGGCGATCTACCTGAACCCGATCCGCACCGCCAATATCGAAGGCATGCCGACCGAGGCGGCTCAAGAACTGCTAGACGAAATGCTGGCGCACTCGACCAAGGACCAGTTCCGCTACACCCACTCCTGGCGGCCGGGGGATGTGTTGATTTGGGACAATCCGCAAGCCCTGCACATGGTCGACCATGACTACCCGGCAGACGAGCTTCGGCTGATGCACCGGACACTCGTGCAAACCGTTTGATTGCAGGCACGGTGCTGCGCATTGCGGCAGGCAATAACGCTCAATCGTGGAGGCTTACCGACGGCAAGCTCCAAAATTGAAATAACGCATCAGCAGCTTACTCCGCCAACGGCATGGGCTATGGCAGTGCGAGGGCTCTCTCGGCTTCCGCGAGCGGTACGGCGTCGTCAGAAAGCAGGAACGGCTCCACTGCCACGTCGAACCGGGAGTCGCTGATCGCCAACGGGTCCTGCGGCGCCAAGCGGTGATCCAGCACCATCCGCGCCAGGAGCAACCGGCGGGCGTCGCCATCCGGTTCGGCGCCGGCCGTTGCGCCTTCTACAGCCAACAGGGCTGCGGTCATCGCGTGGTAGAGCGCGCCGGCCGCCAGCCGTGCGTGCCGTTCCTGTGCCGCCTCGCTCGCCGCGACCTCGCCCGCGAAATCCGCTGCGCGGCGCACGGTCGCCTCCAACTTCGCCGCAAACTCGGGCGGGATGCCGGCGGCGGCCTGGATACGCTCCACCACAATATCGCGGAGCGCCAGGTGCGCCTCTTCCTTCGGGATCGCGCGGGTCACGACGTCGAGGGCATTGATGTTAGATGTGCCTTCCCACAACAGGCCGACATGCGCGTCGCGGATCAGGCGCGGGTTGATCCAGTCCTCGATATAGCCATTGCCGCCCCGCACCTCCATCGCACCGGTCGCCACCGGGATGTTGTCGCGGCAGGCGCGGAACTTGAAGATCGGGGTGACGAGGCGCAGGGCCTTGGCAGCCCGCGCGTCGCCCTGGTGCGCCAACTCCATCACCCAGCCGGAGAACAGAAAGGCGGAGAGCGCCTGCTCCGTCGGCACCAGGATTTTCATGAGTTGGCGGCGCATCAGCGGCAGATCGATGATGGTTTGGCCGAACACCACCCGGCTTTGCGCCGCCGCCTTCGCCTCGTTCCAGCAGCGCCGCATCATCGCCGCCGCCCGCACGCCGTGGCTCAAGCGGGAGAAGTTGACGGTGCGCATGATCTGCTTGATGCCGTTGCCTTCGACGCCGATCAGGTGCGCCTCGGCGCCATCCAAGATGATCTCGCCGCTCGGCATATCCTTGGTGCCGAGTTTGTCCTTCAGGCGCATGATGCGGTAGTCGTTGCGGGCGCCGTCGGCCTTCCATTTCGGCACGTAGAACATACTAAGTCCGCGCGTGCCCGCCGCCGCACCCTCCGGCCGGGCGAGCAGCAGGATGACCTCGGCGTCGGCGTTCGAGCAGAACCACTTGTCGCCATGAATGCGCCAGGTGCCGTCCGGTTGCGGCACAGCCCGCGTTTCCAGATTGCCAACGTCGGAGCCCGCACCTTTCTCCGTCATCAGATGGGCGCAGCGCCAAAGATCGTCGAGGTTGTCGGCGAGGACGTGCGGGCGCAGCTTCTCCCGCAACTCGTCGGAGGCGAAGGCTTCGATCAGCGACCAGCCGCTGTCGGTCATGCTGACCGGGCACATCACCCCGAACTCGCCTTGCACGAACAAATACTGCAACGCATATTTGACCAGGGGCGACCAGGGCCGGTCGCGGCCGAACTGCCCCTCGGCGTGGGCGGCGCGGTGGATGCCAAAGCGTTGATAGGCGATCCGCTCCATCTCCCGATAGGCCGGATGCATTTCGATCCACTGCTCATCGCGGCCAAAACGGTCGCGATGATGCAGCACCGGTGGGTGCTTGTCCGCCAAATCGGACAGATGGTCCAGTTCGCCGCCCGCAACCTCTCCCAGCGCCTGCAAGTGCGGCCAGATCGCGTGCAAGGATTGGCCGTCCAGGTATTGGTGCAGGCCGTCCTGCAAGCCGCGGTCGATATCGAAGAAGTTCAACCCGCGGCAATCGCGGGCAACCCAATCTTCCAGGGGACGGGCGGAGGCGCTCATGATTGGTCCTGTCGAGGTAATTCTGGAATGGCCGCAAGCTAGACGAAGCGTCGCCACGGCGCAATTTTTCAGCGATCCTGGGACGGCATCTGCCGGGTTGCCTTCAGAGCAGCGGCCGCTTTCGCGGCGGCGTGTCATCGACTTTCGCCAATTCGAACAGCTTATCGGGGTCGATGATCTGCAATGTCCGCCCGTGCCATTTGACGACATTCTCCCGCCGCAATTTGCGCAGCGTCTTGTTCGTGTGGACCAGCGAGAGCCCCAGCGCATCCGCCATATTCTGCTGGGTGAACGGCATATCCATGACCGTATCGGTAGCCAGCCCAACATCCCTGGCGCGGCGATGGATCGCCCAGATACCGAACGCGACGCGTTCCAGGCCGTTGCGGCGGCCGACCGTCAGCAGGTGATCGCCCAGAAAATACTCTTCTCGGGCGGCCAGCCAGGCGACATCGAAGCCTCGCGCCGGAATTTGCGTGAACATCCGATGAAAATCGGACCGGCGGAACACACACAGCAGCATCTTCGTCGTCGCCTCGACCGTGTGTTCCATTTCCATCATGACCGCAGCCTGCAAGCCAATGAAGTCGCCTGGAAATACAAAGCCGATGACTTGCCGCCGACCGTCTTCCAATGTTTTGTAGCGGATGCCGGCGCCTTGCAAAACAGTGAATAGATGCGGGCTTGTGGAGCCTTCCATAATAACTGCTGAACCGGGGTCTACGTCCAACTCCCCTGTTTTAAAACCCTCCATGAATTCTTCTTCGGCTTCGTCAAAATCTTCGAAGCATTCTTGTTTGCGGAGCGGACAAGAGGCGCAATGCACCCGCATAGTCGGTGCTCCCGATTTTTTCTCAGCCTGTGTCATAGTTAAAAGTCTTCTTCCGCGGCAATGTTCCACTATCAGGTTAAGCCTGACGAATTTCGGATTTGCAGAGTGGCCATTCCGGCCCCTCATCATATCCGAGTAATGCGAATGGAGGGCAGGTAAACTTGATGGATTTTGAAAAAATGTTGGTCGCACGGATCGGCAAGCTTCGCCGATACGCCTGGAAGCTAGCCCAAAACCCAACGCTCGCCGACGATCTCGTCCAAGAAACACTGTTAAAGGCGTGGCGCAATCGGCAAAGCTTCACAGAAGGAACGAACATCGACGCGTGGCTCAACGCGATTCTTCGCAACAGTTTCTTCTCCCAGTACCGTCGATCCAAGTTGATCGACGTAGACAGCGACAGTCTGGCGCTCGCCCGGGCTGAAAGCTCTGCCGGCCAGGAGGCAGCTATCATGATCAACGAGTGCGGCAAGTCGATCGACGGGCTGCCAGGGCCGCAGCGTGAAGCGCTGCTGCTTGTCACGGTTGAAGGCGCTACATACGAGGAAGCCGCCAACAAAATGGGCTGCTCGACAGGCACTATCAAAAGCCGTATCAACCGGGCGCGTAGCCGCCTTGCAGCCGAAACCCAACCGCCTTCATAACGCCCTGAAGCGGATACATGCCCGAGTGATGCAGACGCCGGGCCATATCGGCCACCTGCTCTCCAGCAACCGTGACGGCATCTTCTGCGAAGGCTATGATCCGAGCACCAAGTTCGAGCGCTCGCAGGCCATCATGAGTGGTGCCAGCCATTGCGATTTCCGGTATCCGATGAAGGGCGCGGCGGACGATTGATTCGACACGAACCGCGAAGGGTTACGGGATGAGCGTTTTGATTACCGGCGGCGCCGGCTTTGTCGGGCTTGAGGTCGCCCGGCAGTTGCTGGCCCATGGGGAACAGGACATCGCTGTCTTCAGCCGCAACCCCTCGCACCGGCGACTGGGTGATCTGGCAGACCGCCCGACCGCGCTTGCCGGCGATATCGGGAATTTCAGCCACGTACTAAGTGCGGTGCAGAAGACCGGGCGAGCGCGATCCAGACCAACGCCATGGGCACCTTCTATGTGCTGGAGGCCGCACGGATGTTCGGCGTCGGGCGGGTCGTGTATTCCAGTCCGACCGCCGGACGATACCTGCGCCCGTGAGGAATGGGGCTGGCAACCGACACACAATAGAGCGGATCGTGGATGATTTTCTCACGATCCTTTCACCAAAGGGAAGGTAAAACCCCATGAGCACGGAAACACTTCGCGTCGGCCTGATCGGCGCCGGCGGCAACACACGCTCCCGGCACATTCCGGGCTTTCGCGAGCAATCGAATGTAGAGATCACCGCGGTCGCCAACCGAAGCCGTGCCTCGAGTCAGGCCGTAGCCGACGAGTTCGGGATCGAAAAAGTCTATGGCGACTGGCAAAGCCTGCTGGCCGACCCGGACGTGGATGCAGTCTGCATCGGCACCTGGCCCTACATGCACCGCACGCTGACCATCGCCTCGCTGGAGGCTGGCAAGCACGTGCTGTGCGAAGCGCGTATGGCGATGAACCTGGCGGAGGGGCAGGATATGCTGGCGGCGAGCCAGATGCACCCGAGGCTGGTCGCGCAACTGGTGCCAGCGCCGCACACGCTGGCCTTCGACCAGACCATTCAAAGCATGGTGGCGGAGGGCTATATCGGCGACCTGATCACGCTCGACGCCCGCATCGCCGCCAACCGCGCCTTTCCGGATGGCGGTGGCACGGTGCACTGGCGCCAGAACCGCGACCTCTCCGGCAACAACATCATGAACATGGGCATTTGGTACGAGGCGATGATGCGCTGGGTCGGCCAGGCGCGGACCGTCATGGCCGTCGGCCAAAGCGTCGTAAAATACAGATACGATGATAACGGCTACCGTACCGCGATGCAGATTCCCGACCACGTCGATGTCATCGGCGAGTTGGAGCAGGGCGGCCAGATGCGCTTCAACGTCTCCAGCGTCGTCGGCCACATGCCGAACCTGGCAGACGTGCACCTGTTCGGAACCGAGGGCACCATCCGGCTGTATCAGCCGGTTGGCGGTCAGTTGCAACTCTCCGCCGGCAAGCGCGACGATGCGGACCTCTCGCCGGTTACCATCGACCCGGCGAAAAAGGGCGGCTGGCGCGTCGAGGAGGAATTCGTCAACGCGGTTCGCGGCGTGGAGCCGGTGACACACACCGACCTGACCACCGGCTGCAAATACATGGAATGGACCGACGCGGTAACCCTGTCGCTGCGCCAGAACATGGCGGTGACACTGCCGCTGTAACCGGCGGGGGCCGCGGGGGTCCCCACCTCCCCTTAGGCCACGAAGTTTGCGACCACGACACCATGCTCCAGCGCGATCATCTCGGCGGCTTTTTCGCCGATCATGATCGCGGCGGCGTTGGTGTTGCCGCTGACGATTTCCGGCATGACGCTGGCATCAGCAACGCGCAGGTTGGCAACGCCGAACACCTTCAAGGCCGGATCGACCACGTCACCGATACGGCAGGTGCAGCAGAGGTGATAGACGGTGGTGGAGAAGTGCAGCGCCATGTTTTCCAACAGCGCATCGCTCGGCGGCCGATCAGGGTCGTAGCCGTGCAGCACCGCCAGCTTCGGCGGAATGTTGAGCGGGCCGGGCTTCTTGTCGCCGGGCCAGTTGTCCATAATCTCCAGCGCGCGCCGCATGACCGCCACCATGACTTTCAGGTCATAGGGATCGGCAAAGTAATTCATGCGGATATCCGGCTTGTCCAGCGGATCGGCGGAGCGCAGCACGATCTCCCCCTCACTCTTCGGCAACACCGGATTGGCGAGCGCGATGACGCTTTCCTTGTCCGGCGCGAGCGTGGCGGCGGGATCGGCGAAATACTCTTTCAAATTGATGCACAGCCGCTCGCCCAGCAGCGACGCGTCATAGCCGCAGGGTGCAAACCCGATCTGGGCATCGTGACTGTGCGGGTCGCCGAGGCCGGTCGAGAAGAAAGCAACCGCGTCGTAGATCGAGGACGAGGCCAGGCCTTCGCCAGTCTCCAGCCACTGGCCCAATTGCCGCTCTGCCTCCGCCTTCAGGCCGGCCAATTCCGGCGGCAGGTTCACGTCATCCGCAGGATCGGCTGGCAGCGGCCCGGCTGGAGCCCGCAGGGCGTCCGGACCGGCGGCAACGCCGATCTCAGCGACAGAGAGGCCAATGCCCGGCGCCTCGAAGTGCAAAGCGCAATGCAAATGGTCTTTCAGGTGTTTGCCAACGGCGGGCAATTCATGGACGCAGGCAACACCCGCGGCTTCCAACTCCCGCCGCGGGCCGATGCCGGACAGCATCAGGATCTGCGGTGAACCCACAGCACCGGCGCTCAGAATGACCTCTTTCCCCGCCATAACAGAAGCGGTCGCGCCATCCGCAGTCCGGTACTCAATCCCCGCCGCGGTAAGGCTAGCGCCTTCGCCCGTCAACAGCACGCGGGTAACGTGTGCGCCGGTGATGATGGTGAGGTTCGGTCGCGTCTCCGCCGCGTTTTCGAGGAAGGCGTGGAAGGTGCTGGCGCGCTTGCCGCGACGTGTCGTCGTCTGGAACAGCGATGAGACACCATCCGGCCCGCCCCGGTCACGACCGTTATAGTCCCCCCGCGGGATGCCAGCCGCCTCTGCCGCGCCGACGAAATCGCGCGCGGCCGGGATGACGGGTGAGCGGACGGAAACGCCGAGCGGCCCACCCTGCCCGTGCGATGCGCCGTCAACCGTTATCTCGTTGCTGGGCGTCAGGTCTTCACTTTTGCGGAAATACGGCAGAACCTCCTCGAAGCTCCAGCCATCGGCGCCCAGTTCCGCCCATTTGTCAAAATCGCCGGGGTGACCGCGCACATAGGCCATGTAGTTGATACCGGACGACCCGCCCAGCATTTTGCCACGGGGAACGGGCATACGCTGGTTGCGCAGGCCGAGGCCGGCCTTGCCGGGATCGGCGTCGAACATCCAGTCGGTTGCGGGATCGAGTTGTAGGCTGGCAACAGCTACCGGCATCGATTCATGCGGCGGCGGCCGGTCGCCAGCCTCGATCAGGGCTACCCGGCAGTTTGGATCCTCACTCAACCGCGTGGCAATCACCGCGCCGGCCGAACCGCCACCAACCACAACGAAATCAAAATCATCAGCCATGTCCGTTTTCCTCCAAAAGTCGGAAGGTTCTCGCGTTCCTTAGGGTGGCGATAGTGAAGGCATCTCGACGCGATGGCAAACAGGCTTAAGCGCGGTATAGTAAATCATCAAGATCTCGAGGAAGGACCGAACCATGGCGCCCGACAGCATCACCCAGGAAAAGACAGACACCCGCTCTGCCGATGGCCTCGACTACGATTCGATTATCATTGGCGCCGGTATTTCCGGCCTGTACCAACTCTACCGCCTGCGCCAGCAGGGCCAGAAGGTGCGGGTGTTCGAGATGGGCACCGGCGTTGGCGGCACCTGGTATTGGAACCGTTATCCCGGCTGCCGTTTCGATTCCGAAAGCTATTCCTACGGCTATTCCTGGAGCCAGGAAATTCTGGACGAGTGGGATTGGACCGAGCATTTCGCGCCGCAGCCGGAAACGGAGAAGTACCTGAACTTCGTCGCCGATAAGTTCGACTTGCGCAAAGACATTCAGTTCAAATCACGGGTCGCCGCAGCGCATTACCAGGCCGAGACCAAGTCCTGGAAAGTCACGCTGAACGATGGCGCCGAGCACACCTGCCGGTGGCTGGTGACGGCCATCGGCCCCCTCTCCGCCCCTACCTACCCGCGGATCAAGGGCCGAGACCGCTATAAGGGCGAGGCCTATCACACCGGCCTTTGGCCGAAGCACGACGTCTCGTTCGAAGGCAAGCGGGTGGCGGTGATCGGCACCGGCGCCACCGGGGTTCAGGCGATCACCGAAATCGCCAAGACCGCGAAGACGCTAACCGTGTTTCAGCGCCGGCCGAACTGGTGCAAGCCGCTGATGAACCGCCCGATCTCCCAGGACGAGATGGAGGAAATCCGCCGGGACTACCCGGACATCTTCCGCAGATGTCAGGAATCGGCCACGTGTTTCCTGCACACACCGGACAAGCGCAACACCTTCGATCTTTCGAAGGCGCAGCGGGAGGCGTTCTGGCAGCATCAGTACGACTCGCCGGGGTTCGCCATGTGGGTCGGAAATTTCCGCGACATCCTGCTGAACCGCGAGGCCAACGCCGAGGTCTCCGACTTCGTCGCCCGCAAAATTCGCGAGCGGGTTAAGGACCCGGAGGTTGCGGAACTGCTGGTGCCGAACGATCACGGCTTTGGAACGCGGCGAGTACCACAGGAAAGCGGCTATTACGAGGTCTACAACCAGGACAATGTCGAACTGGTCAGCATCTTTAAAACGCCGATCGAAGAGATCACCGAGACGGGTCTGCGCACCAGCGACCGCGAGTTCGAGTTCGACATGATCGTCTATGCAACCGGTTTCGATGCGATCACCGGCAGTTTCGACCGCATCGACATTCGCGGTGCCAATGGACTGAAACTCAAGGACAAGTGGTCCGGCGGGCCGAAGACCTTTGTCGGCGTGATGGTCGAAGGCTTTCCGAATTTCTTCATGCTGATGGGCCCGCATACGGCGCTCGGCAATATCCCGCGCAGCATCGAATATGCGGTGGAATGGGTCGACGACTGTATCGGCTATCTGCATGCCAACGATTACACCTACGCCGAACCAACACCCGAGGCCGAGGCCGATTGGACCAAGTTCGTCGTCAAGAGCAACGAGGGGCTACTGTCGTCGGAGGTCGATAGCTGGATGACCGGCGTCAACCAGAACGTCGACGGCAAACAAACCCGCATCATCGCTCGCTACAGCGGCACCGCGCCCGCCTTCCGCGAATGGTGCGACCGGGTCGCCGCCAACGGCTATAGAGAACTGGAAAAGAGCTAGAGGAAGCACTGAGCTATGCCGAAACTCCGCCACACCGCCATCACCGTGCCCGATATGGAGAAGGCGGCGACGTTCTACGAAAAGACGTTCGGCCTTCACCGATCCATGGAATCGCCTATCGCCATCTTGCTGACCGACGAGGTGATTAGTCTCGCCATTCTGAAATTTCAGACTGACAAGCAGGCGGGCGACGAGCGGGGCAAGGATTTCCACGGCCTGCACCACATCGGCTTTGTCGACGACGATCTCGACGGGATGACCGAAACCATCGAGGCGAACGGCGGCAGCTATCACATGCGCCTGCCGGATAGTGAAGATGGGGCGACGGAGGTGAAATTCCGCGACCCGAACGGCGTCGTTTTCGACATCGTCGATAGCGGCTATGCGGCGCGCGCATGGGGGCTTAAAGGCGTCTGAAACACAACGCCCGCACAGGCCGCCACCGTCATGCGACGCAGCCTGCGCGGACGATGCCGTGCGCGATTGGCCGGTGGGAGGTCGGCTTTTGGAGGGGCCGGCCCGTATCGCGGGGCTGATCGGCCCTGGCGATCGCAAGAGCATTCAGCCGATGGCGGGTCTGCGGTTGTTTCTGCCCAAGGCCTGGACGTACGTTTCGGCTGCGTGCTGGCCGATTCAGTGTGAACAGGCGCACCAGCAACTCTAAGGAGGAGCTTGGGCTCGGCCACTTCGAAGGCCGATCCTGGACAGGATTACACCGGCATACCTTGATTGACGATGATCGCCTGCGCCTTCCCCCAATCCCGCCAACCTCAAAGCGCCAAAGTAGTGTTAGTATTTCTGGTCCGGCACCACTTCGTGCAGCGGCGGCACGTCGGCCTGCACTTGTCGCAGAGCGTAGTAGTCCATTGCCGGCTTGAACGCCTCCCACACCCGGCGCAATTCATCGACCGGCTCTTCGTGATGGTCGACGCGCAGGTCGACGCGGGCGAAAGGTTTGTCGTCATAGACCAGCAGGGCTGCGGAGTTCTGCCCGCCGTGCTGGCCGCCGGCGTCGCGCCCGGCCTCCAGCGCCAGCATCAGCCGCTCCTCGAATGGCTCATCGGGCAGCGAGTTGAAGCCCAGTTCGATAGCATCCAGCACATACTCGCCGACCAGCACATTGCCGAGGGCGATGAAGTTGTCGCGCACGTGGTGACCGGCCCAATCGCGGTTGTGCATGCCGGTGCGCGCGGCGGCGAAGCCATCGCTGTCGATCACGCCCAACTGCCGGTACTCGTGCTGCGGGTCTGCCTGCACCAACTCCTGAATGACGCCTGGCGCCTTGTAGCCCATCTCCAGAAACTTCAGCGCCGTGTGCCCCAGCCGCGGATCGGCGATGGCCATGATCGCCACGGCCCCCAGCCGCTCCCGCACATGCGGCACCCGTGCGCCGACCGCCAGCGAGCGAGTCGCGGTCGCGATGCCCAGCTTACCGGTATCGGGGCAGCGGGCGATGGCGGTGAAGGTGTGAACTTCCGGGCCGGGCGGGCGCGTTGTCATGACGGCGTTCCTTTGCAGGGCTTACTCGGACGGAGTCGCTCGTTGGCAATCCCTTTGTCCAATGGCAGACTGCCGGAATTCGCATCCCGCCTCAATCATGGAAAAGCCGATGTCCACGCCCCTGCATTTTCAAAGCGCCCGCGGGATCGCCTCGCAGATCATTCGCCGGCAGGTGAGCGCGCGAGAGGTGCTGGACCATTTCCTGGCTAGAATCGAGCAGCACAACCCGGCGCTGAACGCCATCGTCTGGAAGGATGCCGACGGCGCCCGGGCGGAGGCCGACGCCGCCGACGCCGCGCTGGATCGCGGCCAGGTCTGGGGGCCGTTGCATGGCGTGCCGATGACGGTGAAGGAGAGCTTCCAGGTTGCCGGCTCGCCCACCACCTGGGGCAGCCCGGAGTTCAGGGACAACGTGACCGACGTGGATGCGCTTGCAGTGCAGCGGCTGAAAACGGCGGGTGCCATAGTCTTCGGCAAATGCAACGTGCCGCTGATGCTGGCGGACTATCAGTCCTACAACGACAATTACGGCACGACCAACAACCCGTGGGACACGTCGCGCACGCCCGGCGGCTCCTCCGGCGGATCGGCGGCGGCGCTGGCGGCAGGCCTCACCGCGTTGGATGCCGGCAGCGATATTGGCTCGTCGGTCCGAAACCCGGCGCACTATTGCGGCGTTTTCGGCCACAAGCCGACCTTCGGCGTGTTGTCGCCGGAAGGGCATTCCCTGCCGGGCGCGAATGTCGGCGCCGATATCTCCGTCATCGGACCCCTGGCCCGGAGTGCAGCCGACCTTGAAATCGCGGTGCAGGTGATGAGTGGCTTGTCGCCGCTGGACGACGGCGCGTTCTCCGTCAGCCTGCCGGCCTCCCGCCACCGCAGGCTGCAGGGTTTCCGTGTCGCGTTGAAACTCGGCGATCCGAACACGGAAACCGACGCTGCCTACCAGGATAGCTTGCAACGTCTCGCGGACAGTCTGGCCAAGGCCGGGGCCGCCGTGAAAGAGGCGGAACCGGATGTGGATACCGCCCGCCTGCACGAGCTTTATGTGCTGCTGCTGCGCGCGGCGACTTCGGGCCGGCAGAGTGACGAGATGATGGAGCTCTCGCGCCGTGTCGCAGCCGAGCCGGACGATGGCAGCTACGTCTGGCAGATGGCGCGGGGCAACACGCTGGGCCATCGCGAATGGCTGGCGCTGAATAACGAGCGGCACGGCATGCGGCGGACCTTCGCCGATTTCTTCCAGAACTACGACATCCTGCTTTGCCCCGTCGCCGCCGGACCGGCTTTTCCGCATGACCAGAAAGGCTTGCGCCATGAGCGCACCATCACGGTCAATAACAAGACGGTGGCGACTACGGACCAGCTATTCTGGGCAGGCTATGCCGGCGTGACCTACCTGCCAGCCACGGTCGGGCCCGCAGGTCTGGTGGCTGGCCTGCCGGTCGGCTACCAGGCAATCACCGGCCACGGCATGGACTACACGTCCATCGAATTCGCCAAGCTGGTCGAGCAGGAAATCCTCGGCTTTACGCCGCCACCCGGTTATTAGTACGCTAGAAACTCAGACATTCAGGAGGTCCCGCCATGTCCATCACCGTCACACCCTTCAAGACCGGAATCGGCGCCGATGTCAGCGGCGTCGATCTGTCGGCGATCTCAGAAGCCGACGTGCAGGCCATCAAGGATGCCTGGATCGCCCATCAGGTACTGCGGTTCCGTGGCCAGAAGCTGGACGACGACGCGCTGGCCAACTTCTCCGCGAATTTCGGCGAGTTGGAGGGTGCGCCGATTGGCTTCAAGACCAGAAGCTATAAGACAGACCGCCCGGAGGTCACCGTCATCTCCAACATCAAGATTGGCGGCGAAGCCATCGGCGGTCTGGGCGATGGTGAGGCCGAATGGCACTCGGACATGACCTATATCGACCTACCGCCGGATGCCTCCGCCCTCTACTCCCTGGAAGTTCCGGCGAGCGGCGGCGACACCTGGTTCATGAACATGTACGACGCCTATGACGCGCTTTCGGATGAGATGAAGGCGAAGCTGCGCGGCTTGACGTGCAAGCACGACGCCACCCGCTCCAGCGACGGAAGGCTGCGGTCCGGCTATCAGGAAACCTATACGCGCGAGGAACTGCCCGGCGCAGTGCATCCGCTGGTGATCCAGCATCCGGAAAGCGGGCGCAAGGCGCTGTATCTGGGCCGCCGTCTTAACGCTCACGTAATGGAGCTTTCGCCGGCGGAGAGCGACACACTGCTCGATCAGTTGTGGGCGCATGTGCGCAACCATGCCAAGACCTGGAGTCAGCAATGGCAGGTCGGCGATCTGGTGATGTGGGACAATCGCTGCACCATGCATCGCCGCGATGCCTTCGACCCCGCCGCCCGCCGGCTGATGCACCGCACCCAAGTGCGTGGCAGCGCCAAGCCAGTCGCGGCCTAGCGCACTACTTGGTGCAGTCCGGCAACGGCACGCGTACCAAGCGCTGTAGCCGCAGCCGCAAGATCATGTCCGGATAGGTGATCTCCGCCTTGGTGATCACACCGGAAGCCAGCATCGTTTCCAATATCTCGAAGGATGGTTGCGAGTCGACTTCATCCTCAAAAAAGGCGCTGGAGATCTGCCATCCCAGCGGCGGCAGCAAGTCGCCCTGGTCGCCCAGTTCTTCTGTATCGTCCGGCGGGCCGGCATTGCCCAATATGTGCATGCTGACCCGCGCCGGATCGCCGGTCGCCTCGCCTCGCAAGATCGAGTGCCAGTCCTGCTGAACACCGCTGTTGGCGAGGGCGAACGTGTGCCGCATCTGCTGCCAGGGGAACAGGGTGCTGGCCGGCAACTTCCGCACCTTTTCCTCCGGCTTGGTGTAGCGGACCGTAATGCCGCCGCTGCCGTCGCGTTTCGCCAGCCCGTTGACGTCTTCAGTCATTTCGCCGTCGATCCCGCTTTCCAGCAGGAACCGGTAGCTGCTGGCGTCTGCGGCCTCCCAACTGTCGATGCGGATCGCGCTATCGACCGTGCCGCCTTCGGTATTGCGCAGGGTCAGGAAGGATTGCTGCGAATAGGAGACGCCGTCGCAATCCAGCCGCCATTCCAATTGCAGGATCCCGCGCCCGCCGGCGATCGCACCGGACTGGCTGACGGGCAGCACTTGCATGGTATAGCCAGCCGAATGCGGTAGCAGCTTTGGGGCGGGCGCCGATGCAGCGTTCGCCGCAACGGCCACAACGCCGGCTGACAGGCAACCGGCAACACAAACCTTCAGAAGGGAATTAATCACAAATCATAACGGCCAGACCGTACTTTCCAGGGGTTTTCGCCTCTATCCAACTTCAACTGCCCTAACAGGCTGCTTGCGCGTTGCGGGACCAGCGGACGCGTCAGCACTACATAGGTGGCGACACTGCCTTCCGGCAACCGGGCAATTTCGACCGCGATGTCGCGATAGCCGAGGCGCGCCAGTTGACGGACCACATGATCGCGGCGGACCTTCGCACCTTCCAACCGGTTGAACGCGCCAGCAACAATCTGATAGCCGGGCGCCGGCGGCGGCAAAGGTGCAGCCAGGGGATTGGGCCGTGGTGGCGGCACAACTGCAGCCATTATCGTCGTGCGTGGCCGCTGCCGAGGCAAAACGGCAACCGCTTGCTCAGCCGAACCGACCGGCGGCGCAGAAACCTCTCGTGGCTCGGCAGGCTCACTCCGGCGAGGCGCGTTCGCAACAGCCCACGGAATCCGTTCGCGTGCCGGCCGATCCGGCAACGCATTCGCTCGCGCCGGCAGCAGAGGCGACGATGTCTCGGCGCCGACCGCACCGGATGCATCCGCGAGCAGCACCGGCGGCGGCCCCGTCCTCGAATCGGTTGGATCGCCATAGTCATAGGTCCGGTCGGCAAAGGCGATGTCGTAGACGAGGTCATCCGGCTGCATCGGCTGGCAAACGGGCTTGCCCTGCACGACGCGAAACAGGGCGCAGTCTTCCTGCAACAGGATCGAAATGCCATGATCGGAGATCGAGCGACCGGTCGAGAGCAGACTGGCGCCATCCGCCGCGTAGCTGGCAAGCGTCACACCCGTCGGCACACCGCACGCCGTCAAACCGATCGATGCGAGGCACGCGCCCGCTGCTGTCAGTAGCCGCATACTACCCTCCATCAACGGACAGGATGCTATCCGTCCGAATCAACAGAAGGTCCTATTGAATCAGCTTCCTGAGTGGTTGACTAGCCCGGCAATGCAGAAGGCGCAGACAAATGCTCACTCCGGCGGCAGGTCGAGCTTAATCCAAAGCTCTTGCAGGCGCGCGTCGTCTACCGGTGCGGGCGCCTGCATCATCAGGTCTTCGGCGCGCTGGTTCATTGGAAAAGCAATGACTTCGCGGATATTTGGCTCGTCGGCCAGCAACATGACGATACGGTCGATCCCCGGTGCTGAGCCACCATGCGGCGGCGCGCCCAGCTTCAAAGCGGAGATCATGCCGCCGAATCGGGCGTCCACCACTTCGTTGCCGTAACCGGCGATTTCGAAGGCTTTGTACATGATTTCCGGCCGGTGGTTCCGAATCGCACCAGAGGACAACTCGACGCCGTTGCATACGATGTCATACTGGAATGCCTTGATGGTCAGCGGATCCTGACTCTCCAGCGCCTCCAAACCACCCTGCGGCATGGAGAACGGGTTGTGGCTGAACTCCAGTCTGCCGGTCTTCTCGTCGATCTCGTACATCGGGAAATCGACGATCCAGCAGAACTTGAACGCGCCTTCCTCGACCAGGCCCAATTGCGTGCCGATCTCGGTGCGGGCCAGACCGGCGAGCCTGGCGGCATCGCCCGGCTTGTCGCAGGCAAAGAACAAAGCGTCGCCGTCATCGACACCGGCCAACTCCTTCAGCTGCGCCAAGCGCCGCTCATCCAGGAATTTGGCAATCGGCCCCTTGGCCGCGCCGTCGGCGAATTGGATATATCCCAGCCCCGGCGCGCCCTGACCGCGCGCCCGCTCGTTCAGCTTGTCGAAGAAGCTGCGCGGCCGGCTGGCGGCACCGGGGGCCGGAATGGCGCGGACCACCATGCCCTTCTCGACATTCCTGGCGAAGATGCCGAAGTCGGAGCCGCGGAAGGCTTCGCTGACATCGGCAATCTGGATCGGGTTGCGCAGGTCCGGCTTGTCATTGCCGTATTTCAGCATCGACTCCTCGAACGGAATGCGCGGGAACGGCGCCGGCGACACACTGCGACCGTCTGCGAATTCTTCAAAGACGCCGGCCAGCACCGGCTCGATGGCGGCGAACACGTCCTCCTGGGTGACGAAGCTCATCTCGAAGTCGAGCTGGTAGAACTCACCGGGGGAGCGGTCGGCGCGGGCGTCCTCGTCGCGGAAGCAGGGGGCAATCTGGAAGTAGCGGTCGAAACCGGCGACCATCAGCAACTGCTTGAACTGCTGCGGCGCCTGCGGCAGCGCATAGAAGCTGCCGGGGTGCAGGCGCGAGGGCACCAGGTAATCGCGCGCGCCTTCCGGGCTGGTGGCGGTCAGGATCGGCGTCTGATACTCGCGGAAACCCTGGTCGATCATGCGGCGACGGATCGAGGTGATCACGTCGGAGCGCAGCACGATATTGCGCTGCATCTTCTCCCGCCGCAGGTCGAGGAAGCGATAGCGCAGCCGCGTCTCCTCGCCGTAATCCTCCTCCGAGTTGACTTGCAGCGGCAGGGTTTCCGCCGGGCCTTGGATCGCGATATCGGCGATGGCGATTTCGATGCCGCCGGTCGGCAGGTGGTCGTTAATCGTCTCGGCGGAGCGGGCGACGCATTCGCCGGTCACGGTGACGACGGTTTCATTCCGCAGTCGGTCGACCGCCGCGAACGCCTCCGCCTCGGAACTGTCGACGACGCATTGGGTCAGGCCGTAATGGTCGCGCAGGTCGATGAACAGCAGGCCGCCGTGGTCGCGCTTACGATGTACCCAACCGGACAGCCGGACAGTCTGCCCCACATCCGCCGGGCGCAGTGCGCCGCACGTGTGGGAGCGGTAGGGGTGCAGGGAGTCGGTCATCATTCGGAGCCATTCAAACGCGATAGTCGATTGCAGGCCACTCGGTGCGCCCTGGAGCGACTTGCTGTCAACGCGACCGGTGCGCGCTCTGCCGCCTCTGCGTCTGCGGATTTCCCTTCTGGGACGCACTCCTGTAAGACCGGGGATGAAGACGAACTGCGGAAAGATGCATGGACACGTTCATTACCGACAACGCGACGCTGACCGAATTCTGTCGATCGCTGGCGACCGAACCTTTCGTTACCGTCGATACCGAGTTTCTGCGCGAGAGCACTTACTACTCCAAGCTCTGCCTGATCCAGATTGCCGGCGCGGACCACGCCGCGGCCATCGATGCGCTGGCGCCGGGGATCGACTTGCAGCCGGTGTACGACCTGCTCGCCAATCCCGATGTGCTGAAGGTATTTCATTCCGCCCGCCAAGACCTGGAAATCTTCTTCCACGAAATGGGCCAAGTGCCGGCACCGATCTTCGACAGCCAGGTGGCCGCCATGGTCTGCGGCTTCGGCGACAGCATCGCCTACGACCGGCTGGTGCAGGCGCTGACCGGGCATGAGGTCGACAAGGCCTCGCGCTTTTCGAATTGGGCGGAGCGGCCGTTGACCGAGCAACAACTGGCCTATGCGCTGTCCGATGTCACGCACTTGCGCGATGTCTATCGCTCGCTGCAAGTCAAACTGGACGAAAGCGGCCGCAGCGGCTGGCTCGACGAAGAAATGGCGATCCTGGCGGACCCGGGATCGTATCAGACCGACCCGATGCAAGCCTATTTGCGTCTAAAAACGCGGACAGCGAAGCCCCGGTTTATCGCCGTGCTGCAACAAGTCGCCGCGTGGCGCGAGCGGGAGGCGCAGAGCCGCAATCAGCCCCGCAACTGGGTGCTGCGCGACGACACGATCCTGAACATCGCAGCCCAGGCCCCGACAACGCCGCAGGCGCTGGGTCGCGTGCGAGGGTTGGGCAAAGGCCAGGCCGAGGGGCGCATCGGACGGGACATCGTCGCCGCCGTTCAAGCCGGCATCGACCTGCCGCCGGATCAGCGGCCTCGCGCACGGGTCCCGCAAGCCGAGGGCGCAAGAGCGACCGCCGCCGCCGATCTGTTGAAGGTTCTGCTGAAGGCCTGCTGCGATCACGAGGGCGTCGCCCCCAAGCTGATCGCCAACAGCGCCGATCTCGACCGCCTGTCCGCCGGTGAGCGCGACGGCATCGCCGCGCTGCAAGGCTGGCGGCGCGAGGTTTTCGGCCAGCACGCGCTCGACCTGATGGACGGCCGCCTGGCGCTCACCTACCGACAGGGGCAAATCGCCTGGCTCAAAGCCGAGGACGCGAAGTAGGCGCAGGCGACAGACCCGAGAGGTCAGGACTCCGCCGCGATCCGCTCGCCGCGGGCTGACAATTCCGCCAAAATCGCGTTGCGTTCGGCCTCGGTAAACCGGCTCCACTTGGCGATTTCCGGCAAGGTGCGATAGCAGCCGTCGCAGTGCTTCGTCTTGGGATTGACGCTGCAAATGCGGATGCAGGGGGAATAGATCGGTTTGTGCATGGCGAGTTCTCTAACACAGGTCCGCTATGCTAAACCAGACGCGAGATGCCGCGAAAGATGGAGCATTGACCATGCGCCGGCCTACCTCGATGCGCGGCCTGGAAGACCTGGGTCGGGTGCGCCTGTCGCAGCATTTCTTCCTGCGGGATTTCCTCTTCAGCGAGATCGCGGCGATCTACGGCATCCAGAACATTCCAGACGACCCGGACTTGGCCATCGCTGCCGGCACCCGCCTTTGCGAGGATTTGTTGGAACCGCTGTGGCGCACCTTCGGCGGCATCAATATCCGCAGCGGCTTTCGCAGCGTGCAGGTCAACGATTTCGGCAATATCCACGACCTGAGCTGCGCCCGAAGCGAGAAGGATTTCGCCGGCCACATCTGGGACCGGCGCGATGCTGCGGGACGGATGGGCGCATGCGCGACGGTCGTCGTGCCCTGGTTTCTGGGCCAGTACGAGCGCACCGGAGATTGGCGGCCGCTGGCGTGGTGGGTGCACGACCACCTGCCGTACCATCACATGCTGTTCTTCCCGAAACTCGCCGCCTTCAACCTGACATGGCGGGAGGCGCCGGAGCGCCTGATCTACAGCCACGCCAAGCCGCAGCGCGGCTGGTTGACGAAACCCGGCATGACGAACTATGCGGGCGGTCATTCGTCAGAATATCTCGGATTTCCGGCGTTGGCGGAGCACCGCGCCTAAGGCTCCGGCTACATAATCGCGTCGGGCGCCAATGTCACTTTCAGGCCATCCAGGCTCTCGTCGAATTCGATCTGACAGGCCAGACGCGAAGTGTCGAACACCTCTAGCGCCAGGTCGAGCATGTCGATCTCTTCGTCGCTCTTGGCCGGCAGCTTGTCGTACCAGGCCTCGTCGACGATGACGTGACAGGTCGCGCACACACAGGAGCCGCCGCACTCCGCCTTGATCGGCAGGCCGGCGTCGCGGATCATCTCCATCACCGTCCAGCCAACGGTCGCCTCGACCTCGTGCTCCACGCCATGGCCGTCGGTCACCAAGATTTTCATAAGAGCAGGCTCCTTCGGGTCGGATCGACAGGCACAGCCTAGCGTACCCCGAGTTTTTTCTGTAGTTCGCTGGAGGACGTCGTGTACTGAAACCGCAACCGCTCGCCCGGGCGCGCCAGCCGGAACGCCTCCTGACTCATCAAGGCCGCCTCGTGAAAGCCGGAGAGGATCAGCTTCAGCTTGCCAGGATAGGTGTTGATGTCGCCGATGGCGAAAATGCCCGGCACGTTGGTCTCGAACTTCTCCGTGTCCACCGGGATCAGGTTCTGCTCCAGATTGATGCCGAACTCGGCCACCGGCCCCAGCTTCATCGTCAGGCCATAGAACGGCAGCAGCACATCGCACTTATGGATGAACTCACCGGTCTCTTTGCTCTTCAGCACGACGCCGGTGAGCGTGTCGCCATCGCCCTCCAGGCTGGCCATCTGCGCGATGTGCAGCTTGCCCTTGCCGGATGCCACGGCCGAGCGCATGCCGTCGACCGAGTGCGGCGCAGCGCGGAAGCCGTCGCGGTGATGCACCAAAGCGATGGAATTCGCGATCGGCTGTAGCGCCAAGAACCAGTCCAGCGCCGAATCGCCGCCACCGGCCACCAGCACGTCGCGGTCGCGGAACTGCTCCATCTGGCGCACGGAATAGAAGACGCTCTTGCCTTCGTAGGATTCGATCCCCGCCAGGTGCGGCTTTTTCGGCACGAAGCTGCCACCGCCAGCAGCGATCACCAGCACCGGCGCTTCCAGCACGGTGCCGGCGTCGGTCACCAGCCGCCAGTGGCCGTTTTCGAGCTTGGTCAGCTCTTCCGCCATTTCCGACAGGTGAAACTGTGGGTCGAACGGCGCGATCTGCGCCATCAGCTTGTCGGTCAGTTCCTGACCGGTGCAGATCGGGATGCCCGGAATATCATAGATCGGTTTTTCCGGGTAAAGCTCGGCGCATTGGCCGCCCGGCCGGTCGAGGATATCGACCAGATGGGCTTTCAGCCCCAGCAGGCCGAGTTCGAACACCGCAAACAGACCAACAGGCCCGGCACCGACGATGATCACGTCGGTTTGTTGCGCCGCTTCAGTCACGCGCCTAAACCTTTACCCGCGGAGAAATGGAGAAGCTTAGTACTTCTCTTTCGGCTCCAGCACCTGGCGACCGCGATACATGCCGGTTTCCAGGTCGATGTGGTGCGGACGGTGGAATTCGCCGGTGTCCTTGTCCTCGCGCAGATTGTCGTGCTTGAGGGCGTGGTGCGAGCGGCGCATGCCACGCTTGGAGATCGACGTTTTTCTCTTCGGAACAGCCATGGGAGGGCTCCTAAAATACCGGGCGGCCGCGGATAGTGACATCACGCGGCCGCGCTATAGAAGCAGGTCTTATACGGGCTTAGCCGGAGTTTGCCAAGACCTCGGTTGGTGTTTGTGCGTCGCACATACCTCGCCTAAGGTAGCGGCCAGGTGAGATCACCAATGGCTCGTACTTTTAGAGGAGACGCTACCGCCATGAGCGACAAACCCGGCCGGCCCGTACCGAAGGCCACGCCCGAAACCCAGCACTTCTGGGACGGCTGCAACAACGGCAAGATCGTGTTGCAACGCTGCAAGGATACCGGCAAAGCCTATTTCCCGCCGCGCCCGTTCAGCCCCTACACCGGCTCCCGCAATGTCGAGACGTTTGAGGCGTCCGGCAAGGGCGTGCTCTGGTCCTACATCATCAGCCACCGCGACCACCCGAATTTCGACATGAAGGCGCCGTACGCCATCGCCGTCGTCAAGCTCGACGAGGGCGTGCAGATGATGACCAACATCATGGA
The DNA here is from genome assembly GCA_963974445.1 of uncultured Alphaproteobacteria bacterium. Classification (GTDB taxonomy): domain Bacteria; phylum Pseudomonadota; class Alphaproteobacteria; order Bin95; family Bin95; genus JACKII01. Next base: position 28,510 of record CAXBDI010000010.1, read on the forward strand.
CTGCGCCCAGACGCCGGAAGCCTTGCAGCTCGACATGCCGTTGCAGGTGACCTTCAAGCGCCTGACCGACGACATCAACCTGCCGCTGTTCAAGCCCGCCTCCTAGAGCGCCCAATAAAGGAAACGCAGAACCATGAAACCAGGTTCCGTCGCCGTAGTCGGCGCTGCTGAGACCACCGAGCTCGGCAAACTCCCCCATATCTCCAACATCCAATTGCACGCGGATGCTGCCCTCAACGCCATGGCCGATTGCGGCCTGAAGCCGGAGGACATCGACGGCATTGCCACCGCGCGCGAAAACCCGATTGAGATCGCCCACTATCTCGGCATCAAGCCACGCTATGTGGACGGCACCAGCGTCGGCGGCTGCTCGTTCATGATCCACGTCCGCCATGCGGTCGCGGCGATTGAGAGCGGCATGGCCAGCACCATCCTCATCACCCATGGTGAAAGCGGTCGCAGCCAGGTCGGCATGACGCCGCGCGGTGTGAACCCGGCCTTGCAGGACGGCCAGTTCCAGACGCCTTATGGCGTCACCAACCCGCCCAGCATGTTCACCATTCCCACCCTGCGCTACCTCAAGACCTATGGCGTCGACATCGAGAAAGTCGCCAACGTCGCGGTGGTGCAGCGCGAGTGGGCGGCGAAGCATCCGCGCGCAACCTTCCGCGATCCGATCACCGTCGACGACGTGATGAACGCCCGGATGATCGCCTGGCCGTTCTCTCTGCTGATGTGCTGCCTGGTGACCGACGGCGGCGGCGCGCTGATCCTGACCAGCGCCGACCGCGCCAAAGACTTCAAGACCAAGCCGGTCTATGTGATGGGCGCTGGCGAAGCCGGTGAGCACACCATGGTCAGCCAGATGAGCGACTTCACGTCGTCGCAGGCGTTCCGCATCGCCGGCGACAATGTCTGGTCGTCTTCGGGCATGAAGCACTCGGACGTCGACCACCTGATGATCTACGACGCGTTCGCGCATCTGCCGATCTATGGCCTGGAAGACCTGGGCTTTGTCGGTCGCGGCGAAGGCGGCGACTTCATCTGGGAAGGCAACACCAAGCCCGGCGGCAAGCTGCCGCTGAACACCAACGGCGGCGGGCTGTCCTACATGCACAGCGGCATGTACGGCATGTACGCCCTACAGGAGAGCGTCCGCCAAATGCGCGGCACGTCTCCGGCGCAAGTAAAGGGGGCCAAAACCAGCCTCTGCCACGGCGTCGGCGGCATGTTCTCGGCGAGCGGCAGCATCATGTTCTCGAACGAGGCGCCGTAGTTTCGGTTCTAGTTTTTGGAGGAGGGGGCTAATCTTTGGGTTAGCCCCCTACAAAGAATGACGGAATACAAAAAATCGGGGCGAGCCACATGAAGGTATTCATTACTTTTTTTATTTTTACTGTTGGCTTTTTCATTTTCCACCAACACGCATCGGCTCAAAGTGTTTGCGAGCAAATGTTATCTGTAGAAAAGAAGTGGAATAAGTCTCTTCCCAAGAAAATCGATCCAGCCAGCGAACTTACACAAGTTAGAGTAAGTTGTGGAAATAAAACTGTGATTTATGCCAAACGCATTCTGGTATCTTTAAGAAAATTGGCTCCTGGTTGGGAGGAAAATCAAAAACGCCAACATAGTCAGCTGCATTGCAATGCCAAGGGGTTGGCGTCCTATGTAGGTTGGACAGCAATAGATGTCTGGTCTGACTTATCCTACTCCTATGTACTAACCATAAGAACTTCACCAGCTGACTGCAAATAGAAAGCCCATTCCATGAAAGCCGTCGTCGTCACCGAGTCAGGCGTCCAGATCCAGGACGTACCTACCCCCTCTCCCAAGCCCAACGAAGTGCTAATCCGAGTTCGTGCCTGCGGGCTCAACCGGGCGGATTTGATGGTCGCCTCTGGCATGGCGCATGGACGGGCCGGTGGGGCGGGCACGATTGTCGGGCTGGAGTTTGTCGGCGAAGTGGTCGAGCTCGGTGCGGAGGCTAAGGCGCAGAGCCAACTCCAGCCCGGTGACCGGGTGATGTGCGGCGGCTCCTCTGGCTGGGCCGAGTATGCGGTTGCCGATTGGGGCCGGGCCACCAAGATCCCGGATGCGAACGTCTCGTGGAATGAGGCGGCGACGCTCTCGACCGCGCTCAACACCATGCACAATGCGGTCGTTACCGCCGGGCGGATGCAGGCGGGCGAGGCCGTGCTGATCCAGGGCGCGTCCTCCGGCGTCGGCCTGACGGCGATGCAGATCGCCAAGCATAAGGGCGCCGGCCTGGTCATCGGCACCTCCACCAATGCGGAGCGGCGGGCCAAGCTGAAAGACTATGGCTGCGACCTGGCGCTGGACAGCAAAGACCCCGAATGGGCCGACCGCGTGCTGGAGACCACCAACGGCGAGGGCGTCGATCTGATCGTCGACAACGTTTCAGGCTACACAGTGAACGACTCGCTGCGGTGCACCAAAGTGCTGGGCCGCATCGTCAATGTCGGCAGGCTCGGCGGCTTTACGGGCGAGTTCAACTTCGACCTGCACGCCGCCCGCCGCATCGACTATATCGGCGTGACCTTCCGCACCCGCTCCATCGCCGAAATCCGCGAGATCAGCCGCCTGATGCAAGCCGATTTGGGCGAAGCGGTAGCGGCGGGCAAGCTGCGCATCCCCATCGACAGCGTCTATCCGTTCGCGCAGGTGGCGGACGCCCTCGCCCACATGAAAGCGAACCAGCATTTCGGCAAGATCGTGCTGGAAGGCCCGGCGGATTGAGGCCAGCTCAGCCATCGCCCGCCGGCCTTGAACCCGGCGATCCGGTCTCTTTCGACTCGTTGAAGGTGAGAGTAGCTTGACATGGCGACACCGTTTTTCTGTTGGACCACAGATGGATACCAAATCTGTCAACGGTGTTGCACCTCACCCTGGAATCCACCCTGGCACATAATCTTCCCTCAAATGCCAACGATAGGCGTGAACCAATCCTAGTCCGGACATTTGCCTCATATTCGCCGCAAGGGCATGTCAGATGTCGATCAAAATTTACCGAAACTCTCGAATTGATAATTTTGTCCATAATGTCGTGAATAACAATAGGAATTTAAACAACACCAAATATTTGTTAAAATAATTCATACAAAAATATAGCAATATTACTCATTCTACAAACAAATACCTTATGAAAACAGTACATTAATTTATATGAATAATAATTAATATATTATTAATTATTATTTGACATTTTTTGTTGGGCAATCCAGTTTGCGAGAACGAAATCAACTCTTTTCGCCACTGTCCATTCCGCATTCCGTTCACCTTTGAAAATGGAGCCATCGGTATGTTTGAAATTGCAAATATGGATACCCGACCGGAGATGTCTCGGTCACCAGAAACCGATGAGTGGCGCATGCCCGAAGCCAAGGAAATGTCGCGACCGTCCGAATACCGAAGTTTGAATTGCGACCTTGATCTCAACGAATTCGTGTGGATGAACGCGGACGAATCGCCTGCAATTCTGAGACAAACCTTCGCTATGAGATACTCTGTATATTGCCTTGAACGTAATTATTTAAATCCGGATCACTACGATGATAACTACGAGACAGATGAGTTTGACGACATTTCAATTCACCTCGCCATTCGCCATAAATTATGCAGCGACGTCACCGCAACTGCTCGAATTGTGGTTTCCGATACACCAGACCGGCACGCACCGACCTTGCCACTTTACAGACACTGCGATGTTGAACCAAAAATACAGCACACCTTAACAAATTTAGACACAATCGGCGAAGTATCTCGGTTGGCTATCAGTAAATCAGCAATACATCACGCAATAAACTCTAAAAAATTGCACTCGGAAAATGGTTTCGACGATCTAACATCGGTTCTGACGCCAACCTCGGCAAATTTGTCCGCGATGCTGGTTCTCTATAAAAGTATCTATCAAACGTCCCGAGTGAACGGGATAAATTATTTGTTAGCGGCCATGGAAAAATCGCTGAGGCGATTATTCCAGAAATTTCACTTTCCCTTTCACCAGATAGGAAAAGAGGTGGATTATTACGGGCCGGTTGCGCCATTTATTCTGGATCTTAATGAATTAGATGCAGTTTTGTCTGCGAGGATGCCTTGGTTATTGGCTGAATTTAGAGATGGTCTTGACGATAACGCTTCGGCATATGGCCCGAAACTCGGCGCACGATTCGTCAACGCAACAACAGAAATTTGAAAGGCTCTGATGGCCGCATAGTATCGCTGGCCTTGACCCGCTCTCCGAAAAGCGATCTAGGTTATTCTGGAAAGCACGATCAAGCGGCGAAGAGAGAGGGGGTAGGCGGTAGTTTGGTAGAAAATTAATGCAAGTAGATTCGTCGACCGAACACGGTAACGAACGCGGCGAGCGCCGGGAGATGATTCGCCAATTGCGCGAAACGGAGCCGGCTATCATTGCCGAGGCCGGCGAGGCGGCAACCCTCGAAGCCTTTCAGCGTACCGTCACGTCGGTGCCGGCCTATCGGAGCCTGATCGTCGATCAGCTTGGCATCGATCCGGCAACCATACAGGATATCCAATCGTTCCGCTCGGCGTTACCGTTGCTCGACAAGGCCGCGACATTCGGTGCGGTGCCGGTCCGGGATCTCTGTGTAGGCGGCGAAATCGGCGATGTGCGGTCGTTGCTGACCAGTTCCGGCCACGGCAGTCATTTTTCCTTTGGCGTGAACACGGCTGAAAACCTGCAACGCTCGGCGCGTTCAATCGATATGGGCCTGCAATACATCTTCGGCGTCGACGAACGTCGCACGTTGCTGATCAACGCCTTGCCGATGGGCGTGAAAGTGCACACGCATGCAACCGTTTTGGCCGAGACCAGCGTGCGCGATGACATGGTCCATGCGGTGGTCCAGAAATATCACGGCGAGTTCGACCAGATTATCATCGTTGGCGAAGGCTCGTTCGTGAAAAAAATTATCGAGGACGGGCGCGAAAAACACTCGATCGATTGGGAAAACATTCGCGTCCATCTGATTCTCGGCGAGGAGGGAATCGCCGAGAATTACCGGACATACATGGGCGACCTGATCGGAATCGAGGATTTCGGCAGCCGTGAGGACAAGGTCATCATGTCGTCGATGGGGGTGGCGGAACTCGACCTGAACATTTTCCACGAGACGTTCGATACGGTGCGATTGCGCCGTCGGGCGCATGCCGACCCTCAGCTACGCGAAGCGCTGTTCGGCCCGGACGCCTCATTCTGTCCGATGTTCTTCGTCTACTACCCGCATCGCTGCTATGTCGAGGAACTGAGCCTCGAATCCGGCCCGCCGGAGCTTGTCATGTCGATGCTGAGTCCGGAAATGAAGCTGCCGCTGATGCGGTACCGCACAGGCGATCGTGGCAGGATCTTCAGCTACAAAGAGGTCGTTGAAAAACTTTCGGGTGTAGGAATGTCGGTCACGCCCGACCTCAAGCTGCCCTTCGTCGCCGTGTATGGCCGCGGCGCTTCGGTCGGAACGCAGGATGGACCGCTGTATCCCGAAGCTGTCAAGGAAGGCATCTACGCGGTGCCGGGCATCGCGTCGAAACTGACCGGCAATTTCCGTATTTTGCCGACGAACGATGCAGCAGCTCTCATCCGGTTGCAGGTCAAGCGCGGCGAGGTCCTGCCCGCCAATGCTGAAGACGATCTCGCAACAGCTATCGCCGCTTACACGCCGGCGCGCTACACGGTTGAATTTCTGCCCTACGACGGCTTCCCCTACTCGATGGAAGTCGATTGGGAGCGCAAATTCCGATACGTTTGACAGCGCTCTTTGTGCCGACGGTCGGGTTATCTTGCACAAGCCGGCTCAGGATCAATCCGGGGTACCGGTTATTTTTGTACCACTCCCGCCTCATTACAAAAAAAGCGGCGGTCCCGAAGGACCGCCGCTCTGTCGCATCTAAGTTTTGTCAGTGATTAGTGCGTCTTGCGACGACGAGCCGCAAAACCAAGAGCGACGAGGCCCAGGCCGGAGATGGCCAGAACCGTCGGTTCCGACACTACAGTGGCCTCAACCGGGTCGGAGATACGACCCATCCAGCCATTGCTCTCCTGTGCCGCCGTCAGAGCGTCGGACAGCGAGAACTGGATGAAGAAATCGGCCAGCGGATTGGCTGGGAAGTTCCCCGACTGGAACAGCGCGCAGGCAGGTCCCGATGTGCATGCAGCATAGCCGTCGCCATCGCCGGTTGCCGGCAGCGTCACCGCGCTGGCGTTCTGCACCAGCACCGCATCGCGCTCGTCGAAACCGGGCGTGCTCAGTTCGTCAACCGTCTGGATGCCAGGAACAAACTCCCAACCCATCAGCAGCGTGCCGATGTCGGTGATGCCCGTGAAGTCGCCGAAACCGGTCCGGTCGTCGATGCTCAGGTCCGTACCGAAGTTGGTGCTCGATCCGCCGGGAAGCTCATAAAAATCGATATGAATCGACCCGTCGCAGTCACCGCCGGTGCAGCCAACGTTATAGATGTTGAAACCACCCATTCCACCGGGGATAATCGACCCGTCTGCAAGGCCATAGATCACGTACCCGATCGGGTTACCGGTGGCGTTGCTGTAGAACACGTTGCCGGAGTTGCCGAACTCGAACATCGAGGTCATGAAGCCTGCGCCCCACGTCCTCTCATTACCGGGGGTGGCGTAGTTCGCCGACGCGTTTTCGGTGGTGAAACCGTTGTACTGTATTTCCACCGGGCCGTTATAGCCGCCAGTATGGATTGGTGCCGCGCTTGCCGCACTGGATAATCCACCAGACAATGCCGCCGCCGCAACGGTGGCAAGAGCTACACGGCGCATCTCAACTATCCTGATCATAGGATACCTCCTTCATATAAGCCAGTATCGGCCACGCAATTGGTTCCGCGAGCCCTGCTGCACCTTAAAAAAAGCAGCTTTAAAAGGCGGTAGGGCATATTAACGTACGCAATACCTGTGCCAAATTTCACATTTGTGTGTTTTCAGAGAGTTACGGCGAACTGTGCGGACGGTTAGGGAGTCGATTGTAAAAAAATTTTACAACTGCTGAACCAATGTCCTTAAGGGTGTAAACCTTAGCGTCATAGAAATTTCCGCTCAAGAGGTTCGCGCGCTTGCAGCCTGACGGTGGCCAAAACGGGATAACGTACACAATCTTTCGCACATTTGCCGAGCTCGGTGGTTCGGCGATGCTGTTATCGCCGCGCGAGCCTTTTAGCACGATCCAGATCTTGTCTTCAGCATCCTCCTTAACCTACAATCCAAAACCCGTGCCCTTGGTGCTGACGGGGAACAAGAAATCGAGCGAGCTTTCCCTCGGCGCCGGTTAAGTTTGCGAAAATCCCTCCTGTGACACCGTGTCTGGCGACCGATCCGGGATTGCCCATTATTTTTATCCGAATGAAACGGCTGACTCGCATTCTCGCGCTTACCCTTATTGCCGTATTTGCGGCGGGCATCGTTGCGCATACTGCGGGCGCGACGGCTATGGCGTTAAAAATGGCGGTTACCGACAGCGGCGTCATGGGCATGGGCGACTGCGACGAATGCGAGTCCGACGGTGGCGATGAGAAGAGCGCCGCCACCTGCGATATTGTCTGCGTCTCTCCCATTTCCGGAACCTTAAACCCAGAACAGACGAGTCATCGTTGGACAGCAACAACGCTGTCGGTTTTCGGGCTGTACGACTTCGTTTACCGCACCGAGCCGCCCGACCCCTATCCTCCTCGATTTTCCTCCTGAGCTGACGCCGGCCGGTCGTCTTTCCGGCTGAGCGTTTCGGTCCGCGATGCGCATTGCACCGCCCATGGGCCCTGTTTTTCTCAGGTTCGCGGCTTATGCCGTCTACCTGCGATCGATCGACAGTCCTCAGGAAAGATCATTCTATGTTCCGGTTCCGAAAGTCGACGCTCTCGCGCCGTGCGTTTCTCGCAAGCGCGGGCGCTGGCACGGCGGGTTTAATGCTCACTCCGCCTCTCTGGCGGCCCGCCCGTGCGGCCAGCGCTGGGGACATCCGCCTGCGCGCGGCGCCCGGCCTCGCCCGGCTGGTGCCCGAGCCACGCGGCGAGACCCCGGCCTGGTGCTACAACGGCCTCGTCCCCGGCCCTGAGATCCGCGTGCGCCAGGGCGAGCGCTTGCGGGTCGTCGTCGAGAATGGCCTCGAAGAAGCGACCACCGTCCACTGGCACGGCGTGCGATTGCCGAACGCCATGGACGGCGTGCCGGACCTGACGCAACGACCGATTGGTTCCGGCGAGACCTTCACCTATGAATTCGATGCCGTCGATGCCGGCACATTTTGGTACCACCCGCACCAACGCAGCTTCGAGCAGGTCGGGCGCGGGCTTTACGGTCCGCTCATCGTCGAGGAGGCAGAGCCGATCCGGGTCGACCGCGACGTGACCTGGGTACTCGACGACTGGCGGCTTACGAAGTCCGCCACCATCAGCGACGATTTCGGCAACGGCCACGACATGGCCCACAACGGCCGGGTCGGCAACACGGTCACGATCAACGGCCATGTGCCCGACACGTTTGCGGCGCAACAGGGTGAGCGTATCCGCCTGCGCCTGATCAATGCCGCGAACGCCCGAATCTTCGGCCTCGATTTTCAAGGCCACGAACCGGTGGTGATCGCGCTCGACGGCCAGCCCGTCACCCCCCATGCGCCGGATGGCGGGCTCGTCGTTCTCGGCCCCGCCATGCGTGTCGATGTCGTTCTCGACATGATGGGGGAGCCGGGCAGCCGAGCCGCCATAATCGACCGCTTCTACCAAGGCCTCGAATACCGGCTCATCGATCTTTCCTATGACGCCAAACCGCTCAGGGATCGTCCGCCGGAATGGCCTATGGAATTGCCGGCTAATTCGCTGCCGGAGCCGGATATCAAAAATGCCGTCCGCCACGAGGTCGTGTTCAACGGCGGCATGATGGGTGGCGTGGTCATGGCCGAGATGGGCGGCAGCATGGGCGATGGCTCGTCGGACGGCATGGGTTCGATGGCGGGAATGCAGCACTCCAGCAAGATCTGGTTCATCAACGGTGTGGCCGCCGAGGGTCACATCATGGACCCGATGCTGACCCTCGAACGCGGCCGGTCGTACATCCTCGCCATGACCAATGCGACGGCCTGGCACCATCCTATGCATCTGCACGGCCACTCTTTCAGGGTCGTCGCCCGCAACGGTCAGGCCACGACGCACCGGGAATGGCAAGACACGGTGCTGATGGCGCCGCGGGAGCAGGTGGAAATCGCCTTCGTCGCCGATAACCCTGGCGACTGGATGTTCCATTGCCATATCCTCGAACACCAGGCGGCGGGAATGATGGGCGTCATCCGCGTCGCCTGAACCCAACCACCGATCACCAATCACCAAGGAGAACCCACATGCGTAAGACAATCATAGCCGCAGCCGTAACCGTAGCCGCAGTAATCGGCGGAGCCGCCTACCTCCTGACCGGACCGAGTGCGGCCGCCGCAGAGGTGACGCTCTACAAGAACCCGCAATGCGGCTGTTGCCAAAACTACGCCAATTATTTGCGGGACAACGGTTTCACCGTGACGGTCAAGGAGACCCACGATCTGGTGCCGATGAGCCGTGAGGCCGGCATTCCAGACGACTTCCAAGGCTGTCATCTCGCCTTCATCGACGATTACGTGGTGAGCGGCCATGTGCCAATCGGGACGGTCAATAAACTTCTGACAGAACGCCCGGATATCAAGGGCGTGACGCTGCCCGGCATGCCCGCGGGCTCGCCAGGGATGGGCGGCGTCAAGAACAGGCCTTTCACGGTTTATAAAGTCGGCGAGGGTCAGCCGAAGGTCTATGCGGTCGAATGACGGCAGCTTCAGCTATCCGGTCGCCGTTGACGCTGCTGATCGGCGCCGCGGCCATCACTGCGGTGGCCGCGGCCGGATGGATGTTCTGGCCGGCCGCCTCATCCGGGCGTGCCGACCCGACCGACGCCGGTCAAGTGGCGCTTGGAGAGGCCGTGTACAAAGCGAGTTGCGCCAGTTGTCACGGTGCAAACCTCGAAGGCCAGCCGGACTGGCGAATTCGCAAGCCCGATGGTCGATTGCCGGCGCCGCCGCATGACGAGACCGGCCACACCTGGCATCACCCGGACCAGCAGCTGTTCCGTATCACCAAGCTTGGCCTCAAACCGCCGCTGGCCCCGGAAGGTTACCAGAGTGATATGCCGGCGTTCGGCGGCGTGCTGCCGGACGATGAGATCTGGGCGGTGCTAGCCTTCATCAAGAGCCGATGGCCGAGCAAAGTTCTTGCCCGCCAGCCGTCGCCTAACAAAGGAAAGGGTCAAAAATGAACAACATGGTGGATGGAATGGGCGGCATGACGTGGGGTATGGGGCTGCTCTGGCTGGTAGTCATCGCACTGGTCGTGCTCGGCATTGTCGCACTCATCAAGTACGTGTTCTTTGGGTCGAAAAGGGAGCGCAACGATGACTGAGCCGCCTGTGGAGGCCGCGGGTCCGGAGCGAAGACGATCCCGATTGCGGCCGGCGTTTCTGGTTCCGGTCATCCTGTTCGTTGCCCTCGCGATCCCTCTCGGCTGGGGTCTGACGCGCGACCCCAGTGAACTGCCATCGCCGCTGATCGGCAAATCAGTTCCGGATTTCGCTCTGCCGCCGGTACAGGGGCGCACGCTTGGTCTTGCCACCGCGGACCTGCGCGGCGAGGTCTCGCTCGTCAACGTCTTCGCGTCCTGGTGCACGGCCTGCCGCGCCGAACACCCGTTGTTCATGGGTCTTGCCCAGTCCGGTGCGGTTCCGGTTCACGGCCTCAACTACAAGGACAGGCCGGCCGATGCCGCCGAGTGGCTCGACACGCTGGGCGACCCTTACACGCGGACAGGCGCTGATCTGGATGGGCGGGTCAGCATCGATTGGGGCGTCTATGGCGTGCCCGAAACCTTCGTCGTCGATGCCGACGGCCGTATCGCCTTCAAGCAGATCGGCCCCGTGAGCCCGGAAGTTCTCAAGGAAACGATCCTGCCGCTCGTCGAGCGGCTCAGATCCCAGGGTCGGGCAAACGGATCATGAGGATACTTTCGACCGTGCTTTTACTCATGGCCCTGAGCATCTCTGGCGTCCCGGCTGCGGGGCCGCCCGTGATGCCACTGCACGACAGGCCGCGTGCCGTGGCGGAAATTGCCTTCGCCGATGGCGAGGGCGAACCGCTCACCCTCGACGCGTGGCGGGGCAAGATCGTGCTCCTCAACATATGGGCCACCTGGTGCGGCCCCTGCCGGGAAGAGATGCCGACCCTCGACCGGCTCCAGGCGCGTCTCGGCAGCGATCGCTTCGAGGTGGTCGCCCTTTCCATCGATCGCGCCGGCGTCGGTGTCGTCGCCAAATTTTTCGAGGAGATCGGCATCGAGCGCCTGCGCATCTTCATCGACGAGAGCGGAGGCGTGGCCCGAGACCTCAAGATCTTCGGCCTGCCGGCCACGCTGTTGATTGGGCGTGACGGTCGTGAACTCGGCCGCCTCGTCGGTCCGGCGGAATGGGATACCCCGGAAATGATCGCCTTCCTTGAAACCGTCATCGCGAACCAACAGGAAAGAAACTGAAACCGTGTCGACCGAACAGATCACGAACCCCACCATCCAGCGCCAAAGCCCGGCACTAGGGCTTCCGAGTTGGCTCGGAGGCCGGCGCCTGTGGGTCTTCACAGGCCTTGCAGCCGTAGGCGCCGGGCTCTCCCTGAACTGGGGCTGGCTCACCGCGGCCGGCGCCGCCCCGATCCTGATCGGCCTTTTGCCCTGCGCCGCGATGTGCGCGCTGGGCCTGTGCATGCGTGGCGGCACGAATGCGTCGTGCTCAGCCACCATAAAGGGGGACGATCATCGTCCCTGATTAGCCAGGTCACATGACCCGGTCACACCCGCAGAACGGAGAAAACTCATGCGGAATACACTGAAAATACTCGCCCTCTCGCTCAGCATTCTCGGCACCGCTTCCATAGCCCTCGCAGATGAGGCCCCCTCCACCGGTAAGGGAATGCAGAAGCCCGGATCCATGATGCAAGAAGACGGCATGAAGGGCGGGCACGACATGAAGGGCGGGGACGCCATGAAGGGCGGGGACGGCATGTCCGGAATGATGAACATGATGAAGATGATGCAGCAGATGGAACCGATGATGGAACGCTGCAACGAGATGATGGCAGGGATGACCGAGCATATGAAATCGGCGCCTCATGGAACTAAAGCGCCCGAAGATAAGGGCTGATCGTACCACCCCAGCCGGCCCCCGCCGGCTGGGCCATAAGCTAAGGAGAGAGCATGCAATTCAGACATTTGACGGCCGCGTTGTTCGCAGTGCTTGCCCTGGCGGCGCCAGCGGCGGCCAATCATCCGGGCGATAATCTCGACGAGGTCATGAGCGGCAAGGAGGAGTATTTCCAGGCAATCGACAAGCCGGCGCCGCCTATTGCCCTCAGAGACGCCCGCGGCAACGCGGTCACGCTGGACGCGTTCTCCGACAAGGTCGTGATCCTGCACTTCATCTACACCAGCTGCCCGGATGTTTGTCCGCTCCACGCGGAAAAGCTCGCCGAGGTGCAGGCAATGATCAACCAATCGCCGATGAAGGACATGGTTCAATTCATCACTATCACCACCGATCCCGTCAACGATACGCCGGAGGTCCTGGAAGCCTACGGCCCGGCGCACGGGCTTGACCCCGCGAACTGGACCTTTCTGACGACGCGACCGGACCAGAGCGAGGATGCGACCCGAACCCTGGCGGAAGCCTTCGGCCACCGCTTCACCATTTCCGAGGGCGGTTTCCAGACGCACGGCGTGGTAACGCACGTGATCGATAGGACTGGACGCTGGGCCGCGAACTTCTATGGGCTGCAATTCCAGTCGCTCAATCTCCTGCTTTACGTCAACGGGCTTACCAACAATGCACCGGCTCCGCCCGCCGTCACGCCGAAGCCTGGTTGGTGGGAACGGCTGAAGGGTGTTTTCTGAATGACCGCGGCATCGGAGGAACGGGGTACCGTCATGCCGGCCCGCGAGAATGCGAACTGGCTGCGGGCGCTACGGCGCTACATGGCGTTCGTCGCGGGCGCGAACCTCGTCTGGGAGTTCGCGCACATGCCCCGCCATACGTTGCCCGACCGCTCGCGAGATTGATATGGGCTTCTATGACAACCACATCCTGCCACGCCTCACTCACATGGCGATGCGGCAGGAGCAACTGACGCCCTATCGCCGCCGCACGGTTTCAGGGGCGGAGGGGCGCGTTCTCGAAATTGGCGTCGGCTCTGGGCTCAATCTCCCGCTCTACTCCAACAAGGTTGAACGCGTGATCGGTATCGATCCTTCTGCCGAACTGTTGCGGATTGCGGCAGGCGCCGCACGCCGCGCACTGCCCGACGTGGAACTGATCGAAGGTCTGGCCGAGACTGTGCCGTTGGCAGACGCAAGCATCGACTGCGTCGTCGTCACCTGGTCGTTGTGCAGCGTGACCGATCCCGGAAAAGTTCTCGGCGAGGTCCGCCGCGTCCTGAAGCCGAATGGACGCCTTCTCTTTACCGAGCATGGCCTGGCGCCCGAGCATAGCGTCCGGCGCTGGCAAGACAGGCTGACGCCGATCTGGCGACGATGCGCCGGAAACTGTCATCTCAATCGCCCGGTCGCCCTATTGATGGAAGATTGCGGCTTCAGAATGGAGCGGCTCAACACCGGATACGCGAAAGGCCCGAAGCCGATGACGTTCATGTATGAAGGCGTTGCGAGGCCAAACCGATGCGGTTCGAATGGGATTCCTGATGCTTGAACTGTCCGGGATCGGGATCATTGCCGCGTTCCTTGCCGGCGCGATTTCGTTCCTGTCGCCTTGCGTGCTCCCTCTGGTACCAGGCTACGTGTCCTATATAGCCGGGCGGACGGCGGACGGTATCGGGCCGGGACGTCTCGAAGGCTGGCGTCTACCAGCAGCCGGTCTAAGCGGTTGCTTCATTCTCGGCTTTTCGACCGTGTTCATCATTCTGGGCGCAAGCGCGACGGCGCTTGGCCAGATGATGCTCAGCTACCGCTACGAGATGAACCTCATCGGCGGGGCGATCATCATCGTGTTCGGCCTGTTCATACTCGGGATGACGCGGTTTGCCGTCATGGAGCGGGAGTTGCGCTTCCACCTCGCCATTCCTGGCGGGAAGCCGGTATCGGCCTATGTTCTTGGCCTAGCCTTCGGTTTCGGTTGGACGCCCTGCATCGGCCCGATCCTGGGTGCGATCCTGACGGCGAGCGCGGCTTCAGCAACGGTGGCGGAGGGCGTGACGCTCCTCGGCATTTACTCCGCCGGACTGGGCGTGCCGTTCCTCCTGGCAGCCATTTTCACCGATCGCCTGACCCGGAAAATCAGGTCGATCGGCCGTCTCGGCCGACGGCTCCATCAAGGCGCCGGCCTCGTTATGGTCGCCATGGGCATCGCCATGATGACGGGGCAATTGTCTGCGCTGTCGTATTGGTTGCTGGATGCGTTTCCAGTGCTGGGCCGCATCGGCTAGCGCGGCGGCTATTTCTGCGATCTGCCCCCGTCAGCCCGTACTGTCCATGAAAGCAGTGCAACTCTACCTCAATCGACCGCCGCCAAGTTGACCTGACTAACCATGGCCAATGATTTGTATCTCATCGCAGGCGTGGCGCGCGCACTCCATACGCGGGCGGCGGATGGAGGGCCGCGGCGGGCCGCGGTCATCTTGCTTTCAGTTCCATCGGAAGCTCCTCGTGGGTCGACCATTCGGCAATGGATCCGTCGTAGAGCCGGGCGTTGACGTTGCCGAGAATCTCGCTCACGGCGAACCAGCCGAGCGAGCCCCAGTGCCCGGTGTTGCAGAAGGCGATGATATCACCGGCCGGGGGCACGCCGACGGCGCTCAACAGCTCGCGCACCCGTCGCGCATCGACAAAGCGGCCGCTCTCCGTGACGAGCTCACCATGGGGGACATTGACGGCGCCGGGGATGGTGCCGGCGCGTTTGGCGACCGGCGAGGACTCCCGCCCCAGGTACTGCGCGGCAGGCCGCACGTCGATCAGCGGCGTCCCCGAAGCGACCGCCGCCTGCACGTCCTCGAGGCCGGCGATGAGTTCGCCTCGCGGTCGCGCGGTAAAGATCTTCGCCTCGGGCGCGTTCCAGCCGCGCTCCACCGGGTTCCCTTCGCCTGCGACGTAGCCGCGGTAGCCGCCGTCCAGGATCGATACGGCGTCATGACCCATCGCCTTGAAGGTCCAGTAGACTCGGGTTGCGCTCGCCATGTCGGTCGAGCCGACCCCGCCCGCGACGATCACGACGTGCGTCTCGTTGTCGATGCCGAGGCCTCCGATGAGCGGCTCGAGCGTTTCGGGAGGCGGCAGCAGGCCGGGAACGCCGTCGACCTCAGTCCGCCAGCCGGCCTCCAGGTAATTGCTGTAGACCGCGCCCGGAATGTGGCCCTCGCGATAGGCCGCTTCGGAGCCGCCGTCGATCTTGTTGCGGATATCGAGCACGGTCAGGCTGGGCCGGTTATGGTTCTCCAATATCCAGGCGGCGTCGACCAGGGGCGAAACCGCGTCGGCCGCCCTCGGCTGGCCGACGGAATGGAGGGTAGCGAACATAATGACCAAAAGGGCTGCCGCAATCCTGCGTATGATGTCCTCCGACGGAGAGTTTTTATTTTGGTTGCCGGGTTGTGCCTGGGAGCTGGTGGGAATTCTCCGGCGGCGTCCTCCGCGCATAGAGATTTAGGCCTGATCAGGCTGCGAGGTCAAGGCTGATCGGGGCGATGGGCTGAGCCAGGATTTCCCACCGCAATCGAATTAAAGCGCTTGACTCCGTACTATAGTACGGAGTGCATGGTCGAAATTCGAAGGAGATTTGAAGATGAGCCGTTTCACGATCAGCCGCGCCGCAAAGGCGGCGAACGTCAATATCGAGACGATCCGTTTCTATGAACGCAAGCGGCTGATCGCCCAGCCTCCCAAGCCTGTTGGCGGTGGCGTGCGCGAGTACGACGACGACACGGTTGCGCGCATCCGCTTCGTGCGACAGGCGCAGGAGATCGGCTTTTCACTGCGCCAGATCGCCGAGCTGCTGTCGCTGCGCGCCGACCCCGAGGCCGACTGCGCCGACGTGCGCGGCCGCGCGATCGAGAAGCGGGACGAGGTCCAGGCCAAGCTCGCACAGCTTTCGCACATGCGCGATGCACTCGACGAGCTGATTGCGAGTTGTCCCGGCGGCGGCGACGTGAAGGCCTGCACCATCCTCGACGCCATGCAGGGCCAGCCAAGAGCCACCGATCCCCTATCAGACCTACCAACCATCGATTCCAAGAAAGGCACGCAAGAAATGAAAACGACGATCCTGACCATCGAGGGCATGCATTGCGACGGCTGCGCCCGCACTATTGAGGCGCTGCTCGGGCGCGTGCCCGGCGTACGCAAGGCCGAGGCCTCCTATGACGAACGCCAGGCCCGCGTTCTGCACGATCAGAACGAGGCTAAGGCGGCCGACCTCACGGCGGCGGTCGCCAAGGGCGGCTTCACCGCGAAAGCCACCGAAACGTGATCGAGACGAGCCTCATCGGTCTTGTCGCGATTCCTGCCGGGCTGGGTCTGATCGGCTTCGTCGAGCCCTGCTCCATCGGCTCTAGCCTGGTCTTCGTGAAGTATCTGGAAGGCAAGAGCGCGGCGGCCAAGCTGGCCGAAACGGCCCTGTTCACAGCGACGCGATCGGTCTTTATCGGGCTGCTCGGCGTTCTTGCCGTGGTCATCGGTTCCGTCTTCCTCGATTTGCAGCGCGGCGCCTGGCTACTGCTTGGCGCGGCCTATGTCGCGCTGGGCCTCCTGCTCGCAACCGGGCGCGCCCGCGCGGTCATGGTCACGATCGGGCCAAGCCTCAAACGATTGAGCAGCCGGGGCGGGTCCGCCGGCCTCGGCCTGCTGTTCGGACTCAATATCCCGGCCTGCGCGGCGCCGTTGCTGTTTGCATTGCTGGCCGGCGCGGCCGCATCAGACGGTGCGAGTGCGCTTACCGGGTTCGTCGCGCTTGCCGTCTTCGGTTTCGCGCTGTCGCTGCCCTTGGTGGCGGTGGTGCTGATCCCGGCGGCACGCGGTCTTCTCGACCGCTTCGCCGCGCTCTCCGGGCGCTATCCCATGGTCGCCGGCCTTATCCTCGTCGCGCTCGGCGCCTGGTCGATTGGGTTCGGCCTGTTCGCCACCATCGATCCAGGGACTGCGGCCGCCACATGAAAGGAAACCAGTCATGACGACAGCGACAACCGTCCAGGCCGCACCGACTCCCTGGAGCGAGGAACCCTCCGAACGGCCGGGCCGGGCCCGCATCCGCGCGCGCATCGGCGGGCTGCACTGCTCGCTGTGCACCGGCACGATCGAGAAGGCCCTTGGCCGGCTGAAGGGTGTCGATAAGGTCGCGGTCAGCCTGACCCATGAGCAGGCGCTCATCGAATACGACCCGCAAACGGTCACGCCCGAGGCCCTGCTCCGGACGTTGCGCGACATCGGCTACACCATTCATGACCCGAACAAGCTGCGGCCGTTCGAGGAAGAGGAGCGCGAACTCGTTACCGAGGGACGGCGGTTCCTCACGGCAACTACCTTCAGCCTCCTGTCCATCGCGCTGATAACCGATCCCGCCGGCCGCCTGTCGTTGATTCTGCCCTCCCTGGCGACCGTCAGCCTGGTCGCCTTCGTCTTCCTTGTTCTGCGCGCGCGCGGGTTGTGGCCGGCGATTGCCGGCGCCGGCGGTCTTGGCCTGTTGACAGTCGGCCTGCTTATCCTCAAGAGCGAGGGAGCGCTGACCGGCTTTACACCCTGGATCGTGGGCGGTCTGGCCGCCACGCTCGTCTTTGGCGTCGCAAGACACATCCTGTTCATGGCCTTTCAGGCGCTGCGCCGCGGCATCCTGAACCAACACGTTCTGCTGGAGGCGGGCGCCTTTGCGGGGCTCGTTGGCGGATTGATCGGGTTTGTTCTCGACCGGCCCGGCTATCCGACCGCGCCATTCTTCGCCGTCGCGGTCATAATCGCGACCTATCACATCTTCTCCGAATGGCTGTCGCTGATCGTCAAGACGCGATCCTCGCAGGCGGTCAAGCGCCTGCTCGACCTTCAGCCCGACACCGCCCGCGTCCAGCGCGACGGCCGCGAAGTGGAGGTTGCGCTTGCCGAGGTGGCGCTGGGGGACCTGGTGCGGGTCCGGCCCGGCGAGCGCCTGCCGGTGGACGGCGAAGTCGTCGAAGGCCGTTCCGCCGTGGACCAGTCGCTCGTCACGGGCGAGCCGATGCCGGTCGAACGGCAGGCGGGCGACCCGGTCATCGGCGGCACGATCAACGGCAACGGCACCCTGCTGATCCGGGTGACGGCCGTCGGCGCAGAGAGTTTCCTGCAGCGCGTCGTGCGCGAGGTCGAGGATGCCCGCGCCCTGAAGCCCGGCCTGCTGCACCTCGTCGACCGCGTGCTCAGGGTCTATACGCCCCTGGTGCTGACGGTCTCGGTCGTCTCCTTCATCGGCTGGGCTATTCTGCCACAATTGCTCGGCTTCCCGCCGGACCTGCAGCGCGCGGTGTTCGCCGGCCTTAGCGTGCTCGTCATGGGCTATCCCTGCGCCGTCGGCATTTCGGCGCCGCTGTCGATCGTGCGCGGCGCCGGCGAGGCGGCCGAAAAGGGCATCCTGATGCGCACCGGCGAGGCGTTCCAGGGTTATCGGCTGGTCAGCCAGATCGCCTTCGACAAGACCGGCACGCTGACCGAAGGCCGACCGCGCGTTCACGAGCTCGAAGCGGTCTCCGGGGATACCGACGCGCTCCTTGCCCTCGCGGCTGCAGCCGAGGCCGCGTCGGAACACCCTCTTGCCGAGGCCGTGGTCGAGGCGGCTTTCGAGGCAGGCCTGACACCGCCCGACGCCGAGACCTTCGAGGCCACGCCGGGTAAGGGCGTCACGGCCCGCATCGACGGCGAGGATGTCCTGGTCGGCAGCCCGCGCTTCCTCACGGAAGGCGGCGTGGACCTCAAGCCGCTTGAGCAACGCATCGGTGCGTTGGAGGACTTGGGCCGCACAGTCGTCGCGGTGGCTCGGGGCGGCGAGTTCCTCGGGCTTCTGGCACTTGGCGATGCGCCTCGCGACGATGCAGCCGAAACCATCGCCAAGCTACGCGACGCCGGTATCCGCACCGTGCTCCTCACGGGCGACAACCGGCGTACGGCAGCCCGCATTGCCAGAGAACTCGGGCTCGACGAGGTCCATGCCGAGGTACTGCCGGGCGAAAAGGCGGACCTGATCCGGGAACTTCAGGAACGCGGGCGGACGGCCATGGTCGGTGACGGCATCAACGACGCCCCGGCGCTGATGCAAGCCGACGTCGGCATCGCCATGGGATCGGGCACCGACATCGCCATTGACGCCGCCGACATCATTATCCTGAACAACCGGATATCCAATGTCGCTGAGGCGCGCGAGATTAGCCGCCAGGGCTATCGGAAGATGTTGCAGAACGTCTCGCTCGCCTTCCTGTTCAACGGCGTCGGCGTGCCGCTCGCAGCCACCGGCCTGCTCTACCCGGTCTGGGCCATGGTCGCCATGGCGGCCAGCGTGACGGCGATCTTCGTCAACTCGCTGTGGGGTCGGCCGCGCCTGTTCATCGATGCGATCCTGAGCGTGGGACGGCCGCTGCCGGAGCGAAAAGAGCCCGCCTGATGGCAGAAAGCGTCGGCCACACGCGTCGCCGATGGCTCAATTGGCTGGGCACGGGGATCGGCCTCGGCCTGATCGCCGTGCTCGCCTGGCGTTTCGACTGGCGCCAATTCGCCGATGTGCTGTTATCGGCCCGGCCGGAGTTCGTACTCGCCACGTTCCTGGCGATCACGCTGGAGCAGGTTCTCCGGGCCTGGAAGTGGCGCCAGATCCTGTCGCCTCTTCGGGAAGTCCGGACCTCGCACCTTTTCGGCGCGACCATGGCCGGCTATCTCGCCAATCTCCTGGTGCCGCTCGGCCTGAGCCCGTTGGTGCGGTCCTGGCTCGTCGCCCGCGCGCAGGGTCTTTCCATGAGCAGCGTGCTGGCCACGGTCGTCATCGACCGGCTGGTTGACGGGCTGGTGTTCGCGGGCATCGTCGCGCTGGTCGCACTCGCCGCCATCATCCCCGATCCAAACAGAAACATCGGCCTCGGCCTACTGCTCGGCGCCGGCGGCAGCGCGGCGGCTATCGTGACCTTGTTCCTCATATTCGCACATCACAAGCGCCGGTCGGCGTCGAGCATCGGATTCATACTCGCCCTCGCCGACCGGCTGCCGGGACGCTTCGCGGTTCGGGCACGATCACTCGCGATCGCCTTCGCCGACGGGATTGTCTGGCCGCGCGAGCGCTGGCGCGGTGTCGCCATCGTCATCGCCAGCCTGGCCGTCAAGCTGATCTCGGCGTCGCATCTCTTCTGGGCGGGTCTCGCCTTCGGCGTGGTGCTCGACCCGCTCGTCTATCTCGCCTTGCTGGCCATCCTCGGCTTTGTCGTCATTCTCGCGGCCATTGCCCGGGTGCCCGCGGGCTTCGTCGTCGGCGCGGTGTTCGCGCTTGGCCTGTTTGGAGTCGAGGACGCCGCCGCAATCGCCATGGTCACGATTGTCATGGCGGCAAACATGGTCGCCGTCGCCGTCTTCGGAAGCTGGGGATTCAGGGTGCACGGCGTTGGTCTCGGCGATCTCCGCAGACGGAAGGTGGCGGCCGATGCCTGCCCGTGAGCGGTCGGCCCGCTTCGCGCGCATCGCGACCGCCGACGCCTTCTTCCAGGGCGGTGCCGCGGCGGCGGATACCAGTACGGTCATGGCGAGCCTCGCGCACGGCCTCACCGGCAGTTCCCTGATGGATTCCAGGGTGAGGTGCAACACCGTGCTCAAGCAAAGCGGATGGTGACGTCTTTGCCAAGCTCTGCGAGGAAGGCCTCAATCGGCGTCTGATACCAATGGCCTCTTTGACTGACTCAGAAGGGGTTCCCAAAGCTATGGGAGCCTGAGTCACGATCTCCCAGTTAGGGAGGTTTGAATGTCGGTACATATCACCCGTACTGAGATGAACGCAGATGAGCTTCGCAAGGCGGCGCGGCGACGCTCGGATGCGAGGGTGTCTCGTCGTATGCTGGCGGCGGGTTGATCTGCAACGGGAAATCAAAGTGCGCTTTAAGGTCGATAGGCACGAACGCACAGTGAGCAATCAGCTCGCCTCTCTCGGCTTTCGGCGGCTGTCCGTGCACCCTCAGCATCCAAAGTCCGACCCCGTGGCCCAAGTAGAGGCGGCGCTGCCGGAGGCCACACGTGGCAAGCCCTTGGAAATCCGGTTCCAGGATGAAGCAAGGGTTGGTCAACAGCGGACGCTTGCCCGTATTTGGGCTGACCGTGGGTCTCGGCCAAGAGCGCCACGGGATAGGTGCTCGCCTGGTGCTTGACGGTGCTGGATGGCATAGCGCAAAGGCCCTCCGCATCCCGCATAATATCACGCTCATACGACTGCCTCCATATGCGCCAGAGCTTAACTCAATCGAGAACGTTTGGGCCTATCTGCGGGCCAACAGTAAGCGGTGCGAGCAGCCCACATTGCTGATTGGGGTACATCGCGGTTGAAATGA
>CAXBDI010000011.1:0-48993 GCA_963974445.1 uncultured Alphaproteobacteria bacterium
CCGAGGCGCTGGATCAGGCCGGAACTCCTGTCGCGAAGGACCTCACCCGGCTGGAGCGGGCGCGCGGCACCGCAAAACAGGCGATTGCCGCCGTGCAGCCGCATGTGGGCTTCCTGGAGGCGATCCGCCGTGCCCTGCCGCGTGAGGCGCTGTTCGCCGAGGAACTGACCCAGGCGGGCTATGCCAGCTTCCTCGCCTGGGATGTGTTCGCGCCCCGCACCTACATCACCAGCGGCTTCCAGGGCAATCTCGGCTATGGCTTCATGACGTCGCTCGGCGCCAAGATCGGGCGGCCGGACGCGCCGGTGCTGTCGGTCACCGGCGACGGCGGCTTTCTCTATGGCGCCAGCGAGTTATCGACGGCGGTCAAGGAGAAAATTGCGTTGATTACCGTATTGTTCAACAACGGCGCCTACGGCAATGTCCGCCGCGATCAGCAGACGGTGTTCGAAGGGCGCACCATCGCCTCCGACTTCGTCAATCCGGATTTCGAGCTGATGGCCAAGGCCTACGGCGTCACCTATGCCAAAGCCACCAATGCCGACGAGTTGGAGACCGCGGTCACCGCCGCCCTGCCGAACACCGGCCCGACCCTGATCGAGGTGCCCGTGGATCTGGCGACCGAGGTCAACCCCTGGCCATACATCATCAAGCGGTAAAGCCGCTTCCGCATCGTGATCGAGGTTGGCCCGGGTCCGGGCAAGCATGCGATTCGCGGCTTCGGGCCGAAGCAAAACGATCGCCTTGAGAACATCGACGAGATTGCCAACGACTTGTCCAGGCTGCCATAAAGGCAACGCCGCGGCACAGGTGCCGGCGGGCAAAATCAGAGTACGGTTAACAGGGCGGTAAGCGCGAAATGCATCCATCGGTTTCGATCATTTTTTTCACGACGGCCTCCGGTGCCGGTTATGGCCTGCTGGCGCTGATGGGCCTGTTCGGTGCGTTCGGGCTGTTGCCGGCTGACCGGGGCGTCGGCCTCGTCGGCCTGGTGCCGGCACTCGGGCTGATCGTCGCCGGACTGCTGGCCTCAACCTTCCATCTCGGCCATCCTGAGCGGGCGTGGCGGGCGCTCAGCCAGTGGAAGACTTCATGGTTGAGCCGGGAAGGGGTGATGGCGATCCTGACGTTTGTTCCGGCAGCTCTGCTGTTCATCGGCTGGGTGTTTCTGGAAAACCTCGGCCCTATCTATGCTCTGGCCGGCATCGTGTCGGCGGTCGCCGCGGTCGTCACGGTCTACTGCACGGCGATGATCTACGCATCGCTGAAGCCGATCCGGCAATGGCACATGCCATTGGTCGCGCCGATCTACCTGCTGTTGGCGCTGCTGACCGGTGCGGTGGCGGTGACCGTTGTCGCCTACATGTTCAAGGCGGAACACGGCGTCTACGGCTGGCTGATGCTGCTGGCCGCGGTCAGTGCCTGGGTGGTGAAGGTGCTTTACTGGCGTCGCATCGATGGCGAAAAGCCGGCGACGACGCGGGAGACGGCCACCGGCCTCGGCCATCTGGGTCAGGTTCGCCCCTTGGAACCGCCGCACACCAGCCCCAATTACCTGCAGAAAGAGATGGTGTTCCGCGTCGCCCGCGATCACGCCCGGCGCCTGCGCTGGCTGGTGCAGGCCATGACGTTCGCAGCGCCGGCAATCACCGGCGTCTTGCTGATCGGCACAAGCGGTAACGCTTTCGGCCTGTTGCTCTCGATCATGGCGCTGATGTTTGTCGGCATTGGTGTTTTGTTCGAGCGGTGGTTGTTTTTTGCTGAGGCAGAGCACACTGTCGGCCTATATTACAACTAACGCTGCTGTTCCGCCCCCTGAGGAGGCTTTTGAGACCATGTTCATCCAGACCGAGACAACGCCGAACCCGGCATCGCTGAAATTCCTGCCCGGCCGCGATGTGCTGGGCGCCGGCTCCGCCAACTTCCCCAGCCTGGAGGAGGCGCAAGGCAAGTCTCCATTGGCCGAGAGCCTGTTCGCGGTGGGCGGTGTGATCCAGGTCTTCCTCGGCGCCGATTTCATCAGCGTCACCAAGGACGACTCCCGCGAATGGCAGACGCTGAAGCCGCAAATCCTCGGCGCGATCATGGATTACTTCACCACCGGCGCGCCGGTGATGGTGGGTGAGACCGACAGCGAGCATACGGACGACGACGGCGGCAACCCGGAAGTCGTCGCCCAGATCAAGGAACTGCTGGACGAGCGGGTGCGCCCGGCGGTGGCCCAGGACGGCGGCGACATTGTCTTCCGCCGGTTCGAGGATGGCGTCGTCTATCTGGCGATGCAGGGCGCGTGCGCCGGCTGCCCCAGTTCCACCGCGACCCTGAAAATGGGCATCGAGAACATGCTGCGCCACTACATCCCCGAGGTGCGGGGCGTCATGCCGGTGCCGTACTGACCGGCTCCATCAAATACCCACCCCGGCGTCATTGCGAGGTGGAGCCGAAGCAATCCACCGGCAGCGCATTGCTGCAATACCTGTGAATGGATTGCCGCGTCGCCTGCGGCTCCTCGCAATGACGCCGAAGGGTGGCTCTGTAAGGGTGCCCAGGAACAAGTCCGGGACAATAGGCATGGAGGCGATTTAAACCGCTATCGCCTGCGTCTTCTCATCCGCCGACTCCAGCACAAAGCCCTCATAGCCAGCCTCGGCGATGGCGTCGCATTTCTCGCGGTAGGTGCCGACGCCGCCGATATACGGCATGAACACCCGCGGCTTGCCCTCGATATTCGCGCCCATATACCAGGAGGCCGCATCGGGGTAGAGCGTCTTGTAGGCGACCTCGTTGCCGTGCTCGACCCAGGCATCCTCCGCCGCCAGGTCCGCCTCTATCGCCGCGATGCCGTTCTCCTGCAGGTAGGCGAGGCAGTCGGTCACCCATTCCACATGCTGCTCGATGGAGACCATCATGTTGCTCAGCACCGATGGGCTGCCGGGGCCGGTGATCATGAACATGTTGGGGAAGCCGGCGGTCATCAGGCCCAGATAGGTGCGCGGGCCCGCCTCCCACTTCTCGTTGAGGGTCAGGCCGTCACGGCCTTTGATGGCGATGCGCAGCAGCGTGCCGGTCATGGCGTCGAAGCCGGTGGCGAAGACGATGGCGTCGAACCGGTGTTCCTCGTCCCCGGCCAGCACGCCGTTCGGTGTGATGCGATGGATCGGGTCGGCATGGATATCGACCAGCCGGACATTGTCGCGATTGAACGTCTCGAAATAGCCGCTGTCGGCGCAAATGCGCTTGGTGCCGATGGGGTAGTCCTTGGCGACCAGCAGTTCGGCGGTTTCCGGGTCTTTGACCGTTTTGCGGATTTGTTCGCGCACGAACTCGGCGGCGGTGTCGTTCGAGGCTTTGTTGGTCGCCAGGTCCTTGAACGAACTCATGAAGCGCGTGCCGCCGACCGCCCAGCGATCCTCATAGATGCGGCGGCGTTCCTCGTCCGAGACGTCCAGGGCAGAGAGGTCGGAGCGGTCGAAATAGTTGCCAACGCGGGTGTAGCGCATGATCTCGCGCCGCTCGGCGTAGTTGGACTTCCACTCCTGCTCGTATTCCGGCGTCATCGGCTTGGTGCGGGCCGGGATGGAATAGTTCGGGGTGCGCTGAAACACCGTCAGGTGCCCCGCCTGCTCGGCAATGACCGGGATCGCCTGAATGGCCGACGAGCCGGTGCCGATAATGCCAACCCGCAGGCCGGCGAGGTCGACGCCCTCATGCGGCCAGGCGCCGGTGTGATAGGTCGGGCCCTCGAAGCTGTCGGCGCCCTCGATATCCGGCGCGCGCGGTGAGGAGAGGCAGCCGGTCGCCATGATGCAGAACCGCGCCGACACGGTCTCGCCGGTGCTGGTCGTCACCTCCCACCGCTTCGTCGCCTCGTCGAATTCCGCCGCTTCGACCTTGGTATCGAACTCGATATAGGGCTTCAGGTCGAAGCGGTCGGCGACATGGTTGGCGTATTCCAGGATTTCCGGCTGCGGGGCAAAGGTCTCGCTCCAGCGCCATTCCTGCTGCAGGTCCTCGTCCCAGGAATAGGAGTATTGCATGCTCTCCACGTCGCAGCGCGCGCCGGGATAGCGGTTCCAGTACCACGTGCCGCCGACGCCGCTGCCGGCCTCGAACACGCGGAAGGATAGGCCCATCGTCCGTAGCTTATGGATCAGGTAGAGGCCGGAGAACCCGGCGCCGACAACGACGACGTCGACCTCCGACGGTTTGGTTTGTTTCTCGCTCATTGCTGGCGAACTCCCGTAAATTTCAGGTCAGGCGGTCCAGCCGCCCAGGGCATTGGCGGAAAGCTTAGCCCAAGGCGGCGGCGCGCTCCAGAACCATCCGTCTTGCCCGCGCGCGGTCAGTCGTCCCGTGAGACGGTGAAATCCGGCGAGCCGATATAGCCACGGTTCCACAATGGCGAGATGTGAATCTCGTTCAGGCAGACATGGGCCGGCATGCGGGCGATGAACAGGATGGTTTCGCCAACGTCGTCCTCCTGCACCATGCGGGCGCGTTCTTCCGGGCTGGGCGGTTTCGGACGCGTGTCG
Source organism: uncultured Alphaproteobacteria bacterium (assembly GCA_963974445.1). Taxonomy (GTDB): domain Bacteria; phylum Pseudomonadota; class Alphaproteobacteria; order Bin95; family Bin95; genus JACKII01. The sequence goes on from CAXBDI010000011.1 coordinate 4,533, forward strand.
AGGATTTCGGTCGCCACCTCACCCGGGCAGAGCGCGCAGGCGCGGATACCCATGTGCGCGTGCTCGTCGTTGATGCTCTCGTTCATGACGTTCATGCCGTGCTTGGCGGCGGCGTAGGCGAAGCCGCTGACCCCGCCGGTGCGGCCCTGGCTCGCCATGGAGGAGACATTAATGATCAGCCCGTCCCGCTGCGGCCGCATGGCCTTGATGGCGGCATGACAGACGTTGAAGGCGCCTTTCAGATCGACGTCGATAATGGTGTGAAAGCTGCTCTGGTCCACGTCTTTCCACCGCCGCTTCGGCCGGTTCAGGCCGGCGCTGTTCACGACCATGTCCAAGCGCCCATGCGCCGCCACGATGCGCTCGACCAGGGCATAGCAGGCATCGGCGTCGACGATATCGAGGGGGGCCACTTCGGCCTTGCCGCCTTCGGCCTCGATCGTGGCCTTGACCGCCTCCAACTGCGGCACGCGCCGGCCCGACAGGTAGACAGTGACTCCGGCCGCGGCCAGCGCCTTCGCCCCCGCCCGGCCGATGCCTGTGCCGGCGCCGGTGACCCAGGCGATTTTTCCGTCGATCGATTGCATGGCGTATTCCTCTCTTGATTTTAAGCGCTGATATGGATGGCTCGCAACGCCGCTCTACCCGGCGAAGGGGTCGCGCACCAGGATGGTGTCGTCCCGCTGCGGACTGGTTGACAGCAGCGCCACCGGCGCCTGGATCAACTCCTCGATGCGGCGCACGTATTTGACCGCCGTCGCCGGCAGATCGACCCAGGAGCGCGCGCCGTAGGTCGGTTCGTTCCAGCCCTCCAGCGTCTCGTAGACCGGGCGCACCTCGCCCTGCAACTTCATCGAGGACGGCAGATAGTCATAACGCTTGCCGGCTGCGTCCTCGTACGCGACGCACACCTGCAGTTCCGGCATGTGGTCGAGGATATCGAGCTTGGTCAGCGCAATGCCGTCGATGCCGCCGACCTGGATCGCCTGGCGCACCATCACCGCATCGAACCAGCCGCAGCGCCGCGCCCGGCCGGTGACCGTGCCGAACTCTCGCCCGCGCGTGCCCAGGCCCTGTCCGATTTCGTTGTCCTGTTCGGTGGGGAAGGGGCCGCCGCCGACCCGGGTGGTGTAGGCCTTGGTGATGCCCAGCACATATCCCACAGCCCCGGCCGCCGCTCCGGCGCCGCTGGCCGCCGCGGCGGCGACCGTGTTGGAGGACGTCACAAAGGGGAAGGTGCCGTGATCGATATCCAGCATCGCGCCCTGCGCGCCCTCGAACAGCAGGCGTTTGCCGGACTTGTGGGCGTCGTGCAGACGTCGCCAGACGGGCTCGATATAGGGGGCGAGCACCGGGGCGATATTGGCAAGCGTCTCCGTCAGCGCTGCCTCGTCCACCTCTGCCTCGCCGGCGCCGCGCAGGAAGACGTTGTGATGCTCGATCAGCGGCGGCAGTTTTTGCGCCAGTGTTTCCGGCTCTGCCAGGTCGCACATCCGGACGGCGCGGCGGGCGGCCTTATCCTCGTAGGCGATGCCGATGCCGCGCCCGGTGGTGCCGATGGCCCCCTTGCCGCGCGCCTTTTCCCGCGCCCGGTCGATGGCGCCATAGAACGGCAGGATCACCGTCGCGTTCTCGGCGATACGCAGGTTTTCCGGCGTCACGGCCAGGCCCTGGCCGCGCACGCGCTCCATCTCCTCCAGCAGCGCCCAGGGATCGACGACCACGCCGTTGCCAATCACCGACAGCTTGCCGCGCGCCAGGCCGGAGGGCAGCAGCGACAGCTTGTAGGTGGCGTTGCCGATCTGCAAGGTATGCCCGGCATTGTGGCCGCCCTGGAAGCGCACGACGATGTCCGCCCGCTCCGACAGCCAGTCGACGATCTTGCCTTTGCCCTCGTCACCCCATTGGGCGCCGACGACGGTTACATTACCCATGTGCCAGGAACCTTCGCTAATCGCATCGCTTCAACCGACGCGGTATAGCCGACACGCGGCTTCAAGGTAAGGGCGCGATGGTCGCGAGCCAAAGCCCCGGCCAACTCGCGTTTGGCCGGGGCTCAGCTTTGCGCCAGGCAGGCGGCGGGGGTGGGACGAGCCTTATTGGTCGTACCGCACCCGGTCGGTCATCAGCAGCGCTTCGCCGCGTTGGTCGGCGATTGCCTGCAACGACAGGTCGTCGATCACGAACTTACCCAATTCCTCCAGCGCGGCAGTCCAACGTGCACCCGGACGCAGGGGGTATTCGCCGTTTTCCTCCGCATAGATTTGCTGCGCCTCGACGCTGACCAGAAAGCGCATCAGGTCCATGGCGGCCGCCTTGTTCGGGGCATACGCGCCCAGCGACATGCCGCTGATGTTGGCGTGCGCGCCACGCCCATCCTGATTGGGGAAAATCACATCGACCGCCTCCGCCCACGGCCGCTGGTCCGGGTCGGCCATCATCTTCAGGTAGTAATAGTGGTTGCCGAGTGACAGATCGCATTCGCCCTGCCAGATCGCCTTCACCTGAGCGCGGTCGTTGCCGACGGGCTTTTTGGCGAGATTGTTTTTCAGGCCGGTCAGCCACTCCTCTGTCTTCTCAACACCGTGGTGGTTGATCATCGCGGCGACCAGGCCGATCTGGTAGACATTCTTGCCGGAGCGGGTGCAGATGCGGCCTTTGTACTTCGGGTCGGCCAGGTCTTCGTAGGTGAGGGCCTTCGCGTTCTCGACCCGGCCCTTCGCCGCGTAGATCACCCGGATGCGGCTGGTCAGGCCGATCCAGTGCCCCTCCGGATCGCGGAATTGCGGCGGGATCGCCGCGTTGACGACCGGATCGTCAACCGGTGCGGTGATGCCCGCGTCTTTGGCCTGCGACAGCTGCCCGATATCGACCGCCAACAACACGTCCATCGGGCTGAGGCGGCCTTCCTGCCGGGCGCGTTCGATCAGGCCGGTCTTGGCGAAGACGACGTTGACCTTGTGGCCGGTCTCAGCCGTGAAAGCCTCGAACAGAGGCTCGATCAGGACAGGCTGGCGATAGCTGTAGACATTGACTTCGCCGGCGAGGGCGCTGCCGAGGCTCGCCACAAGTCCGATGGCGGCAACGGTCACTCCAAAAATGCGCTTCATGTGTGGTGGATTTCCTTCTTCAGACGGTGCGCCCACGGTATTGCGAATGAGAATGAGTTGCAACAGCATTTCGTGCCTGCGACACGATTACATGGCCGCAATGCCACCGTCGATGAACAGTTCGGAGCCGGTGGTGTAGCTGGACTCGTCCGATGCCAGATAGAGGATGCCGTAGGCGACCTCCCGCGGTTTGCCGACCCGGCCGATGGGCACTTGCCGCCCCAGCTTCTGCAACGCCTCCGCCGCGCCGAACCGCTCCTTGTGCTTGTCGAGGATCGGCGTGTCGATGAAGGTCGGGTGGATGGAGTTGCAGCGGATGTTCAGCGCCTGCCGGGCGCAGTGCAAGGCAACCGACTTCGACAGATGCCGCACGCCGGCCTTGGCGGAGTTGTAGGCTGCCATGTTGTGCCCGGCAATCACGCCGGCAATCGACGAGATGTTGACAATAGAGCCGCCGCCGCAGCCCGCAATGGCCGGGATGCTGTGCTTGCAGCCCAGAAAGACGCCATCCAGATCGATGGCATGCACCCGCCGCCAGTCTTCCAGCGTGATCTCCGTCACCGGCGCGGTCAGGCCGATGCCGGCGCTTTGCACCAGAATGTGGATGGCCCCGAACGCTTGCTGCGTGGCTTCGATGGCGGCGATCCAGTTGGCCTCGTCGGTCACATCCAGCGGCGTAAACGCGCCAGCATCACCGAGAGACTCCGCGACGGCCTTGCCTCCGGCAGTATCGATGTCGGCGATCATGACGCGGCCGCCTTCCTCGACGAACAGCTCGGCGCTCGCCTTGCCGAGGCCGGAAGCGCCGCCGGTGATCAGAGCGACTTTTCCGTCAATGCGTCCGGGGCAGTTGGGCATGATAATCCTCTTTCGAATCAGTGTGCGGTGTGCGGTGAATGTGTGTCGGGCGGCCATTATAGCGGCGACTTTGCGCCAGCGCGAAGCCGGAAGATGCTCCGCCTCGGCCCTAAAGCCTCGCCTCGCCCTTGCGCAACCGTTCGCGCCACAGCGCATAGAGCCCGCCCGAAATCACCAGCCCCCCGCCGGCAAAGGTCCAGGCGTCCGGCACGTGGTCGAACACGATCCAGCCGATGACGACCGCCCACAGCGGCAGGCCGTAGTTGAACGGTTGCAGGGCGGAGGCCGGCGCCTGCTCGTAGGCTTTGACCAGCAGGATATGCCCGGCGCTACCCATCACGCCGACGGCCGCCAGCATCAGCCACTGCCCGGCAGTCGGCGCCTGCCAGACCGCCAAGCCGGCAATCGAGTAGACCACCAGGCCGACCGTGGCGGTATAGAGCACCGTCGTCTCCGACCGGTCATAGCCGGAGACCTGACGCAGCAGCACCTGATAGGCGGCCCAGCCGATGGTCGCCAGCACCGGCAGCGCTGCGACCCAGCCGAACACGCCGGAGCCGGGACGCACGATCACCAGCACGCCGGCAAAGCCGATCAGCACCGCTGTCTTGCGGTGCGGCCCGATCTGCTCGCCCAGAAACAGCGCCGCCAGCACCATCACCAGCAGCGGCGCCGCCGCGGCGACCGCGTGTACATCGGCCAGGTGCATGTAGGCGAAGGCCTGAATGAACAGGGCCATCTCCGCCATCAGGATTGCCGAGCGGACGATCTGCACCCAAGGCTGCTTCGAGCGATAGGCGGTGCGCAGGCCGATGCTGCGATGCGCCATCCAGACAGCGACACCGAAAAACATCCAATAGCGCACGGCGAGGATCTGACCGACGGCCAGGTCCGCGACCAGCACCTTCGAGATGGCGTCCATCGTGCCGATGATGATCATCGTCCCGCAAAGCAGCCAGATCGCCCGGGTGATATTGTTCTGCATGGGGGGCTTGGCCGCCTAAAGTCAGGCTGCCGCCTCGGCGAATTGCAGGGCGTGCAGGTGCCTGTAGAGGCCGCCCTCGCTCAGCAGTTCGGCGTGGCGGCCGGACTGAACCAGCCGCCCGCCCTCCATCACGTGGATGACATCGGCGTCGATCACCGTCGACAGCCGGTGGGCGATGACGATAGTGGTGCGGCCCTGCATCAGCCGGGCCAGGGCCGCCTGAATCTGACGCTCCGACTCGGTGTCGAGCGCGCTGGTCGCCTCGTCCAGCAACAGGATCGGCGCGTCTTTCAGAAGGGCGCGGGCGATGGCGATCCGCTGACGCTGGCCGCCCGAGAGCTTCATGCCCTGTTCGCCGACCATGGTGTCGTAGCCGTTGGGCATCGCCTCGATGAAGCCATGAGCAGCCGCCGCCCGCGCCGCCTCCACGACCTCCGCCTGGCTCGCATCCCAGCGGCCATAGCGGATATTGTTGGCGACGGTGTCGTCGAACAGCACCACCTCCTGGCTGACCACGGCGATGGCATCCCGCAGCGAGGCGATGGAGGCCTCGCGCACGTCCACGCCATTAACCACGACCTGGCCGGCCTGCACGTCATAGAACCGCGGGATCATCGCAAAGATGCTGGATTTGCCGGCGCCAGACGGGCCGACCAGCGCCGTCGTCTTGCCGGCCGGCGCCTCCAGCGTCACGCCATCCAGCGCCTGGGTCTCGCCGTTATAGCTGAACCGGACGCCGCGCAACTCCACGGCGCCGGCATCGCGCGGCAGCGGTTTGGCGTCTGGCGCGTCGAAAATCTCCGGCGCATGATCCAGCAACGCGTAGACACGCTCCGCCGCCGCCAAGCCCTCCTGAATGCGGGCGTTCAGCTTGCCGAGCGCCCGCAGCGGCTGATAGGCCATCAGCAATGCTGCGATGAACGAGAAAAACGCCCCCGCCGTCGTGTCGCCGTCGATCACCCTCAGGCCGCCATAGACGATGATGGAGGCGATCGCGACGCCGCCCAGCGCATCGATGATCGGCTGCGTCGCGGCTTTGGCATAGGCGGAGCGGTAACTCAGGCGGAAAATCCGATCGATCAGCGTTTCGGCGTGCGTTTGCTCGTGCCGCTCCATCCGGTAGGCCTTGACGGTGCGGATGCCCTGAAAGCTCTGGCCCAGCCGGCTGGTGAGCGCGCCCATCTCCTCCTGGGTTTCGCGGGTGATCCTGCGCACGCGCGCGCCCAACTGTTGCAGCGGGTAGACGGTCAGCGGCGCGCCGGCGAAGGCAATCGTCGCCAGCAGCCAATCCTGGTAGAACATCAGCCCGACCAGGAACAGGATGGTCAGCACATCGCGCCCGATCACGATCACCGCGTCGCTGACGGCATAACGCATCGCGTTCACGTCATAGGTGAAGCGTGACAGCAACGTGCCGGAGTTGTGGCCCTGCAAGGTCGCCACGTCCTGTCGCAATAGGTGCGCGAACAGCCGGCCCTGAATGTCGGCGACAATGCGCTGGCCGGTATAGACCACCAGCACCTCCTGCGCGAAAGTCGCCGCACTGCGAATCGCAAACGTCGCGAACACGCCCAGCGCGATCAGCCAGATCATCGTGCGGTCCTGCTCGACGAACAACTCGTTGATGACCGGGTCCATCAGCCAGGCGGTCAATGCTGTCGAGCCGGCGACCACCACCATGCAGACCGCCGCCAGGATCAACCGCCGGCGATAAGGCATCACCGCCTCGCCCCATAGGCGGCGCAGCAAGCCCAAGGAGTTCTGGTCGATCAATGGATGCGGCGCGCGCGTGGCCATGGCGAATCCTGGTGGGTGCGGAGTGCCAGGGTTTGTAGACGCATCCGGGTGCGGCGGCCAAGGCCATTGCCGCGGCTATAGGAACCGGCTATGCGAACCTGCCCTGCCGGCGCTGCCGCCGGCGCGCCGAAGGTTGCGGACGTTTGATACGAGACTTGCCCACGACGGCCCTGCCGGCTCCGCCGTTGAACGCCGCCAAGCGGCGCTGGGCCGAGCGCAATATGAGCCTGGTTGACCACGGCTGCCTGCGCCTGCTCTACAGCAACCGGCATCGCCTCGACGACCAGATGTGGCGCTCCGCCCAGCCCGGCCGTCGGGCGCTGCGCTGGGCGCGGGATCAGGGCATCCGCACGGTGCTGAACCTGCGGGGGGAGCGGCTGGACTGCGGCACTTACCTGACAGAGCGCGACGCCTGTCAGGAGCTTGGCCTGCGCCTCGTCAACTTCCCGATCCGCTCGCGCGGCATGCCGGAAAAACAGACGGTGCACGCCATGGCCGGTGTGTTCGCGCACCTGGAATACCCGGTGCTGATGCACTGTAAATCCGGGGCGGACCGCGTCGGCCTGATGTCGGTGTTGTATCTGCATCTGCATAAAGGCGCGCCGATGGAGGTGGCGATGCGGCAGCTTTCGCTGCGCTTCGGCCATGTCCGCTATGCCCGCACCGGCATGCTCGACTATTTCCTGGAGCGGTATTGGGCCGATACCGGCGGCGACGCCCGCCAGTTCCTTGCCTGGGTCGACGAGGTCTACGACCGCGATGCCTTTACCGAGGCCTTTCACGCCAGCAGCGTCGCCAGCTTCATCGTCGACAAGGTGTTGCGCCGGGAATAGCGCGTTGCCGGCGGCCCCCTCCACCGAAGGGCAGGGGATAAGGCGTGCACGACCAAACGCAAATTTCACCCCGCGGTCATTGCGAGGAGCCGCAGGCGACCAGGCAACCCAGATAAACGCTCGTGCGGGTTGCAATATTGCCTGGGTTGCTTCGCCTTGCGTCTCGCAATGGCGCTAGAAGATTCTGACAGGGTCCTGCGCTGAACCGGTACGATCCAAACTGCTAGGCAGCTGATGCCGCTGCGCCTCGGGCGGCTTGCGCCTGATCGACCAGCGCCTTGAACGCGTCCGGCTCGCGCACGGCCAGGTCGGCCAGAACCTTGCGGTCCACCTCGATCTGGGCCTTGTGGATGCCGTCCATGAACTGGCTGTAGGTCATGCCATGCTCACGCGCCGCGGCGTTGATGCGCTGAATCCACAGCGCGCGGAAGTTGCGCTTCTTGGTGCGGCGGTCGCGATAGGCGTATTGCAGCGCCTTCTCGACCTTTTCGATCGCAATCGTGAAGCTGTTCTTGTTGCGGCCGCGATAGCCCTTGGCCATCGCAACGATTTTTTTGTGACGGGCGTGCGCGGTGACGCCCCTTTTGACGCGAGCCATTGATGATCTCCTGAATCGATGCGGGTGAGCTTAGCGGTCGTAGGGCATGAACTTGCGGACGATCGACTGATCGGCGTCGCTCATCACCCGGGTGCCGCGGGCCTTGCGCTTCATCTTCTGGCTTTTGTTGGAAAGCATATGGTTTTTGTACGCGGCATTCATCAGGATCTTGCCTGTGCCGGTACGCTTAAAGCGGCGTTTGACGCTGCTTTTCGTCTTCATCTTGGGCATTTTCGGGTCCTCATCGCTGAGTGATATAAACACCCGCCATGGCAATGCCCGGTCGATACGCCCTGAAACGAGCGCTCAGCCTTAAGCCAGGCAGGCGATGTCGAAGCGGCGGCTTATACGCGCTCGCCGGCGCGATGGCAAGCGCGGAAGCGGTGGACACAACGCGCGGCACTCTGTCATGATCCCCGCCAACCAAACCTATCAGGAGAAACCGCCCCATGTCCTATCAAACCATCGAAGTCGAGCCGGTCACGCCGCGCATCGGCGCCATGATTTCCGGCGTCGATCTCAGCCAGCCGGTTTCGAACCAGCAATACTCCGAAATCCACGACGCTTTGATGGCGCATCAGGTGATCTTCCTGCGCGACCAGGATATGAGCCTGGACCAGCACAAGGATTTCGGCCGCCATTTCGGCGAGCTGCACATCCACCCGGCATCGCCCGGACCGGAGGGCCATCCGGAGGTGCTGATCATCCATGCCGACAAGGACTCCAAACGCATCGCTGGCGAGCGCTGGCACTCCGATGTGAGTTGCGATGCGGAGCCGCCGATGGGCTCCATCCTGCATCTGCACACCGTCCCGCCCTCCGGCGGCGACACGCTGTTCGCCAGCATGTACGCCGCCTATGACGCGCTGAGCGACCGGATGAAGTCGTACCTGGAAGGCCTCACCGCCACCCACTCCGGCGAGCACGTCTACCGCGGCCGCTATGCCGACAAGGGCGTAAACGACGCTGGCAAAGTCTACCCGACCAACGTGCATCCGGTGGTGCGCACGCATCCGGTCACGGGCCGCAAGGCGCTTTACGTCAACTCGACCTTCACGGTGAAGATCAACGAGGTCAGCCGCGACGAGAGCGAGGGCGTGCTGCGCTTCCTCTACGACTTCAGCGCCAAGCCGGACTTCCAGTGCCGGTTCCGCTGGCAGGAGAAGTCGGTGGCGTTCTGGGACAATCGCTGTGTCCAGCACATCGCCATGTGGGACTACTTCCCGCAGGTGCGCAGCGGCTACCGCATCACCGTCAAGGGCGACCGCCCGGTCTAGCCGCTTATCACTTCGGATAAGGGAGGGAACCCGCCAATGTCGAAATTTCGCCGCGTAACCTCCCCCGATGTGGCGGAGCCGCCGCCGGAGACCTGGTCGAACTGTCTGGTCGCCGGCAACACCGTCTACATCGCCGGACTGACCGCTCGCGACGCCGGCGGCTCCGCTTCCGGCGGCGATGACGAGGCGCAGGCGCGTGGTATCTTCACCAAGATCAAGGCACTGGTCGAGGCGGCGGGCGGCGAAATGACCGACGTTGTCAAGATCACCGTCTACGTGACCGACATCCGCCGCCGCGAACAAGTCTGGAAGGCCCGCAAGGAATTCTTCGAGGGCAACTTCCCGATCAGCACCCTGGTTGAGGTCTCGAAGCTGGCCGATCCTGCGATCACGGTGGAGATCGACGCCATTGCCATCCTTGGCTGACGTCACCACCGAGCGACTGACTACCGCGCCGTCGCCTTGTTCTCCATGACGGACAGCACCCGCACCACCGGCCACAGCAGCGCCAGATAAAACCCCGCAGCCAACACGATAGGCGAGGCGTTGAAGGTCACCGAGCGCGCCATGTCGGCGGAATACAGCATCTCCGGCAATGCTACGACGCTGGCGAGCGAGGTCAACTTGGCCACTTCCAGTGTGTTGCTGATCAGGTCCGGCATGACGTTCCGCACCGCCTGCGGCAGGATCACATAGCGCAGGGTTTGCGTCTGCGTCATGCCGGTGGAGCGCGACGCCTCCGTCTGGCCACGCCCGACGCTTTCGATACCGGCGCGGAATATCTCGCCGTAATAGGCCGACGTGTTCAGCAGAAAGGCGAGGGCGACCGATACGATGGCCGGCAAATCGATGCCCGCGAACGGCAGGCCGGCATAGAGGAAGATCAGCAGCACCAGCGGTGGAAACGCTCGGAAGAAGTCGACATAGACAATGGTCGTCCACCGCAAGGCCCGCGAGCGTGACGTCCCGAGCAGCGCGACGCTCAAGCCGCCCAGGCAGCCGACCGGTACCACGATGGCGATCAGCAGCAGCGTCATGCCGAAGCCGGCAAGCACGGTCGGGAACGCCGCCTTCATGATGGCGAGGTTGAAGAAGTTCTCGATGATGTATTCCATCGTTCGCTACCCCTTCAAACCTTCTTCCAGGCGAACCGCGTCTCGATCCAGCGCCCGAAGATCACGACCGGCACGAACAGGATCAGATAGGCGAGCGCACCCAGCACCAGTGGCGAGGCGTTGCCGGAAAAGCTCTGCCCGGTGGTTGCCTTGTTCAGGATCTCGCCGACGCCGACCACGGTGCCCAGCGCCGTGTTTTTGGTGATGCCGATGGTGCGGTTGGTCAGCGGCGGCACGGTCAGGCGGATCGCTTGTGGTATCACCACGAACCATAGCGCCTGGCCGAAGCCGAGCCCCGTGGATCGCGCCGCCTCCCACTGACCCTTCGGCACGGCGATGATGCCAGCCCGGAAGATCTCCTCGGAGAACGCGGCCAGCACCAGCGACAGCGTCAACCAGGTGACCGCGAACCCGCTCAGGCTGATGCCGACGCCGGGCAGGCCGAAGTACAGCAGCAGGATGAATACCAGCGGCGGCAATGCCCGCATCACGTCGGCGAAAATCACGATCAGCAGGCTGGTCGGCCAGAAATTGTAGGTGCGGATCAGCGCCAGCACCAGGCCCAGGGTCAGGCCGGTGACGACGATTTCCAGCGCCAGATAGCTGGTCAGCAGAAAGCCATCGACGATGTCGGGCAGGTATTTGCTCATCACCGACAGCTTGAAAAAACTGTCGAGGAACCGGTCCCAGGCGGTGATTTGTCCTGTCAGTTGCGCGGCAATGGTGTCGGCCATAATCGCGCTCAGTGCCGCTGGATGCGGGAGACGAAATCGCGTGTGCGCTCGTGCTTTGGCGCGCCGAACACCTGCTGTGGCGGGCCTTCCTCGACAATGACGCCGTCATCCATGAAGATCACCCGGTCGGCGGCCTCGCGCGCGAACTGCAACTCGTGGCTGACGACGACCATGGTCATGCCGGCCTCACGCATCGCCCGCATCACCTGCAACACGCTGTCGACCAATTCCGGGTCGAGGGCGCTGGTTGGCTCGTCGAACAGCATGATTTTTGGCTCCAGCGCCAAGGCGCGGGCAATCGCGACGCGCTGCTGCTGACCGCCGGACAACTCGTTCGGGTAGGACTTTTCCTTATCCGCCAGGCCGACCTGGTCGAGAGCGACGCGCCCGAGCTTCTCCGCCTCTGCCGTCGGCTTCTTCAGCACCTTGCGCAGCGCCAGCGTGACATTGCCCAGCGCCGTCATGTGCGGATAGAGGTTGAAGGACTGAAACACCATGCCGATGCGCTGGCGCACTTTGTTCAGATCGACCGTGCGGGCGGTGATCTCCGTGCCGTCGACGACGATGCGGCCGCGGCTCGGCTCCTCCAGCCGGTTGCAGCAGCGCAGCAGCGTGCTCTTGCCCGATCCGGATGGGCCGATGATGAACACCAGCTCTTTTTCGTGCACCTGCAGGTCGACGCCCTTGAGCACTTCCAGGTCGCCAAAGGATTTGCCGAGGTCTTGGACGTCCAGCATAGCGGCTGCGGCCACGATCTTGCCTCTCAGTTAAGGGCTTCCGGTGGGGAAATTCTCTAAGGTATCAGCAGTAAAGGCCGGCGCACTGGCCGGCCCTCATGCCTGGCGTCCGGTCTGGACTAGTCGCAGTTCGGCACGTGCGGGGTGGGGTCGTAACCCTCGATCCCCGGCTGGCCATAGCCTGCATAGACGGTCAGCGCCGCGGAACCGGGGGCCGGTGCTATGCCGAACCACTTCAGGCTCATTTCGGTGAAGGTGCCGTCCAGCTTCATGCACTCGATGACCTCTTCCACCATGTTGCGCGTGGCGACGTCGTCGCGGCGGAACGGCATGCCGAACACCTTGCCGGTGGTGTAGTTGTAGGAGAGTTCGAGGTTCGGGTTCTTCTTGGCCGCCCATGCGACCGAAGTGTTACCCGCCACACTGGCGAATGCCCGCCCGGCGATCACCGCCTGCAGCGCGTCGGTCTGGGTGCCATAGGATTGCACCGTCCAGCCGATCGTCGGCGCCATTTCGCGAGCCCAGCTATCGTAGACAGCGCCCTTGTTCACCGCGATCACCTTGCCTTTGAAGTCCTCCAGCTCGGTGATTTTCGGCGATCCCGTCTTCACCACGAACAGGAAATCCGTATTCAGATAGCCCTCGGTGAACAGCATGGTACCGGCGCGCTCTGCCGTAATCGTCGTCGGCGCTACGATGAAATCGTACTTGCCTGCCTGCATAGCGGGCAGAAGGCCGGACCATTGTGCCGCCGTAATGTTCATTTTCACGCCGAGGCGCTCGCCGATAATATTGGCGAGATCGACGTTGAAGCCTTCGACGCCGCCGCTCAAATCGGGCATGGCGTGCGGCGCGAAGGTGCCGTCGAGGGCGACGTTATATTCGGTTTTCTTTTGCGCAACGGCGCCGGCAGACATCGCCAGAAAGCCGACGGCGCCAGCGGCAGCCAACAGGGCTAGGGAAACATGCATCTATGAATTTTCCTTTGAACGAGAGGATCGCGCACGGCCAGCGAAGCAATCATTGTGCCAAAACCAAGGGCTCGGGCGCAACAGCCTCACTTCAGGTGAACTCAGGGGGGGAGATCGGGGAGATCGCCTCAGTCATCCTCCAACTCGCTATCCCAATACAGATAGTCGCGCCAACTCTCATGCAGAAAATTGGGCGGGAACCCCCGCCCGTGTGCCTGCAATTGGTAGACCGAGGGTTCTGCCGGCGCGTGCCGCGGGCGCATGCCGACCACGTTCGGCATCTTGTTGCCCTTGGTCAGGTTGCAGGCGGAGCATGAGGTGACCACGTTCTCCCACGTCGTGCGCCCGCCGCGAGAGCGCGGGACGACATGGTCGAAGGTCAGGTCGTGCGGCGGAAACTGCTCGCCGCAATATTGGCAATCGAACCGGTCGCGCAGGAACACGTTAAACCGTGTGAACGCCACCTTTTTGGCCGGTGGCACATATTCCTTCAACGCAATGACGGAGGGCAGCGGCATCTCGAACGAGGGCGAGTGCACGGCGATATCGTACTCGGCCAGCACGTTGACGCGGTCGAGAAACACAGCCTTGACCGACTCCCGCCACGACCACAGCGACAGCGGAAAGTAGTTAAGCGGCCGAAAATCGGCGTTCAACACCAAGGCCGAACAATGATCCAAAGCGACGTGCACGACAGCCACGCTCCTTTGGTTAGAATGGGGTTGCCATCACCCCTGGCATCCACAGCGGGCAGCCAACGCGATTTTGCCGCCAAGCGACCGCGACGCGCAACTGCTATATATAGCGTAATAGTCGGCACCAGTTACAACAATATGTCAATTGGTCGGCTCTCGTCCGCACGCCACGCGAGCACTCACCATGACGCCGCCCCCTGTTTCCCCATCCGGCGCTGCCGCGCGTTCGGACTGGCAAACGATCCGTACGCTCCTGCCCTATCTCTGGCCGCATGCCCGCTGGGACGTGCGCACCAAAGTTTTGGCGGCCATCGTCTGCATGGTGGCAGCCAAGATCGCCGTAGTCTATGTGCCGATTCTGTTCGGCGAGGCCATCGATGCACTGCCCGCGCTGGCGGAGGCCGGCGGTGCTGCGGCATTGCCGCTGGGGCTGATCCTGGCCTATGGCGGCGCGCGCGTCGCCTCGCTGGCGTTCGGCGAGTTGCGTGACGCGATCTTCGCCAGCGTCGGGCAGGGGGCGATCCGCGCCGTTGGCCTCGCCACCTTCCGGCATCTGCACGCGCTGTCGCTGCGCTTTCATCTGGAGCGGCAGACCGGCGGCCTTTCCCGCTTTATCGAGCGCGGCACCAAGGCCATCGAGATCCTGCTGCGCTTCATGCTGTTCAACGTGCTGCCGACGATCTTCGAGATCACCATGGTGTTCGTGCTGCTGTGGACTCTGCTCGACATTTGGTTTGCGGTGGTGACGATAGTGACGGTGGTGCTGTACGTCGCCTACACGGTGGCCGTCACCTCCTGGCGCATTAAGCTGCGGCGGCGGATGAACGAGGCGGACCAGCGCGCCAACACCCGCGCCATCGACAGCCTGCTGAACTACGAAACGGTCAAATATTTCGGCAATGAGGAGCACGAGGCGCAGCGTTTCGACCGCTCGTTGCGCAGTTACGAGACCGCGGCGGTGGCCAGTGGCCGCTCGCTGGGGCTGCTGAACATCGGGCAGTCTTTCATAATCTCCGGCGGCCTGACCATCGTCATGATCATGGCGGCAGCGGGGATCGCCGACGGGTCGATGACGGTCGGCGACTTCGTCATGGCCAACACCTATCTGATCCAACTCTATCAACCGCTGGGCTTTTTCGGGTTCGCCTACCGCGAGATCAAGCAGGCGCTGGTGGATATGGAGCGCATGTTCGACCTGCGCCGGGTACCGCCTGAGGTACAGGACAATCCGGCGGCTCCGCCCTTATCCGTGGCTGGCGGCGAGGTGCGGTTCGAGGACGTGGAGTTCGGCTACGACCCGCGCCGTCCGATCCTGAAAGGCGTCAGCTTCACCGTACCCGCCGGCAAGACCGTCGCGGTGGTCGGGCCGTCCGGCGCCGGCAAGTCGACCATCAGCCGGCTGCTGTTCCGCTTCTACGACGTCGGCGTCGGCCGCGTGCTGATCGACGGTCACGATATTCGCGAGGTGCAGCAGGCCAGCGTTCGCGCCGCGCTCGGAATCGTCCCGCAGGACACCGTGCTCTTCAACGACACCATCGCCTACAACATCGACTACGGGCGGCCCGGCAGCACCGAGGGTGAGATCGAGCAGGCGGCGAAGCACGCGGAAATCCACGACTTCATCGCTGCGACTCCCGACGGCTACGCCACCATGGTCGGCGAGCGTGGGCTGAAGCTTTCCGGCGGCGAGAAGCAGCGGGTAGCTATCGCCCGCACCATCCTGAAAGATCCGCCGATCCTGCTGTTCGACGAGGCGACCAGCGCCCTCGACACCGCGACCGAGCAGGCAATCCAGAAAAACCTGCGCGAACTCAGCCAGGGCAAGACCACGCTGGTGATCGCCCATCGCCTGTCGACCGTCGTCGAGGCGGACGAGATCCTGGTGCTGGAGGCCGGGCGCATCGTCGAACGCGGCCGCCACCGCGACCTGCTGGCCGCCGGCGGCGTCTATGCTGCGATGTGGGCCAGACAGCAGGAAGATGGGGAGGCCGCCGCGGCGACCGCCAAGCCGGAGACCGATTAGATCGGCGGGGCTCTGTCTTTCGCTGGAATGCTACGGTGTTCTATTCATTCTTCGCACCCCGCGCCTTTTCCCCCTTTCCCCGCCACTCGCCCTACTGCGAACCCGCCTCAATGGCCGCCACCAACGCCAGCGTGCGGCGCGCTTTCTCCACAATCGGATAGTCGACAAAATAGCCCTCGACCTGGATCGAGGCGCTGCCCTCGGCCTCTGCCGCCTCGAAGGCCTCGACGATCTTTTCGGCATAGGCGACCTGGCCGGCGCTGGGCGTGAACGCGCTGTTGGCGACCTCGATCTGGCCCGGATGGATGCAGAGTTTGCCCTGGAAGCCCAGCGCCCGCACCCCGGCGCACGAGGCTGCAAACGCCTCCGCCTCCCGCAAGTGAATGAACACCGTGTCCAAAGGCGGCTCCAGCCCCGCCGCCCGGCTGATACTGACCATGTGGTGGCGCATCGGCAACAGTTCGGCCTCTCCCAGCGTCCACTCGCGCCCGATATCCAAGGTGTAGTCGCCGGCGCCGAACGACAGCCGTTTGACACGGCGGGCAGAGCGGGCGATGGCCAGCGCCGCTTGCTCCCCTTTCGCGGTTTCGATGATCGGCAGCAGATCGACGCTGCCTTCGGGAATGCCCGCCTCCCGCTCGCATTGCGCCAGCAACCATTCGGCCGTCGCCAACTCCTCGACGCTCTCGACCTTCGGCAGAACGATGCCGTCGAGCCAGGGGCCGATCACCGCCTGAAAATCGCCGTAAGCATAGGGTGTCGACAGCGCATTGACCCGCACATAGCCCAGCGGACGGCGCGGCGTTGGGCGCGCTTTCAGTGCCGCGACGACCGTCGCCCGCGTCGCTGCCTTTTCGGCGATAGCGACGGCGTCCTCCAAATCCAGAATCACCGCATCGGCCCCGGCGTCGAACACCTTGGCGACCTTGCGCGCCTGATTGCCGGGCGTGAACAGCATGGTGCGGAATGGCATGGCGAGGCATCCTCGATGGGCGGAATGACGGTATGGCCATCCTAAGGGGGCGACGGCCCAGCGTAACGCCTCTTGACAACGGACGGAATATTATCCTATATATTATGGATGCAAACAGATCACACCTTATTGCGGCGGCGGCTGACCCTGGAGCTTCGCTTCGACGGTTCGTTACGCACCGACTCGCATGCTCCTCCGCCGATAAACCTGCGGTCCTTGCGCGCGGCGAATACGGTGCAACGGATCGCGCAGCGGCGGGCGCTGCTGTCGGCCGCCGACGCGGTACGCGACGCGACCCTCGCCCGGCTCAGCCAATATTTGACAACTTTTGTTAAGGTTAGCCGCCGGCAGCGTTGACCCGCCGCCGTGCAATCCTATCGGCGATTGCGACCTGGAATCGATGGCGGAGCGTTTCGGCGCGGCATAAACGACTTGCATCGCATCTGTAATATCGCTGTCATGCTTGGGCATTAACGCTCTCCCCGGCCGCGCCGCGGTCGCATAAGGATTGCTCGACAGGAAGGAATATTGAGGCGATGTGGAACAAATTACTTGGGGCCGCCGCGGTCTCCGCCATGCTGGTTGGCGCGCAAGGCGCACTGGCTGCGACCGAGATCCAGTGGTGGCACGCCATGGGCGGCCGCCTGGGCGAAAAGGTCAACGAGATCTCCGCCCTCTTCAACGCAGCGCAGAACGACTACGTGGTCAAGCCGGTCTACAAGGGCAACTACACCGAGACCATGACCGCCGCCATCGCCGCCTTCCGCGCGAACGAACAGCCGCACATCGTGCAGGTGTTCGAGGTTGGCACGGCGACCATGATGTCGGCCAAAGGCGCGATCTATCCGGTCTATGAGATGATGGCCGACGCCAAGCTAGAGTGGGACCCCGATGCCTATCTGCCGGCGGTGAAGTCCTACTACACCGACACCTCCGGCAATCTGCTGTCGCTGCCGTTCAACAGCTCCACCCCAGTGCTGTGGTACAACAAAGAGATGCTGGCCAAGGCCGGCGTCGATGTACCGAAGACCTGGGACGAGATGTTTGCGGCGACCGATAAGCTGAAAGCCGCCGGCGCCGAGTGCGCTTTCAGCTTCGGCTGGCAATCCTGGGTGATGATCGAAAACTACAGCGCCTGGCACAACCTGCCGGTCGGCACGCGGGAGAACGGCTTCGCCGGCCTCGATACCGAGTTCACCTTCAATAATGACAAGGTCGCGGGCATCCTGCAGCGGATCGCCGACGGCCAGGCCACCGGCGCCTTCAAATACGGCGGCCGGCGCGGCGAAAGCCTGCCGCTGTTCCTGGAGCAGAAATGCGCCATGTGGATGAACTCTTCGGCCTATTACGGCGGTATCTCCAAGAACGCCAAGTTCGACTATGGCCAGGCCATGCTGCCGCTGGACACCTCGGTTGCAGACAAGCCGCAGAACTCGATCATCGGCGGCGCGACCCTTTGGGTGCTGAAAGGCAAGCCGGCTGAGGAATACAAGGGCGTCGCCCAGTTTTTCAACTTCATGAGCTCCGCCTACATCCAAGCCGACTGGCATCAGGACACCGGCTACGTGCCGATCACCACCGCGGCCTATGAGTTGTCGAAAGCTCAGGGCGCCTACGAGACCAGTCCGGGCACCGACACCGCGATCCAGCAGTTGAGCCTGAACACGCCGACCCCGAATTCCAAGGGGCTGCGCTTCGGCAACTTCGTCCAGATCCGCGACATCATCAACGAGGAGATGGAGGCGCTTTGGGCCGGCAGTAAGACGGCCAAGGAAGCGATGGACGCGGCGGTCGAGCGTGGCAACGTGCTGCTGCGCAAGTTCGAAAAGGCGAATATGTAGCGCTGATTCAGGCCATCCCTGACCGCCACCTCGCCGGCGGTCAGGTGTGTGCCGGTCGCTCGTCATGGAAAAGCGTACCGTATTTCGCCATTCGACACTGCCGTATCTGCTGGTCACGCCGCAGATCGTCATCACCATCGTGTTCTTCATCTGGCCGGCGAGCCAGGCGCTCTACCAGTCGATGCTGGTGGAGGATGCTTTCGGCCTGTCGAGCAGGTTCGTTTGGTTCGAGAATTTCGCAGCACTGTTCGACGATCCCAGCTATCTCGACAGCTTCGGCACGACGATAGGCTTCAGCGCAGCGGTCGCGGTGCTCTCCATGGGATCGGCTTTGCTGTTGGCGGCAGTCGCGGACCGGATCATCCACGGCTCCCTGGCATACAAGACGCTGCTGATCTGGCCCTATGCCGTGGCGCCGGCGGTGGCCGGCGTGCTCTGGTTCTTTCTGTTCAACCCGACCGTCGGCATGTTGGCCTATGCGCTGCAAGCCCTCGGCTATCCTTGGGACCATAAGGTCAGCGGCACTGACGCCCTGGCCTTGGTGACCATTGCTGCCAGTTGGAAACAGGTGTCCTACAACTTCATCTTCTTCCTGGCTGGATTGCAGGCGATCCCGAAGAGCATGATCGAGGCGGCGGCCATCGACGGCGCATCGCCGATCCGCCGGTTCTGGACCATCGTCTTTCCGCTGCTGTCGCCGACGACTTTCTTTCTGGTCGTCGTCAATGTCGTCTATGCCTTCTTCGACACCTTCGGCGTGATCCACGCGACCACGGAGGGCGGGCCGGCGGGTGCGACCACCGTGCTGGTCTACAAGGTCTTCAGCGACGGCTTTATCGGCCTCGATCTCGGCGGTTCGGCGGCGCAGTCGGTGGTGCTGATGGCCATCGTCATCGTGCTGACCGTGGCGCAATTCCGCTATATCGAGCGCAAGGTGGCCTACTGATGGTCGAGAACCGCCCGCTCACCAATCTGCTGGCGCATGCGATCATTATCGCCGGTATTCTGGTGACGGCGCTGCCGATCTGGATCGCCTTCGTCGCCTCCACTCATCCGGTCGACAACCTGCTGACCTCGCCGATCCCGCTCTGGCCCGGCGACCACATGTGGGCGAACTATGCAGAGGTCCTGCGCGCCGGCACTGCGGACGCAGGCAATGTCAGCGTCGCCAGGATGATGCTGAACAGCCTGATCGTGGCGTTGGTCATCTCCATCGGCAAGATCGCCATCTCGATCATCAGCGCCTTTGCCATCGTCTATTTCCGCTTCCCATTCCGGATGTTCTTCTTCTGGATGATCTTTCTGACGCTGATGCTGCCGGTTGAAGTGCGCATCCTGCCGACCTTCAAGGTGGTGGCCGATTTGGGCATGCTGAACTCCTACAGCGGCCTGACCATCCCTTTGATCGCCAGCGCCACCGCGACCTTCCTCTTCCGGCAGTTCTTTCTGAGCGTGCCGGATGAGTTGGCGGAGGCGGCACGGATGGATGGCGCCGGGCCGATGCGGTTTTTCTGGGACATCCTGCTGCCGCTCAGCCGCACCAACATGGCGGCGCTGTTCGTCATCCTGTTCATTTTCGGGTGGAACCAATATCTCTGGCCACTGCTGATCACCACCGACCAGAGCTTTTATATGATCGTCGTCGGCATCTCGCGCATGGCGAACGCCGGCGATACGGTGCCGGACTGGAACCTGGTCATGGCCGCGACGATGCTGGGCATGCTGCCGCCGGTCCTGATCGTCATCGGCATGCAACGCCTGTTCGTGCGCGGACTGGTGGATACGGAGAAATAGCCATGGCCGACCTTTCCATCCGCAATGTGACGAAAGTCTACCCGAACGGCTTCCAGGCGCTGCATGGCATCGACGTCGACGTGGTCGATGGCGAGTTTTTGGTGCTGGTCGGGCCGTCCGGTTGCGGCAAGTCCACCCTGTTGCGGATGATCGCCGGGCTGGAGAGCATTACCAACGGCGAGGTCGCCATTGCCGACCGCATCGTCAACAGACTGGAGCCGGCGAAGCGCGACATCGCCATGGTCTTCCAGAACTACGCGCTCTATCCGCACATGAGCGTGCGCCAGAATATGGCCTACGGCCTGAAAGTGCGTGGCATGCCCAAGGCGGAGATCGCCGCGCGGGTGCAACAGGCGGCGGAAATCCTGGAACTGCACGAATTGCTCGACCGCAAGCCGCGCCTGCTCTCCGGCGGGCAGCGCCAACGCGTCGCCATGGGCCGCGCCATCGTGCGTGAGCCGCAGGTGTTCCTGTTCGACGAGCCGCTCTCCAACCTGGACGCCAAGCTGCGGGTGCAGATGCGGATCGAGATCAAGCGATTGCAGCAACGCCTGGGTGTGACCTCGGTCTACGTCACCCACGATCAGGTCGAGGCGATGACGCTCGGCCACCGCCTGGTGGTGATGAATGCCGGCCGCGCCGAGCAGATCGGCACGCCGCTAGACCTGTACGAGCGGCCGGAGACTGTCTTCGTCGCCGGCTTCATCGGCTCGCCGGCGATGAATTTGATGCGGGGGCGGTTGGAGGACGGCGGCATCCGCCTCGGTGCCGACACGCACTTGGCTGTCCCGGACGCAGCGACCGCGCGGGCGCTGAAGGCAGACGTCGTGCTCGGCATCCGGCCGGAACACATGGCCGTGGTCGCGGAAAGCGAGGCCATCGCCACGCTGGAGGCCGACCTGGTCGAGGCGTTGGGCGCCGATACGCTGGTGCACGGGCACGTTGGCGATGCCGCCGACGCCGACCTGACCATCCGTCTGCCTGGCTCGACACGCGTGAGCATCGGCGACCGCCTGCCTTTCTCGGTCGCACCAGAGCACTTCCACGTCTTCGACCACGAAACCGGTCGGCGAGCCGGGCTTTAGCCCCACGTCCTTGCGCCCGGTTTCGGCGGATCGCGAGGCGGGCCGGCGAAGCGCTGGACGATGGCCATCCACTTCTCCGCGGGGTAGGTCATCGCTCTGTCCTGATGCGAGGGCCAGTAGGATTCGATAAGTATTTACTATGGGCTCTAAACCACGTTGCGGTTGCGAACATATCTCAGTTCGGCGGTCGGTTCAGGAAAGAGCCTATTTGTGTTGGCAATCACAAGCCGCCACATTTTAACGACGTCGATGATCGGATGGATCGTTTCGTTGCCACCATTCAAGAAAACTGGTTCATCTGGTCTCCCACTGAATTAGCTGCGTATGGCCTATGGCGACTGAACTGGATTCACCCGTTTATTGAAGGCAACGGTCGGACAGCCCGCGCCATATGCTATTTTCTGCTGTGTGTTAGATCAGGCGTCCTTCTCCGGGGCCGCAAAATCGTGCCAGAGCGAATTCGCGAGAATACGGCGGGGGATGAGTCTGCGTTGAAAGCAGCCGATCAGGCATGGGATGCAGGTCATCTCGATTTCTCCGAGATGGAAGATTACCTCGCAAGCCTCCTTCAGGCCCAGTTGGAAGATGACGGGCTTCCGTATCAAGGTAATACTTCAGTTTAAATTTTGCCTTCGGCAACCTGTAACGCTTGGCATGTCTAACCATACAGCCTAAATGCGGCCTAGAATTCGATTCATGAAAGATTGCCCCCATGTCCGATTACGCCGCGCCGCTCGCCGATATCCGGTTTACGCTCGCCAAAATCGCCGGGCTGGAGAATGTGTTGGCGTTGGAGGGGTTCGAGGATGTGACGCCGGACCTGGTGGATGCTGTCCTGGACGAGGCGGATAAGTTCGCCGGCGGCGTGCTCGCCCCGCTTTCTCGCATCGGTGACACGCAGGGTGCGCGGCTGGAGAATGGAGTCGTGCGCATGCCGGATGGCTTTCCGGAGGCTTATCAGGCTTATGTGGACGGCGGCTGGAACGGTCCGCCGTTCTCGCCGGAATATGGCGGCCAGGGGCTGCCTTGGCTGGTGACGACGGCGCTGAACGAGATTTGGGGCTCGGCCAATCTGGGCTTTTCGCTGGGCCCGCTGCTGACGCAGGGCGCGGTCGAACTGCTGCAAGCCCACGCGGCGCCAGAGCACAAGGAGACCTTCCTGGAGGCCATGGTCACCGGCCGCTGGACCGGCACCATGAATCTGACGGAGCCGCAGGCCGGCTCGGATGTCGGCGCGCTGCGCACCAAGGCTCTGCGCGACGGCGACCACTACCGCATCAGCGGCCAGAAGATCTTCATCTCCTATGGCGATCACGAGATGGCGGAGAATATTATCCATCTCGTACTGGCCCGCACCGAGGGCGCGCCGGACGGAATCAAGGGCATCAGCCTGTTCATCGTGCCGAAATTCCTGGTGAACGAGGATGGCAGCCTCGGCCAGCGCAACGACCTGCGCGCCGGCTCGCTGGAGCACAAGCTCGGCATTCATGCCAGCCCGACCGCGGTGATGCTGTTTGGCGAGAACGAGGGCGCGGTCGGTTATCTGATCGGCGAGGAATGCCGCGGCATCGAGTATATGTTCACCATGATGAACAACGCCCGCCTTGGCGTCGGCCTCCAGGGCCTGTCGGTGGCCGAGCGCGCCTATCAGCAGGCCGTCGCCTTCGCCAAGGACCGGGTGCAGATGCGCGACGCGGTCAATGGTGGCAAGGAGGCGGTGACCATCATCCACCACCCGGACGTGCGCCGCATGCTGCTGCGGATGCGGGCGCAGGTGGAGGCGATGCGCTGCCTGGCGTATGAGGCGGCGGCGGGCCTCGATCTGGCCAAGCACCTGCCCGACCCCGACGCCAAAAAACTGGCGCAGCGGCGCGTCGACCTGATGATCCCCATCGTCAAGGCGTGGAGCACGGACGTGGGCCTGGAGGTTGCCTCCACCAACATTCAGGTGCACGGCGGCATGGGTTTTATCGAGGAGACCGGCGCGGCGCAGCACCTGCGCGACGTGCGCATCTCCTCGATCTACGAGGGCACCAACGGCATCCAGTCCATCGACCTGGTCGGGCGCAAGCTGGGCCGCGACGGTGGCGAGGCGATGGCATTGCTGGCGCAGGAGATGGCGGCGACGCTCGATGAGTTGCGGGGCCACGACGATGCCGACCTGGCAGCGATTGTCGAGCCGTTGACGGAAGGTTTGGAGAGCCTGGAGCGCACCACCCGCTGGATGGTCGAACATATCGGCCAGCAGCCAGGAGAGGCCCTGGCCGGTGCGACCAGCTATATGAAGCTGGCAGGTTATGTCGTCGGCGGCTGGTACATGGCGCGGGCCGCGCTGGCGACTGCTGGCAGGGACGATGACTTCGCCAAGCAGAAGCGGCAGGTCGCCCGCTTCTTCGCCGAGCAACTGATCCCCGAAGGCACGGCGATGGAGCGGCCGATCACCGCCGGCGGAGCGCTGGTGGCGGCGATGAGTGTCGATGCGTTTTGACCATGGACGATGACCATGGACGATGGGCAGACGGTGATTCCGCATCGGTCAAAATGACCGCGGAGATCGGCAAGGTTGCCGAACAAAGAGGTGGAAGTGAGAAACTTCCGGGCCATATGAAAAAACCGCTTGCGCCGCTACACCGGATCGGTCATAAGGCGCGCCTTTCCTGCCACCCCCCAATACCGGTTTTACGGAGGACTTGCGATGGAAGACAGTCGCACTTTCGCAGAGCTGGCTGTTGTCGCGGGGTACGAGTTGTCTAACGACGTCTCGTCCGCTTTACAGCCTGAAGAGCACGAAGCCGTTCGAGTTGTCGATCCTCATAGCCCGAGGGATGACGAGCCGGCGGAGCGTTCGGCGAGCGCAGCCCGGCATACCGCGCCCGCGGATGATAACCGGCTGGACTTCTTCGTGCAGAAGGACGGGCTGGTATTCGCTGGCACCCACCTGCTGATCGACCTTTCCGGCGCCTCGCGCCTGGACGATCTGGAGACGGTGGAGGCGGCGCTGCGCCAATCGGCGATTGCCGCGGGCGCGACGATCCTGAACGTCGATCTGCACCATTTCGAGCCGAACGGCGGCATTTCCGGCGTGGTCGTGTTGTCGGAGAGCCATATCTCCATCCACACCTGGCCGGAACGGGATTTTGCGGCGCTGGACATCTTCATGTGCGGCGACGCCAACCCTTATCTCGCCATTCCGGTGTTGAAGGCCGCCTTCAAGCCAACTGCGGTGCAATTGACGGAGCACCGCCGCGGGCTGCAGCCGTGAGTGCCGATTGGTTCGACGAGGTCCTGCACGACGGCGTCGGCCAACGGCTTGAAATCGAGGAGGTTCTCTACGAGGGCCACACCGGCTTTCAGGACATCAAGATCCTGCGGAACAAGAAGTTCGGCCGGATCATGACGTTGGATGGCGTCGTGCAGACGACCGAGGGCGACGAGTTCGTCTACCACGAGATGTTCGCGCACGTGCCGCTGCTGGCGCATGGCAGCGCCAAGCGGGTGCTAATCATCGGCGGCGGCGACGGCGGCCTGCTGGAGGAAGTGCTGAAGCACGATATCCAGCATGTGACGGAAGTCGAACTCGATGGCGGCGTGGTTGAGGTGTCGAAACAGTACCTCTCCAGCATTTGCGGCCAGGCTTATGACGATCCGCGGGTCAATCTGGTGATCGGCGACGGCGCGAAGTTCGTTGCCGAGACCGACCAGACTTTCGACCTGGTGCTGGTCGACTCGACCGACCCCATCGGCCCGGGCGCGGTGCTGTTTACCCGCGAGTTCTACGGCGATTGCCAGAAGTGCTTGAGGCCCGGCGGCATCCTGGTGACGCAAAACGGCGTGCCCTTCGTACAGGGCGATGAGCTGCAAAGCTCCGTCGCCTATTTCCGGTCGCTGTTCAAGGATGCCGGCGCCTACGTCATTTCCTGCCCGACCTATGCGTTGGGCTTTATGGCGCTGGGCTGGGCGACGGACGACGCCGACCTGCGCCGGCTAAGCCTGGAGACAATCCGGGCGCGGTTCGACGCGCTGGGCATCGACACGCAGTACTACAACCCCGCGGTCCATGTGGCCTCGTTCGCACTGCCGAACTACATGCTGAAGCTGATCGACTCCGCCTAGGCATCAGAAAACGGTTGTCCCCTGCGCTTGTGGGCATAGTCTGTCGCGCACCCTCCCCTCAGGGGAGCCAGAATCCACGAACCGCAGGGAAATCCTATCATGAGCAAAGACACCGGCGTCCGCACCACCAACGGCCGCGGCCGGCTTTATGACGGCGTCATCGAGACCATGGGCGACACGCCCTGCATCCGGGTCAAGAACATCGCGCCCTCGCACGTAAAGCTTTATGTGAAGGCGGAATTCTTCAACCCCGCCGCCTCGGTCAAGGACCGGCTCGCCGTCAATATTATCGAGGCGGCGGAGCGCAGCGGCGCATTGAAGCCCGGCCAGACCGTGGTCGAGGCGACCAGCGGCAACACCGGCATCGGCCTCGCCATGGTGTGCGCGCAGAAGGGCTATCCGCTGGTCATCACCATGGCCGACAGCTTCTCGGTCGAGCGGCGCAAGCTGATGCGGATGCTGGGTGCGAAAGTCGTCCTCACGCCGCGGGCCGAAAAGGGCTTCGGCATGTACAACAAGGCGGTCGAACTGGCCGAGAAGAACGGCTGGTTCCTGGCGCACCAGTTCGAGACCGACGCCAACGCCGATATTCACGAGACGACGACGGCCAGGGAGATCATGGCGGATTTTAAAGGTCAGAGGCTCGACTATTTCGTCACCGGCTATGGCACCGGCGGCACGGTGACCGGCGTCGGCCGCGTGCTGCGCAAGGAACGCCCGGATACCAAAATCATCCTGAGTGAGCCCGCCAACGCGGCCATTGTCGGCAGCGGCCATGCGCAGGAGCGAACGGCCGATCATTCGCCAGCGGTCAGCCATCCGTCGTTCGAACCGCATCCGATCCAGGGCTGGACGCCGGATTTCATCCCCTACGTGCTGCAGGAAGCCATCGACAATAAGCTCTATGACGAGTTGCTGCCGGTGACAGGCCCGGACGGCATCAAATGGGCGCGGGAATTGGCGCAGAAGGAGGGCATCCTGACCGGCGTCTCCGGCGGCTCGACGGTGGCGGTCGCCATGCAGATTGCCGAGAAAGCGCCGGAGGGCTCGGTCATCCTGGCCATGCTGCCGGATACCGGCGAGCGCTACCTCTCGACGCCGCTGTTCGAGGGTATCGAGGAGGAGATGACGGCGGAGGAGATCGCACTCTCCAAGTCCACACCGGGTTACCAGATGGGCTGATGCGGCAGGCGGCGGCAGGGTCGAGACTCGCGCCGCCGCCCTACTCCGCCGGCACCAGCGCCGGCGCGCGGGCGTCTTTGATCGGCCAATGGATCAAGGCTGCGAACACACCGAGGCCCGCCGCCATCCACCAGACAACGTCATAAGACCCGGTGGCGTCGAACAACAGGCCACCCAGATAGACGCCGGAGAACGAGCCGAGCTGGTGGCCGAGAAAGACGAAGCCGAACAGCATGCTCATATACTGCGTGCCGAACATGCTGGCGACGATGGCGCCGGTGATCGGCACCGTCGATAGCCAGAACAGGCCCATGGCGATGCTGAACGCGTAGATCGAGTACTCGCTGACGGGCGCCAGCATCAGGCCGACAATCGCCAGGAAGCGGCCGATATAGATGTAGGACAGCAGCTTCGGCTTGGGCATGCGGCTGCCCAGGACGCCAGAGAGGTACGCGCCCAGCATGTTGACGAGGCCAATCAGCATCAGCGCTCTGGCGCCGGTGCCATCCGGCAGGCCCAGATCGGTGACATAGGCGGGCAAGTGGACCGCGATGAAGGCGACGTGAAAGCCGCAGACGAAAAAGCCGGTCATCAGCAGCACGTAGGACTTGTGCTTGAACGCCTGCCGCAGCGCCTGCCCGATGGTCAGGTTGGCGACGGCGCCGATGGTCGGGCCGGCTACCTTACCGCTGAGCGGCAGCACCGCCAGCAGCATGACCAGCGCGACCCCGCCCAGCGCCAGATAGGCGAGCGACCAGCCATAGGCCTCCAGGAAAGTCTGGGCGATTGGCAGCACCACCAGCATTCCGGCCGACCCGCCCATGGTGGCGACGCCCAACGCCCAGGTGCGCCGCTCATCCGGCACGAAGCGGGCGACGGCGCCCAGGGCGATGCTCTGCCCCGCGCCCGCCTGCGCCATGCCGACCAGCAGACCGCCGGACAGGGTGAAGGTCAGCGGGTCGGTGCTGATCGACATCAGCGCCAGACCGCCCGCATACATCAGCGCGCCGACGAAGATCACCTTGGCCGGGCCGAATTTGTCGGCGAAGCCGCCAAACACCGGCGCGAACAGGCCCCACATCAGGTTCTGCACGGCGATGGCCAGCGCAAACTCGGTGCGGCCCCAGCCGACATCGGCCAGCATCGGCACCTGGTACAGCGGGATGGCAGCGCGGATGCCCATCGAGAGCAGCGTCACCATGGCCGCAGCAGCCACCACCAGCATAACCGGGCGACCATTGGTGGCTAACATGGAGGCAAAGCCCTTCCGGTCGGCGTTAGAACCCGCACATCGCCCGGACGGTCTCGCCCATCCACAGCATGCCCTCCACGACATTGCCATAGAGCGGCGTCGCCAGCAGGCCAAGGATCGCCCGCCCCAGCGGCAGCGCCACGCAGGGGGAGAGCCGAAGCCGGGCTCAAAAAACGACGGTGGGAAGATGCAGGTTCGTGCATGCGCCTCAACCTAAAAGACCGTGTATCCACACGCAATTGCGGCGAGCGCCGTGGGGCGGCACACCACCTGTGCGCTCAATTGGCGGAATCCGATGCCTAAGTGGCGTTCGCCCGCCCGACGGTCATGCCGCCGCACACGAACAACACCTGGCCGGTGACGAAGCTGGAGCGCTCGTCCAGGAAGAATGCGACGCCGTTGGCGATGTCCTCCGGCTTGCCGAGCCTGCCGACCGGCACGCTGCGCTGGAACGCCTGCCATTGCTCGGAGTTGGTGTCATGGGCGGTCAGCAGCATTTCCGTCTCGATCGGGCCGGGGCCGATGGCGTTGACGGTGATGCCGTGCGGCGCCAGTTCCTGCGCCCAGGTCTTGGTCATGCCGACCACCGCGGCCTTGCTGGCGGAATAGACCGTCAGGTTGGCATAGCCGAGGGCGGCGCGGCTGGCGATATTGACGACACGGCCAAAGCCCGCCTGTTTCATCTGCGGGGCGACGGCCTGCATCACCTCAATGTAAGAGCGCACGTTGACGGCCATGACCTTGTTGAAGGCGTCGGTGTCCACCTCCTCAATCGGCGCTGTCGAGACGATGCCGGCGCAATTGACCACTCTTGTGATCCGCCGCCCGTCCAGGGCCCAGGCCATCGCCTGCGCCGTGTCGGTACTGTCGGACAGATCGACCCGGCGGAAGTCGCCGAGGCCCGGGTCTTCGGGATCGAGGATATCCAACATCAGGATGTTCTGCCCCTCCGCTTTCAGACGGCTGGCAATGGCGCGGCCAATATTGCGGGCGGCCCCGGTGACGAGGGTGTAGTCGGTCATGGCGCGAGATTTCCTCCGGCAAGCATTGTTCTTGGCGATGGAGGGTACATGGCCCGGAAGGCGGGCGCTACGCCTTAAGTTTCCCCGGGGTCCATGCCCTTGTCCGCCAACTCCTGCACCGCGTTTTCGTTCTTGGTGAGGTCAGAGAGGCCCATGCCCTTCAGCACGTTGGGCGCCTTCGAGAATTGAATGTTGTCGTAGCCGACGATCTCGATCCGGTTGCCCCACGGATCGAAGAAATCCAGGAAGCGGGACGAGGCAAACTCGACGCCGATCTCTTCCAGTGTCGCTCGGACGGCGTCCTTATCGGTCACCACGAGCCCGAAATGCCGGTGATTGTCCTTTGGGCGCCGATCAACCTTGGAGAGCACCAGGAACTGGTCGCCCAGATCGATGAAGCCCATGGTCTCGCTCTTGCCGCGCAGGGTGAAGTCCAGGAACTGGCCGTAGAAGGCGATGGCCGCATCGATATCGCCGACTTCCAGCGCCACGTGGTTGATGCCGACGGCTCGGGCTTTGGTCATGGGTGTGTTCTCCGGGTCCGGGGTCATTTACGCTGTTCCAGACATAAGAATGCCGCAGGCCGATCCCAAGACGTGCGAACGGCCCGCCGCCGGCTCCGGAGAGGAACCTGCAACGGGCCGCGCGATGTCTGACGACCGGCTAAGCGTGCAGTTCGCGCGCCAGTGAGGTGCCGTCCGGCGCCTTGCCCGGCTCGGTTTCGATGACGGCGGAACTGTCCTCGTGCAGTGACTTCAGCAACCCATAGGTCATGAACAGCATGATCACCGAGATCGGCAGCGCTGCGGCGATGGAGGCGGTTTGCAACGCCGTCAGACCGCCGGCCAACAGCAACACTGCTGCTACCACGCCTTCGCCCAGGCCCCAGATGATGCGGAAGCGTTGCGGCGGATCATCGTCGCCCATGGACAGCATGGTGGTGATGACCAGCGTGCCGCTGTCGGACGACGTGATAAACCACGTCGCCAACAGGAACGTTGCCAGAGCCGACGCAACCCATTTCAGGGCCTCGATGCTCGTCAACTGCTCGATGGTGCCATAGAGGGCAGCCGGCAAATTCCAAGCCATCACGGTTTCCGCAATCCCGGCGGTGCCGACGCCTCCGGCCGCATTGAGCTCCATAAAGATGGCATTGCCGCCGAACATGCAGATCCAGAAGAAGGCTATGGTGGTCGGCACGAACAGCACGCCGACCATGAATTCCCGGATAGTGCGGCCGCGGCTGATGCGGGCGATAAACATGCCGACGAACGGCGCCCAGGAAATCCACCAGCCCCAGTAGAAGATAGTCCAGCTACCCTGCCACTTAGCGTTGGCTTCCGTGCCGGCGGTCCAGAAGCCCATCGGGATGACGTTCCACAGATAGTCGCCGAGGGACGTGACGAAGAAGCCCATCAGCCACTTGGTCGGCCCGGCGAACAGGAAGAACGCCAGCAGGGCGATGGAAAGCCAAATATTCCATTCGGAGATGATGCGGATGCCATTGCCAACGCCGGATACGGCGGAAAGCGTGGCGACCATGGATATCACCGCAATCAATATGATCTGGGTGGTGATGCCAGGGTCGACGCCGAACAGCACGTTCAGACCGGTTGCCATCTGATTGACGCCGAGGCCGAGCGAGGTGGCGACACCGAACACGGTGCCGAACACTGCCAGCAAATCGACCGCGTGACCTATGGGGCCATAGATCTTGTCGCCGATCACTGGATACAGCGCCGAGCGCATGGTCAACGGCAGCTTTTTGCGGAACCCGAAATAGGCAAGACAGAGGCCGACCATCACGTAGATCGCCCAGCCGTGGAAACCCCAATGGAAATAGGTGACGCGCATGGCATAGACCGCACGTTGCATCGTCATTTCTGTGATGCCGTCGGCGTCTGCGTGCGGGTTGTTCGGATAGCCGAAGCCGCCGGAATTATCGAAGTAGAAAATCGGCTCCGCGACGCCAAAGAACAGAATACCGATACCGACGCCGGCGGAGAACAGCATGGCGAACCATGAGAAGTTCTTGAATTCTGGCCTGGAATCATCGTCGCCGAGACGGATCGAGCCGAACCGCGAAAACATCAGATAGAAGCAGACGAAGAGTAAGACCAAGGCGACGCTGATATAGTACCAGCTCAACGTCGATTCGATCCAGCTGCGGACGGCCGAGTAAATGCCATTGGCAAAATCGACATTCAGGACGGTAAATACGACAAAAACGATAATCATTGCTTTTGCTGCGATGCCCATTCCGGCATGAAGGCCCTTCATTGGGCCTTTTGTTGCCACAAGGCCATTTTGGCCGTCGGGGCTTCCCATAGTGTCTCCCAAATTTTCTATGCGTTCTGGATGGGCGAGCCATCCTGGAGAGTTAGGTGATCCGAGTTTGATCCGTCTGTGGCGCGCGATCACGGGCGAACCCTAGATGATGGTTCGGCACTTGGCAAATCAACCGCCAGAAAGTGGCGGCGATTTCAAATATCTTCGAAGCGAATCTGTGGCGCTTTGCCATCAACCGTATGGCCTTCCTCTCGGTCTGTAGTGCGCTCGACGATCCCTCGCGTCGTTCTGCTTATGGCAGGGTTAGGGCCTCGCCGTGATTCTACTTCACAGAGGCGACCCGGTTGTGGATCTGCTCCCGAAGCCGCTCCGCCGCGCCGGTGATCTGCTGGTTTCCGGGTTGCGTAGGAAGCGGCAGTCTTTCGCCAAATGGAGCCCAATCATGGCCCGTCGAATTCTGCTCGCCGCCCTCGCCCTGACGCTGGCCGCCTGCTCCGGCCGGCCGCGCCTGGAAGAGCGGACGGACGCGCCGCAAAGCCTCGTGTTGGAGGCGTATTTCGACGGGCAGTTGACCGCCTGGGGTCAATTTCAGGATCGGTTCGGCACCGTCCGCCGCTCCTTCGTCGTCGCGATCCAGGGCGAGTGGGATGGCGAGACTCTGACGCTGACCGAGGATTTCGTCTACGAGGACGAGTCGAGGGAGCAACGGGTCTGGCGCCTGCGCAAAACCGGGGCCAACACCTGGGCAGGCACCGCCGCCGGCGTGGTGGGCGAGGCGGTGGGCGAGGTGCGTGGCGACGCCTTCAACTGGCGCTATACCATCGACCTGCAAACACCGGATGGGCCGCTGCGGGCGTCGTTCGACGACTGGATGTGGTTGCAGGCAGACGGCAACACCCTGATCAACCGCGCCTATATGAGCAAATACGGCTTCGATATCGGCGAGGTGATCATCTTCTTCCAGAAGGACGCCGGCCCCCGGAATACAAGCGGTAAGAAATTTTGACCCCTCCACCCGGCCTCCATCAGCGCATCATTCCGGGGGTATTATGGTGATGAGTTTTTGTGCGATGGCGATCACCGCGCGGGTCTGGACGATGTCGGCGCGCAACTGCACCCGCTCGGTCAGGGCCTTTCGGGCCGCGGACCGCGGTTGCCAGTGCGGCAGGTCCGCGCCGCCCAGAGGCGGCTCGCAATTGACGCTGGAAGGTGGGTTTTTGGTGCCGGTAGTATCAGACCACTGACACCTCACAGAACGTCTCGTTGTAGCAAGCGCCGGCTTCGATATCGGTGCGGATGTCGGCGTTCAGCAGGGCGTTGACCGTCATCCCGGTTGGGCTGGTGCGCAGCCAGGTACCCTTCGGCGAATACAGCACACCTGGCCGCACGGCATCGGTGACGCGGGCGACCAAGTCGACGGCGCCCTTGTCGTTGTGAACCCGCACGGTCTGGCTATCGGTGATGTTCCGCGCGGCGGCGTCCTGCGGGTTGATCTCCAGCACCTCCAAACCGTCGGAGGCGGTGCTGGCGCCGAAGGTTGCGTTGGTGCGCTTGTCCGATGAGGGGGAGATCAGCACCAGCGGCAGGTCTTGAGGCACGGGCTGATACCGCGGCAGGCCGAAGCCGAAGCGGTTCTGTAAATCCTGGCAGAACAACTCGATCTTGCCGGACTTCGTGCCGGGCTTGACGGTCTTGCAGAGGATCAGCTCCTCGCCCTCGCCCGTCCGCATCGCCAGCGCGCGGTCGAGCGGCAGTGCGCTGGGCTTATGGCCCTCCAGGCGCGGATCGGCGTCGGCGAAGGCGTCGTCCATCAACTGCGCGTCGCTCGCCTGGAAGATCGGGTCGGTGAAGCCAAAGCGGGCGGCCAGCCGGCGGAAGATCTCTGTGTTCGGCAAAGATTCGCCGACGCACGGGATGACCGGCTCGGCCCGTTGCAGGTATTGCTGCCCGTAGGCGCCGTAAACGTCGGCGTACTCGAAATGGCTGGCCGCCGGCAGCACGACGTCGCAATAGGCCATGCTGTCGGTCATCACCACGTCAGCGCCGCAGACGAACACCTGATCTTGCGCCAATGCCTGGCGCATGCGGTTCTGATCCGGGTGGGTGGCGACCGGGTTATGGTTATAGATCATCACGGCCCGGATCGGCGGATCGAGGCTGGCGTCCAGCAGCTTTTCCGAGATGTCGACAATATTCAGCGTCCGCGTGCCGGCCGGCGCCAGGTCGGGACGTTGCAGCCGCGCGGTGGTTTTGGGGAAGGCGTTGCCGGGCTTGGCGAACACCCCGGCCCCCAGCCGTCCGTGCTGGCCGACCAGCGCCTGTAGCGCCATGGCGGCGCGAATGCCGGAGCCACCGCTCGCCCCGCGCTCTATGCCATTGCCGACGGAGACGCCGATGGTCCGGCGCTCGCAATATAGGTCAGCAAACCGGTCGAAGGTCTCGGCGTCGATCCGGCAGGTCTCGAACACCTGCTCGCGCGAGATCTTGCGCGCGGCGGTCATATAGGCGTCGTAGCCATCGACCCACTTGGCGATGAAATCCAGATCGTGCGCCCCGCGCCGCTCCAACTCTGCCGCTAGCCCCAGCGCGAGCACCACGTCGGTGCCCGGATGCACCGCGATATGCAGGTCGGCTTGCTCGGCGATTTTGGTGCGCTTTGGATCGATGACGATCAGCTTGGCGTTGTTCTTCGCCTTGGCCGCATTGATTTCCCGCATCAGGTGCAGGTTGGAGACAGTCACGTTGTTGCCCCAGACGACGATCAGGTCGGAGTGGCGCAACTGCTCCGGCGGCATACCCGGAGCGGTCCCGAACAGGCTGGCGTAGGCCGTGCCGCGCACAATCCCGCAAAGGGGCCCGCGCGACAGCAGCGATGCGCCCAGCTTGTGAAAGAAGCGGCGATCCATGGAGCCGCCCGCCAACTCCCCATGCGGGCCGGCATAGTTGAACGGCAGCACCGACTGGGGCCCGTTCTCGGCCATCGCCTTGTTGAAGCCGGCGTGGATCAGGTCGAGCGCTTCATCCCAGGATACCCGCTCGAACTGGCCGGAACCGCGTGGCCCGATGCGCCGTAGCGGATGGGTCAATCGGGCGTTGCCGTGCACGAAATCGGGATAGTAGCGGGCGACCTTGTTGCAGATCACGCCCGCGGTGTAGGGATTGGCATCCGACCCGCGGACTTTCATCAACCGGTCACCCTCGACTTCCACCGAAAGGCTGCAAGTATCGGGGCAATCCAGCGGACAGACGCTGGGTTTGACGAGTGTTGCGGCGGTCATTGTTGGACGCCTTTGTACTGTTGGTTGTTGTGGATGGACTTTATTATATAGGAGCCATAACACGCTCGATAGGCCTGCTTTGCGGTATT
This sequence comes from uncultured Alphaproteobacteria bacterium, assembly GCA_963974445.1. GTDB lineage: Bacteria > Pseudomonadota > Alphaproteobacteria > Bin95 > Bin95 > JACKII01. Next base: position 39,184 of record CAXBDI010000011.1, read on the forward strand.
CAAGGCGGCGGAAAAGCGACCTATCGCCAGGCAAGCCTACTCAATGGGAGGGCTGACCCTACCCGACGGCGTTTGCAGCGATATATAGGCCCAGGAATAGGATCGACCAGAAGAACACCTGACGGAAACGGGCTTCCGATAGCAGCGACCGAACTCTCTGGCCGATCACCACACCGATCAGGGCCGGGATGACGCCGCCGAGCGATAGGACGCTCAACTCGCCGTTCAGGAAGCCGGCACCACCAAGCGATAGCGCCAGCGCCGCCGTCGAAATGGTAAACAGGATGCCCATCGCCTGGATCAACTGATAGCGCGGCAGGCCAATGGCTTGCAGGAACAACACGCCGGGCACGGCGAACGACCCGGTCATGCCGGTCAAGATGCCGTTTACGCCACCGACGAGCGGCGCGATCCATGGCTCCTGTCCCGGTGCGATGATCCACCGGATGCCGCGCAAACTGACGCCGGCATAGGCGACCAACAGCAAGCCGAGCAGCAGCGACAACAGGCTAAGATCGACGAAGGTTAGCGCCAGCCCGCCGATCCAGACCAAGGCGGCCGCCGACACGAAGAACGGCCACAGCCGCCGCACCAGCATCGCGCCATGACCGCCAACGCAAGCCTGCCACAGGTTGGTCACGAACGAGGGCGCGAGCAGTAAGGCCATCGCACTGGGCAAATCGACGAAGAGGATGAGCAAACCCAGGCAAATCGTAGGCAGGCCGAGGCCGATCACGCCCTTGACGACGCCTGCCAGCAAAAACACCGCGGCGATGGCGGCCAGAGCCGCGGGCTCGTCCAACACCGCTGAGCGCCTGCCTGGCTAGATCTAACCTTCCGCGATCAACCGGGCCAATTCGTCTGGCGTGCTCAGCATTGGGTAGTGGCCGGTGTCGATCTCGTGCCAGCGGGCGTTGAGCGTGTTGGCGCAGCGCTCCTGATGCGCGCGGCCGGGGTTTGGGGCTTGCTTGCAGTAGATCACCGATGCATCCCACTTTTGTTGCCAGAAACTATCGAGCTTCACCGGCTCGTAGAACACGGCGCGCGGGTGCAGGGTGATGCGGTCGGCGGCCCACTCGCGGACCTGTGGCTCCAGGGTCTTGAAGGCCCGGCCCGCCGCATCCTCCCGCGTCATGCCGATGGCGAGGTCGTTCTCGACCGCGGCCGGTCCCTTGACGATGTCCCGGATTTTCTCGCCATTTTGCAGGGCGAGCGCATCAGCGAAGACAACGCGGCCGACGCGCTCGCGCGCCCGCTCCGCCGCCGCGGCTAAGACCATGCCGCCGCTGGAGGTGCCGACCAGCACGACGTCGGACAAGTCCTCGTAGAACAGCAGGCTCGCCACCTCGTCGGCATGGCTTTCGGTGGTGATGCCGGGGCGGAGGTTGGCAGCACGTTCCGCACAGCCATCCAGGCAGGGTACGTAGACGGTGTGGCCCTGATTGCGGAGGCGTTCCGCCACCGTCTTGTAAATCCACGGGCCTTGGTAGGCGCCGTGCAGCAATACGAACGTCGTCATGGCGTGTTTCCTCGGCTTTAAAGGTTCGGCGCTTCGGCGAAGACCTGACCTTCATAGCCGGGCACGTAGTTGCGGTTGGTGATGCGCGGGTCACGGTTGACCAGCGGGCGGGCATACATCGGGTGGCGCATGCTGCGCACCTCATGCTCGACCCGCACCAGCACCTTGTCGTCGTTAGGGTCGAACACATCGAGGAAGCGGTATTGGTGCTGGTCGCTCTCCTCGCTGACCATGCCGCGCTTCAACAGTTTCTTGTAGGGGCCGGAGAAATCCGCCAGGTAGATCGCGATGTGATGGCCATCGTATTTCGGCAGCTTGGCGTCGGTCTCGCGGAAAATCAGTTGCTGACCGTCGCCGGCCGCGACCCGCGCCACGGCGTCGCCGCCGTCCTTGCCGGCCTCGGCGCGGGTGCCGAGGATCTTGTTATAGAAGCGGGCGATGCCCTTGGCCGTGCCCATCGGCGTGTCGATCTGCACATAGGGCATGCCCAAATGCATGGAGCCGAACTGCTCGCCCGGCTCGTAGCAGCGGATTTTGTTGCCCCAAGGGCAGGTGACCTCGACGTAGTCGTTGTGCTCGGCAAAGGCGTATTTGGTGCCGGCGAGCGCTTCCTTGACGCTGGCGAGCCGCTCCAGCAGCGCGGCGCGGTGCGGGATGACCAGGCCGGTGTGGCCGGTCAGCACCTGCGCCTGCTTGTGCGTTGGCAGGTGGAATTGGCTGCGGCCAATATTGACCCACATGTTGGTGGTGCCGGCCATCAGGTAGGGGTCGCGGGTCAAGCCTAAACCCATCATGTAGAAGGTCACGGCTAATTGCTGGTCTGGCACACGGGTGTTGACGTGCTCCAGCGTGACGATGTTGCCGACGTCTTCGGCGGTGCGGTCGAATTTGGGCATGGCGGCGTTTCTCCTCTGCGAACAGCGCTTATAGGAACATGGTGGAATTGGGTTCGAGGTCGAGCAAGTGGCGCCCGACATTCTCGTAATGGTCCATCCGCGCCTGCACCTGCTGCGAGGCGGTGAGCGCATCGCGCAGGCGGCGCTCGAACGGCTGGCTGGGGAAAATCGCGGTGGCCCCGGCTGCGCGATAGATTTCGGTGGAGAGCGCCACGGCCTCGTTGATGGCGTGGGTGCAGGTCAGGCGCAGCGAGATGCGGTTGTCGAGCGAGATGGCGCCGGCCTCCGCCACCTCGTTGTAGACGTTGTCCGCCGTAAAGAAGAGCGAGCCGCGGATCATCCGCAGGCGAGCCTCGAATCTGGCGAGTTGACTTTGGAACACCGCGCTCTCGCGTAGCACGGTTGCGCCGCCGCGTGGCCGCTTGTCCATGGCGAGTTCGCGCAGCGCCTCCAGCATGGCGCGGGCGATGCCGATTTGCAGGCTGGAGAAGCCAACGGCGTAGACCAGCGACGTGTTGATCTTGAAAATCGGCGCGGGGTCGGTGACGGCAGATTGATCTTCCCGGTCGACGGTCTCGTCCTCGGGCACGAACAGGTCATTGAGTTCGAACGTGTCGGAGCCGGTGCCGCGCAGGCCCATCACATCCCAAACGTCGTGCACGGTCGCCTTGTCGCGAGCCACCAGGGCGGTGCGGTCGACGCGCTTGCCGTTCGGGTGATGGCGCGGCGTCTCACCATCCGCCTCGTAGACATAGCTGTGGCCGCCGAGGAGCGTGGCGTGACGGGAGCCGCTGGCGAAGGCCCATTTGCCGGTGACGCGGTAGCCGCCGTCAACCGCAATCGCCTTGCCCTGAATGCCGGCGCCCCAGGCGAGCACGGCGTTGGAGGGGCCGAACAGGCGCTTGGCGGAGGCAGGCGGCAGGAAAGCCGCGGCCATGGCGCAGCCGCCGCCCTGGCTCATCACCCAGCCGGTGCTGGCGTCGCCGGCGGCGATGATCTCGATCACTTCGCCGAAGGTGCGCAGGTCCACAGCCTCGCCTCCTACCGCGTGCGGCAACGTCATGCGGAACAGGCGGGCTTCGTGCAGCGCTTGCAAGACATCCGGCGGCAGTTCGCGGGCCGCCTCGATGCGCGAGGCCGCCTCTTGTAGCAATGGTACGACGCTGGCCGCCCGGGTGCGTGGGTCTTCGGCCGAAAGGTCAGTCACGTTGTTCATACGCTTCGCCTTGCAAGGTCATCGTCCGTGTAGCCGAGTGGGTAAGAGTATCATTGCGACACCGACCTGTCGCAAGCCTTTCCGCAAGGCTGGGCAGCGCGCGGGTAGCGCGATCACCGCCTCAGGGCCTAAGCGCGGCGAGTTTCTCCCAATCGAAGGCGATGCCGTGGCCCGGCCGCTCGGGCGCGGTGGCGAAGCCGTCTTTGACGGCCAACGGGTCGGCCATGTATTGGTCGAGGCCGAAGGCGTGCCATTCCAGATAGCCGGCGTTCGGCGCGGCGCCCAGGCAGTGGATGTGCAGGTCGTGCGCGCCGTGGCTCATCACCGGCAGACCATGCGCCTCGGCCAGACGCGCGACCTTCATGAACGGCGTGATGCCGCCGCAGGTGGTGAGGTCCGGCTGCGGCATGTCCACGCCGCCCGCCGTAAACAGCGCCGCGAACTCCGCCAGCGTGTGGTGGTTCTCGCCCAGCGCGACCGGCACCAGACCGAGAGAGCGCAGATGCGCATAGCCGGCGGTGTTGTCCGGTGCAATCGGCTCCTCCAGCCAGACCAGGTCGAAGGGCTGTAGCTGGATCATTGCCCGGATCGCCTGATCGACTCGCCAGGCCTCGTTGGCGTCGGCCATCAGTTCGATATAGTCGGGCAAGTGCTTGCGCATCGCGGCGACGCGGGCGATATCCTCTGCCAGGGTCGGGCGGCCGAGGCGCATCTTGACCGAGCGGAAACCGGCCTCGACGCTGGCCATGCCGCCTTCGAGCAGCTTTTCGAGCGGGAAGTTCAGGTCGATATTGCCGGCGTAGGCTTGCACTTTCGGGTTAGCGCCGCCCAGCAGCCGCCAGAGCGGAGAGCCGAGGCGCTTGCCCTTCATATCCCAAAGCGCGACATCGACCGCGGCCAGCGCGAACGTGACCGGCCCGCCGCGTCCGGCATAGTGAACGGCCTTGTACATCTGCCGCCAGAGCCCTTCAATCAGGTCGGGGTCCTGGTCTTGCAAGACCTCCCGGAATGGTCCCTCGCAGATAGCGGCGATGGCCGACCCCTGCCCCGCATGGCAGACGGTATAGCCGACACCTGTGACGCCGTCGGAGCAGGTGATCCGCGCCGTCACCATGTCAAAGGCGGTCATGACGCCGGCAGCTGAAGCCTCCATCGGCACGGGCAAGGGCACGCGGAACAGGTCGATCTCTATACGGTCGATTGTGGGCATTGGTTGGTCCTACGCCTCCAGCAGAATGGGCAGAGCCTGGCGGTAGGCGACCTCGGCCCGCGCCTTCAACTCTGGCAGGGTGCAAGAGCCGATGGGGTGGTCGACTAGCAGGAAGGGGTAGCTCGCCAGACCCATCACACGGGCGATATTTTTCGCCGTCACCTCGAAAGGCTCGGTGCACAGCACCAGAGCGCGCTTGCCGAGTTGTTCGAAGCTGATGCCGTCATGCAAACTGCACGTCGAGCAAGAGCCTCAATCGCCGAGGCCGGTGATCAGGAAGTCCGCCTTCGCCGCCGCAGCTTTTAGCGTATCAGCGGGCGCGGGGGCGCTGGCGTTCTGCTTGGTCCAATGCGGCAGCACGGTGCAGCCGTGACGCTCGACGAACAGGTCGGCGATGGCGTGCAGCATCTCCGGCGCGTTCAGCTTGGCGTTCTCGACAATGGCAATCTTGGCGCCGTCGAGCTTGCCGAGCGCCGCCGCCCGGGTCAGATGGCGCTCCGGCCCTGAGGATGTGGGGTCGTAGAGTTGCATGGGTTGGGTTCCTCTTTTCGTATGACTCAATCACAATCAATGCACACGCCGATGGGCTTGTGCTGCATGAGGGAGGAGCGGGCGCGGCTCCAGCTTGGGATGAAGCAGGAATGGCCGCCGGCGTCGCCGCCGCCCATGGTGATGAGGATATCTTCGGGGCCAAGGCCGCGGTGGATGAAGCCGTCCTCGACCAAGCCGTGCGCATCCGGTCCATGCTGTTTCTCATATTCGCTGTCGCGGTACTTGCCGACGGAGCGCATGCCATCGACCGAGCGTTTGCCATGGGAGAACAGAAACTCCTGCGCATCGGTGCGGCTCCAGCCGGCGTCCGACAGGATGCGCATGTGCTCCGGCGACAGGATCACGACGCTCTGGCCGAGGGTGATGCAGCCGTAGTTCGCCATGGTGTCGGCGACGGAGCCCAGCACGTGCTCCGGCGTGTTGCCGCCGTGGTTCTCGATATTGAAGAAGCCGCCGCCAGCAAAGCATGTAACGCTGGAAACGCCGTCGGGATAGTCCTGCTCCTGACACAGCAAGGGCCAAGGGTTGCCGCGAGCCCGCTCCGCAATGCAGAAGGAGTATTTGCCCGGATTGCCCTGAGTGGATTTGTCGGAGATGCCGGGGATCATCTGAAAGACGTTGCGCAGAATCAGCCGCGTCGCCCGGCCGATGGTGGCGTTGGCGCGGTTGCCGGGGCCGAACAGGTTGACGTCAGCGTTCATGCCGATGTCGTCGGCGCATTGGCCGCTGACGATCAACAACGGCGCCGAGCCGCCGGTGCTGGCGGTGGAGCCGTGGAAGTTGAACGGCGGCTCGTTCATCGCCTCGAACGCCGCGACGATGACCGGGAAATATTCCGGCAGGCAGCCAGCCATGACGGCGTTTACCGCCGCCGCGTGCACCGACAACTCCAGGCCGGTGGCGGGGTGAGTGGCGATTACAGTTTCGGGCGGGCGGCCCTCGAACGCCAGCATCGCCTCGACCCGGTCCACCGCCGGCGGCACCACGGGCAGGCCGTCGGTCCAGCCTTGCTCGTAACAATAGTCGATGGCGGCGAGCAGGTCGTCCGGCGCCTCGTGGATGCGGGCTGCGTCGAGTGGCATGGCGTTTCCTCCAGTCGAAATCTCGATTGGAAAGACTACATGCTTCGACAACAAGCGGGAATGACGAATGCGGAATCGCGTCGTATGGAATGGCCAACACCGAAGCGGGAGACAGAGATCATGGCGAAGGCAACCTTGGTGGGCGCGGCGCTGCTGGCGCTAACCTCAGCCCCGGCGTTTAGCGCATCCTCGACGGATGTCGAAGGCGGCAGGCAGATAGCCATGGAAAATTGCGCGCGCTGCCATGCCATCGCGCCGGGCATGGTCGCGGGCCACCCAAGCGCGCCTGATTTTGTCGATATCGCTGGTTTTTACCCACCAGAGACGATTGCCGAGGCGTTTGCCGAGGGTGTCTCGGTCGGCCATCCGGATATGCCCGAGTTTGAGTTTTCGGTCGGCGAGGTGGAGATGCTGGTGCGCTATCTGGAGAGCCTGAGCCCGTAACGCCCTGCCCTACTTCAAGGTCTGCATATAGGCGATGATGTCATCGATCTGCTGGCGCGACAGGTCGAAGGGCGGCATCAGCCCGCGCAGGTGCGGATTGGTGAGGAAGCCGCGCAGGTAGTCCGGCGATTGCCGGCGCGCAATATCCGGGAACGGCGGGCCGACATCGGCGGCTTTGGCGCCCCCTGTTGCGTGGCATTCCACACACCAACGCTCCGCGATCTCGCCGCCGCGCTCAGCAGAAATATTGGGCTGAGCCGTTGCTGGCAGACCGGCCGAAGCGAGCATAAGTGCTAGGGCCGAGATGACTGCCGGCCTGGCTGCCGAGTTGGCTGTATGAATGGCTTTCCGCATGTGCCCATCCTTCCGTTTTGGCGATGCTGGCTATAGTACCGCTATTCCGGCAGCGCCAGACAATGATTGAGGTCAATGCGGTTGGCCGGCTCCTGCCTCAGCCGCGCTCCGCCTCGCGTGCGTCGGCCATTGCGGCCAGCGTCGGGAAGTGAAAATCCGGAGTGACCGGCGCTTCCGGTGGCATGGTCGCGCCCCAGCCGTCGGCATCGATGCGCCGGTCGATCCAGCAAGACGCAAGCCCGTGCGCCTTGGCCTGCACATGGTCGTGAAACAGGGATTGCGCCGTGTGCAGGATCTTCTCCGTAGGGATCCCCGCCGCGGCCTCGTGCTCAAGCATATAGGCGAAGTTGGCCGGGTTGGGCTTGTAGCTGCCGACATCCTGGGCGGTGTAGACCGCATCGAACACGTCGCCGAGTTTCGCCCGGCTGTGTTCGAAGCTGGCCCGGTCGACATTCGACAGGATGACCAGGCGATAATGCTGCTTCAATCGCGCCAGAGCCTCCGCCGCGTCGGGGAATGCCGGCCAATGCTCGACAGAATTGCCGAACGTCGCCGCGTCAGCCTCCGACGCCTCAATGCCCCAAACCGCAGAGAGGCGGCGCATGGCGTGAGCCAGGATATTCGGGTAGAGCATGGCCGGCGTCTCGCGCTGCTGCGACGACTCGGCGTTTGCGAACGCCTCCAGGATTTCGTTGGCGGACTTCTCTGCGCCCCTGGCCGCCAGCCAGACCCGGAGGGCGGTGACGATACCGGCCTCCCAATCGATCAGCGTGCCGTAGCAGTCGAAGGTCAGGGTCGAGAAATCGGACAGACGCATTCGGGCGGCTCCTGTTGAGGCTTAGGGCCGTATCCCAAACTGCGTCGGGCCGAGCAAGCCCTTCAGCGGCGCCTCGGACCATTCGACCCATCGGCAGAGGAAGGGCCGGGTCTCGCGCGGGTCGATGAGTTCGTGCATCGCAAAACTCTCGGCCCTGGCGTTCGGCGAGAGCTTGGCAGCCATTTCCGCCTCCAGCTTGGCGCGCTCGGCGACCGGGTCGTCTGCCGCCTCGATCTGTCGGCGGAAAGCGACGGCGACGCCGCCCTCTAGCGGCAGCGCGCCCATCTCCGCACTCGGCCAGCCGAGGACGTAGGCGTTGGCGCCATAGTGGGCTGCCCCGGCGACGCCATAATTCTTGCGCACCACCACGGTCGCCCACGGCAGTTCGCACATGGCTGCGGCGAGGACGGCGGCGGTGCCATAGCGGATCGCGCCGGCGGCCTCCGCACCCGGGCCAATCATAAAGCCCGGCTCATCGACGAAGGTGACGATGGGCAGGTGGAAGGTCTCGGCGATCTCGATCAGCCGCCGCACCTTCTGCGCCGCTTCCGCTGTCATGGCGCCGGCCAGGTAACGGCCGTCGTTCGCGAACACCGCGACGGGCCGTCCATTCAGCCGGGCATAGCCGGTAATCAACGCCGAGCCATAGGCGCGGGCGAACTCGAAGAACGAGCCCTCGTCCACGACCTTGCCGATCAGCTTGCGCATGTCGAAGGCGTGGCGGCGGTTGGTCGGCACGATGGACAGCAACTCGTCGTCGCAGCGGTCGACCGGGTCGCTGCAATCGGAGACCTGCGGCAACTCCCAGACATTCTGCGGCATGTAGGAGAGGAACCGGCGGATCAGGTCGAGCGCTGCCGGCTCGTCCTTGGCGACGGCATCGATGACGCCGGATTTGGCGTGGACCTTCGGCCCGCCCAACTCCTCCTTGGTGATCGGCTTGCCCAACGCCCGCTCCACCAGAGCCGGCCCGCCGATCATGATGCTGGCATTCTCCGCCATCACCGAAAAATGGCTGGCCACCAGGCGCGACGCCGGCAGACCGGCGACGGGCCCGAGACCCGCAGTCGCCACCGGCACCTCTGTCATCACACGGGCGACCGACTGAAAACGCGGCTTTTCGTAGACGGGCGAGCCCACCGGCCCCTTGCCCGTCGAGCCGGTGACGGAGCCGCCGCCGCCCTCGTGGATGCGCACCAGCGGCACCTTGAATTGCAACGCGAGGTCTTCGATGTAGACGCTCTTGCGCAGCCCCGCCGCGTTCGGCGAGCCGCCGCGCACGGTGAAATCTTCGCCGCCGACGGCGGTCAGGCGGCCATTGATTTTGGCAAGGCCGGCGATGTAGTTGGCTGGCGTAAATTCGGTGAGACGCCCCTGCTCATCCCGCTCGGCGCTGCCGGCCCCCATGCCATACTCGGAAAAAGAGCCCCGGTCGACCAGAGAGGCGAGGCGCTCGCGAATCGTCAGGTGGCCCTTGGCATGCTGCCGCGCGACCGCCTCCTCCCCGCCTTGTCCCAGGGCACGCTTGCGCTTCTCGTGGATATCGTCGACTTGGCGTTGCCAACTCATAAATTTGCAATCCTTGGACATCGGAACGAACACATGGCACCGGACAGCATCGGCTCCCACCCTGCCCGTTGCGCATCGGCATAAGATGTTATACCGCCTTACTCCAAAACCCGAAATTTCTCATGTGTCATGACGCGGAAGTTGTCTGATA
>CAXBDI010000012.1:0-48971 GCA_963974445.1 uncultured Alphaproteobacteria bacterium
CGCCAGTAGAAAATCTCAAATGCGATTCCCCTGAGATGCCCTCGGCCAGGGCGATGAAGCTCTCGCCGCCGAGCACCACATGGGCGTGCTCGAAGCCGGAATACGCCAGCCGGAAATGATGGAGCACTCTTGTCCGACCCGGCCCGGCTCGTGCGTCTGGCGGAAGATGACTTCCTGCTCCTCGCCATGAAGGGCGCGCCAGGCGCGGATGCGCCGCTCCAGCGTCCGGCGAATGCCTTCGCCCAGCTCGGGATGGCGGCGCATCATCTCCTCAAAAATGGCAACGGATCGCAAGCCGGGGGCCGCCTCCAGCATCGGCACGACCTCGGCGTCGAAAATGTTGGCGAGAGGATCGGGTCGCCGGCGCTGCCGCGGCGCGGCCTTCAGGGAGGGCAATCGCGGGTCGTCTTCGATGCGATAGGCGGTGGCCAGGCTGATCGACGCCTTCGCGGCAGCGACAGCCGTGGAGTTGGGCGCATTGCCTCGCCAGAACTGTTCCCGCAGGATCTTTGCTTGCCGCATTAGAGGTGTTCCTGAGGGTCACTTCGGAGGCAGGCATGAGGCGGATCAGCATGGCAACGAGAGACGAACTCCTGAAGGCGGTGGCATCGCGATACCGGTGCGCACGGCGCGCCGAGAAGGGCCGGATTTTGACGGAGTTTGCGGAGATCTCCGGATATCATCGCAAGCATGCCGAGCGGCTTCTCCGGCGCGGGCCCGTTGTGGACCGCTCCCGGTCCCGGCCCGAGCGGCGGGTATACGACGAGGCGGTGCGCGAAGCGTTGGTGGCCGTACCTACGCGGACTGGAACGATCCGGCCCCCGGCTACATGGAGGCGGATCTCGTGGCCCACGGCGGTCCTTCGGCGAGCGTCCGCCGGATGGTCGGCTATCGCCGATACTCGGGCATCATCGCGACAACCGAACTGGCGCGGCTCTATCGCAGCATGCGGCTCTTCGTGAACTTCTTCCAGCCATCGTTCAAGCTGATGGAGAAGACCCGTGACGGCGCCCGGGTGGTGAAGCGCTACCATGCTCCGCTGACACCGTGCCAGCGCGTCCAGGCCCATCCGGCCGTTGCCCACGAAACGAAGGTTGCGCTGGCGGTGCGGTTCGGGACGCTCGACCCGGTCATGCTGCTCCACGACATCCGACAGGCACAGGCCCGGCTCACGGCGCTGGTCGATGCCACACCTTCCGCCGAAGTCAGCGTCGGCGCCAAGGCAGACGTCGAGCCGTTCCTCGAGGGGTTGCGCCACGCTTGGAAGGAAGGCGAGGTCAGGCCGACATCGCGGAGAAAGCCGCCCCTACCCAGAGGCCGGCGGCGCCCGACCCCCTTGTAACGGTGACGCCCGAACTGCGGGCATGGTTCGACGAGGACAGGTCGCAAACCGGACGCAACCTCCTCTCCAAACTTCAGACCGCCCATCCCGGCGCCTATCCTGACGGGTTGCTCCGCACAGTGCAGCGTCGTCTGAAAATCTGGAGGGCTGACGTGGCCAGGGAGCTTGTGTTCGGCACCACCCAAGGCGGGCCCCAGCCGGCGGCCCCTGATGCGCTGCGCGATACGGGGGCTTTCGCGCATCAGGGGCCGACACAATCCGCCTTCGCCGGACGAGATCCGCCGGGAACATTCGGTTGAGGCAACAGCATGATCGATCGGGAACATCCTGTCGTGAGGCAACACGTAGACTCATCCAGAATGCCGCGCCGCAGTCAAGGCTCTCAGCGGCTTCCAGAACGCGGCTGAGCATATCCCGGCGACCCTTGCGAAGTTCCTGCCGCATTGCTGGCGGGCTTTCTTGCCAATCTTGACCTGAAATCCAGGACTTACGCACGAAACGCTTGACCGGAAGGTGCATGTCCGAGTCCATCTCCATGTCGAGATAGCTTTCATGATCGAGCATCTCGCAGCGCACATCCTCCAAAGCGTTCTTGGATAGGCCGCGAATATCGAGCCAGTGAAGGTACTGATCGAGTTGGGCTTGAAAGTATGCCCTGACCATTTCCCGGACTTCATTCCGTTTGTAGTGCGTCAACGTCTTGTTATCCCCAAACAATCGCCCACAAGACGCAAGATAACGGCCAAGTCTCCAGCCCGATCTGGGCATTTTGTCCTTAAGGAAATCCTAACGGTCCTACGTTTCTGATCCTCAGCCCGAGTGAGAGGCCAGCGGAAATAGTAGACGCCGTGTCGTGACGGGAAAGGTAGGCTGACAGTTTCATGGGTCTTGTGCTCCACTCTGTGTCGCACTTGCTGCCCAAAGCCCTAATTCACTGATTTAAAACAAACTGGCGGAGAGAGAGGGATTCGAACCCTCGAAGGGCTTGCACCCTTAACGGTTTTCGAGACCGCCCCATTCAACCACTCTGGCACCTCTCCGCAGGGCGCGATAAGCGGGGACCAATCGACCCTGGCTCAGCGACCGGCGGAACCTAGATAATTCCGTCTCTGGCCGCAACGCCTCGGATGCCGCAGGGGTTGACAGGCAGGCGCTTTTGACTATGTTCCGCGCTTCGCTGAACTGGCGATCCTACTAACGATAACCGCAGGCTTCCCGAACCGCGCTCCGACACGGTATTGTCCCTGGGCGAGCGCGACGCGGAATGGAATTGTTCGATCATGTACGCAATCATTCGCACCGGCGGCAAGCAGTATCGCGTTGCCAAAGATGACCTTATCACTGTCGAGCGCCTGCCGGGCGACGAGGGTAGCGAAGTCACGCTGGACCAGGTCCTGATGCTGGCTGGCGACTGCGAGCCACGGATCGGCGCGCCGACCTTGGACGGTGTCGCCGTCAAGGCCGAGATCGTCGCCCAGAGCCGCGCCGACAAGGTCATTATCTTTAAGAAGCGCCGCCGGCAAAAATCGCGGACGAAGAATGGCCATCGCCAGTTGCAATCCGTGCTGAAGATCACCGCGATCGACGCCTGAGGGCGCACGCAACACCTATATTTCTGAAGGAGACAGAGCCATGGCCCATAAGAAAGCAGGCGGCTCCTCGCGCAACGGCCGCGATAGCGCAGGCCGGCGCCTGGGCGTCAAGAAGTTTGGCGGCGAGGCGGTCGTTCCGGGTAACATCCTGGTGCGCCAACGCGGAACCAAGTACCATCCCGGTGAAAATGTCGGCATGGGCAAGGATCACACCTTGTTCGCCACGGTCGATGGCGAGGTCGGCTTTGTGCGCAAGCGCCAAGGCCGTACCTATGTCAATGTAGTGCCCGCCGGCGCCGATGCGGCTGCAGCCGGCGACGACTGAGCCAGAGCGAGCCGCCGGCCCCGTGAACGGACAGCCGGCGCGGCTCGCCTCAAGAAAGCACCGAACCCATGCGCTTCCTCGACGAAGCGAAAGTTTTCCTCAAAAGCGGTGACGGCGGCCCTGGCTGCGTCAGCTTTCGGCGCGAGAAGTTCATCGAGTATGGCGGGCCAGACGGCGGTGACGGCGGGCGCGGCGGCGACGTGATTTTCGAGTGCGTCGACAATTTGAACACGCTGATCGATTTCCGCTACAAACAGCACTTCAAGGCGAAGCGCGGCACCCACGGCATGGGGCAGCGGCGCACCGGCGCGCGCGGCGAGGATATCGTCCTGAAAGTGCCGCCCGGCACCCAGATTCTGGATGAAGATGGCGAGGAAATTCTCGCCGATTTCACCGAAGCCGGCGACCGGCTCGTCTTCTTGCAAGGCGGCGATGGCGGTTTCGGCAATACCCACTTCAAAACCTCCACCAACCAAGCGCCGCGCCGCGCCGACCCCGGCTGGCCGGGTGAGGAAATGTGGGTGCGGTTGCGGCTGAAGCTGATTGCCGATGTCGGGCTGATCGGCTTGCCCAACGCCGGCAAATCCACGCTGCTGGCCGCCGCCAGCCGCGCTCGGCCCAAGGTTGCAGCCTACCCCTTCACCACTCTGCACCCGCATCTGGGCGTGGTTCGCCGCGGCGACGATACGTTGATTCTGGCCGATATTCCCGGGCTGATTGAGGGTGCCAGCGAGGGCGCCGGGCTGGGCACGCGGTTTCTCGGCCATATCGAGCGCTGCGATCTGGTGGTGCATCTGGTTGACGGTTCGATGGGCAACGACGTCGCCGCCGCCTACCGCACCGTGCGCGACGAACTGACGGCCTACGGCGCCGATCTGGAAGACAAGGTCGAGATGGTGGCGCTGAACAAGACCGACGTCATGGACGCCGACGACATCGCCTTGCAGATCGACTATTTGGCCAAGGCGGCAGGTTGCGACCCGGCTGATATCGTGCGCCTGTCCGGTGCGACCGGCGCGGGGGTCGAGGCGCTCTGCGATACGCTGATGCAGCATGTGGCGGAAAAGCGCGCCGGCGTGGTCGAACCCGAACCGTTTCTGCCATGAGCCAGCCGCTGGATACGGCACGGCGAGTGGTGGTCAAAATCGGCTCGGCCTTGCTGGTCGATAGTGACGCCGGCACGCCGCGCCAGCAATGGCTGACAGCACTGGCTGCGGACATCGCAGCGATGCGCGCAGATGGCAAGGAGGTGGTGGTGGTTTCGTCCGGCGCCATCGCGCTGGGCCGGCGCTCGCTCAAGCTGCCAAGCGGAGTTTTGAAGCTGGAGGAAAGCCAGGCCGCCGCGGCCGCCGGGCAAATCCGCCTCGCGCACGCCTACGAGACGGTCCTGGGCGCCCACGGTATCGCCGTCGCCCAGGTGCTGCTAACGCTTTCGGATACGGAGGAGCGGCGGCGCTATCTGAATGCGCGCAGCACGCTGGCGACGCTGCTGAAGCACGGCGCAATCCCCGTTATCAACGAGAACGATACGGTGGCGACCGAGGAAATCCGCTTCGGCGACAACGACAGGCTGGCGGCACGGGTGGCGCAGATGATTGGCGCGGACGTGCTGGTGCTGCTCTCTGATATCGACGGTCTCTACACCGGCGATCCGCGCCACGATCCCGCGGCGGAATTCCTGCCACATCTTAAGGGCGTGGACCCGCGGATCGAGGCGATGGCCGGCAAGCCCGGGCAGGATGGGTCCGGCGGCATGGTGACCAAGCTGACGGCGGCGAAGATCGCACTCGGCGCGGGTTGTCACATGGTCATCGCCAGCGGCCGCGCTCTGCATCCGCTGCGCTCGCTCGCGGATGGTTCCGCCCGCTGCACCTGGTTCGAGGCGGCGACCTCGCCGCGGACGGCCTACAAGCAGTGGATCGCGGGCAGCCTCCGCCCCAAGGGCCGGTTGCGTATCGATGCGGGAGCCGCCAGCGCGCTGGCCAAAGGCCGCTCTTTACTGCCAGCCGGCGTGCGATCGGTGGAAGACCGGTTCGAGCGCGGCGACGCGGTGCTGGTTGCAGACATGGAGGGGCGGGAGTTGGGCCGCGGCCTGGTGGCTTACGATAGTGATGACGCCCGCCTGATCGCCGGCCATAAAAGCTCGGAATTCGAGGAGTTGTTGGGCTATCGTGGCCGCCTCGCGATGATCCACCGCGACGACCTGGCCCTGACATCGCCCGCTATTGCCGCAGCGGCAGACCCGACCGACCGAAGAGAAGCGTCATGAACCACCTCTCCCCCATGCCGGAAGCCGCCGCCGACAGTCTGATCGCCAAGATCGGCGCCAAGGCAAGGGCAGCGACGGTGGCATTGGCCAAAGTCAGCAGTACTGCGAAAACCGAGGGTCTGCATCAGGCGGCGGAGCGGGTGCGCGGTGCCGCCAACGCGCTGCTGGATGTCAACGCCAGCGATTGCGCCGCGGCGGAGGCCAACGGCATCTCTTCAGCTTTTCTGGACCGTCTGCGCCTGACGCCCGATCGGATCGAGGGGATCGCCGCGAGCCTCGACACGGTCGCGGACCGGCCGGACCCCATCGGCAGCACCGACCAGAACTGGACGCCTGCCAACGGCCTGAACATCAGCCGGGTGCGGGTGCCGCTCGGTGTGATCGGCGTGATCTACGAGAGCCGCCCGAACGTCACCGCCGACGCCGGCGGCTTGTGCGTGAAGGCCGGCAATGCGGCGGTCTTGCGCGGCGGGTCCGACAGCTTTCAGACCGCGGGCGTGCTGATCGAGTGCCTGCAAGGCGGCTTTGCGGTGGCGGGCCTGCCGCGCGATGCGGTGCAGCGGGTCCCGACCAAGGACCGGGCTGCGGTCGGCGCAATGCTACGGGCGCGGGGCCTGATCGACGTGATCGTGCCGCGCGGCGGCAAAAGCCTGACGGAGCGGGTCTTTCAGGAGGCGCGTATGCCGGTCATCGGCCATCTGGAGGGGCTATGCCACCTCTACATTGACGCCGCCGCCAATCTGGAGATGGCGCGGGCGATTGCCGTCAACGCCAAGATGCGGCGCACCGGCATTTGCGGAGCGGCTGAGACGCTGCTGGTCGACCGGCGGGCGGCCAACACGCATCTGCAACCCCTGATCGGCGCTTTGATAGAGGCGGGCTGCGCCGTGCGCGGCGACGACTTCACCCAAGCCGCCGATGCGCGGGTAACGCCAGCGACGGAGATCGACTGGCGCACCGAATACCTGGACGCCATCATCGCGGTGCGGATCGTCGATGGAGTGGATGGGGCGATGGCGCACATCAACGCATACGGCTCGCACCACACCGATGCCATCGTTACCGACGACGACGCCATCGCCAGCCGGTTCCTGACCGAGGTCGACAGCGCCATCGTGCTACACAACGCCTCAACGCAGTTTGCAGACGGCGGCGAGTTCGGGTTCGGGGCGGAGATCGGCATCTCCACCGATCGCTTCCACGCCCGCGGGCCGGTCGGCGCCGACCAACTCACCAGCTACAAGTATGTGGTGCGCGGCGAAGGCCAGGTGCGGCCATAGACCGGCAGACCGACAGAAGCCGCTCGTGACCGGCAGCACATTCACCCCGCCGGCGCTCTATGGCCTGGGCCGGCGCAGCGGCGGGCGGATTGGCCTGTTGGGCGGATCGTTCAATCCGGCCCATGCAGGGCATCTGCATGTCTCACGCCTGGCGTTGCAGTATTTGCGGCTGGATGCGGTCTGGTGGCTGGTGTCGCCGCAGAACCCGCTGAAACCTGCCGACAGCATGGCCCCTTTTGCAGACCGCCTCGCCTATGCGGCGAAGGTTGCCCGACATCCGCGCATCGTTGCGAGCGATGTGGAGACGCAATTGGGCACGCGCTACACCATCGACACCATCGCGGCGCTGCAAAAACACCTGCCGCACGTCCGCTTTGTCTGGCTGATGGGCGCCGACAATCTGATCCAACTGCCGCGCTGGGCGAGTTGGCGGGAGATCGCCGCGCGAGTTCCGATTGCGGTCTGGGGCCGACCGACGTATTCTGCCCGGGCAATGGCAGGCAAGGTCGCACAGCGCTACGCGCGCAACCGGATCCCACTGGAGGCGGCAGGGCAGTTGGCCCTGAAACAACCGCCCGCATGGGCTTTTTTTCCAATCCGCCTGCATCCTGCATCTGCAACATCGATCCGCGAGGCCGGTCACGCTGCGACCCTCATGGGAGGACCCAACCGATAACACCGAACTCAATGCCGACCAGTCCACGGACTGTGGACGCCCCCGCCGAATTCATCGCCAGCAACGGCGGTGGCCAATCGAAAGCAAATTCTGCGGCCGCCGACCGGCTCCTCGCCGTGATCGTCCGGGTTCTGGACGACAATAAGGCCGAAGATGTCGTCACCGTCGACCTGACCGGCAAAAGCCCGATGGCCGACCACATGGTCGTCGCCTCCGGCCGCTCCGCCCGGCAAGTGCAGGCGCTGGCCGACTATCTGGGGCGGGCGGTGAAGGAAGCCGGCCCGACGCCCAAGGTCGAAGGCCTGGCGCAAGGCGACTGGGTGTTGCTGGACGCCGGCGACGTGATCGTCCACCTGTTCCGGCCGGAGGTGCGGGAGTTCTATAATATCGAGGCGATGTGGGGCGTCGCCGGCCCGCGATCTTCGTCCGGCGCACCGCCAACCGGCGCTCTGTCCTGAGCCGAAACGGGCGATAGGGTATTGCGCATCGTCATCGCCGCGGTCGGACGGCTGCGGCAGAGCCCGACGCGCGCGCTGCTGGAAACCTATCTGGGCCGGATGACGGCATTTCCGGTCGACCTGCGCGAGGTTCAGGCCCGCGGCAACCTCGCCCCCGAAAAGTTGAAGGCGGCGGAGGGTGCTTTGCTTTTGCAAGTGCTGCCCGAATCTGGTCCGATCATCGCGATGGATGAACGCGGTGACGACCTCTCTAGCCAGGCATTTGCATCTTTGCTCGCGGCGTGGCGCGATCAGGGGAAGGCGGCTTGCGGTTTCGCCATCGGCGGCGCCGACGGTCTGGACCAGAGCGTGCAGCATCGCGCGACCCGAACCCTCCGATTCGGACGGGCGACCTGGCCGCACATGTTGGCACGCGTTCTGTTAGCCGAGCAATTGTACCGGGCGCAGCAAATCCTTGCTGGCCATCCCTACCACCGGGACTGAGAACGGCATGAGAGCCACGCGATTGCACGCACCGCTAGCCGGCTTTCTGATTGCAGCGGCGATCTTGTCGTCTGGCGCAAGCGCCGCCCAGGATCCGGAGCGCGCAGCCGCGGAGCAAGAGCTGGAGAATGCCGAACGCCGGCTGAGCCAAGCCCGGCAGGAGCAGGCGGCCACCGAACGGGCGGCGGCGGCGATGGCCGGCCAGGTCCAGGCGCTGCAGTCTGCCGTTCAGAGTGCGGCGCTCGACTTGCGGCGGCATCAGGCGACCATCGCTGCGAAGACTGCCGGCCTGGAAGAATTGAAACGCACCCAGGCCGCCTATCTGGCCGAATGGAACGCGCGCCGTCGCCAGGTCGGCGGCACGCTGTCGGCGCTGGTGCGGCTGGTGACGGTGCCGGCCTCTGCCGCCGTGCTGCAAGACAGCCCCACCACCGACCGTTTGCGCAGCGCCTTCATTCTGCGCGGCATCATTCCGCGCCTGCAGCGGCGCGCCGACCTGCTGCGCGGCGACCTCGACCGCATCCGCGACGCTGCAGCCGATGTAGCTGCCGGGCAAGCGTCTCTGGTCAAGGCGAAACAGGCCTTGGAGCGGCGTCTGGCCGAGGCGGAACAACTGGTCGCCCGGAAAAATTCGGTGCTGACCTCGCGGCACGCAGAGGCGGCGCGGGCTGCCGCCACTGCCAGCCGGCAGGCCAAGAGCGCCAACGATATGCGCGAACTGATCGCACGCCTTGACGATTCCCGCAGCGCCCGCAGCGCCGCCATCGCCGCGGAACGCCGCCGCCGCGCCGCCATCGCTCAGCGGGCTGGAACCGAACCGGCGCGCGATCCTGGCCCGCCGATCCATCTGGCCGGCCTGGCGAACCGTCAGGGCGGGCTGCTGTTGCCGGTCGCCGGCAAAGTCGACCGCCGCTTCGGCGAAGGCAACGACGCGTTCGCCGAAGGCATCACGATTACCACCACCGCAAACGCCCCGGTGCTGGCGCCGGCCGATGGCCGCATTCGATATGCTGGCGAGTTTCAGAACTATGGCTTAGTCTTGATAACGGATCACGGCGGCGGCTTTCACTCAGTCATCACCGGCCTGGCGAGGGTTAGCGCTGTGACGGACCAATGGGTTCTGGCCGGCGAGCCTCTCGGCCGGGTTGCGGCACATGGCTCGCTCTACATCGAAATCCGCCGGGATGGCAGACCCGTAGACCCGTTGAAATGGTTCACAGTCGGCAGAAGCTAAGACGCGATTAGGAGTTAACGAATGCGGCGCGAAACTATCAGCAGGTTCGGATTGATCGGCGTCGGATTGGCGCTGGCTCTTGTCGTGTCCGCCCCGGCTTCCGCCAAAAGCAAATCATCGGAAACTTACCGCTCTCTCAATCTGTTCGGCGATGTGTTCGAGCGGGTGCGCGCAGAGTATGTGGAGGAAGTTTCCGACGAGAAGCTGATCGAAGCGGCCATCAACGGTATGCTGTCGTCGTTGGATCCGCACTCCAGCTATATGAACCCGAAAAACTTCCAGGATATGCAGGTTCAGACCAAGGGGGAGTTCGGCGGCCTCGGTATCGAGGTGACGATGGAAAACGGCCTGGTCAAGGTGGTCTCGCCGATCGACGACACGCCCGCATACAGGGCAGGGCTGCAACCAGGCGACCTGATCAGCCATCTGGATGGCGAGGCCATCCTGGGCCTGACCCTGGCCGAAGCCGTGGAGAAGATGCGCGGCAAACCGGATTCCGACATCGTGCTCACGATACGACGGGGGGAGGAGGCGCCGTTCGATGTCACGCTGACCCGCTCCATCATCAAAATCCAGTCGGTTCGCTCCCGCCTGGAAGGCGATATCGCCTATGTGCGTATCACCAGCTTCAGCCAGCAAACCGATGTCGGCCTGCGCAGAGCGCTTAAAAATCTGGAGAGCGAGGCGCCGGGCGGCAAGTTGAAAGGGCTGGTGCTGGACCTTCGTAACAATCCCGGCGGCCTGCTTGACCAGGCGATCGCGGTCTCCGATGACTTCCTGGATCAGGGGGAAATCGTCTCGACCCGGGGGCGGGAAAAAGAAGACGCACAACGGTTTAACGCCAGTCCAGGCGATATTTCCAATGGCCTGCCCATCGTCGTGCTGATCAATGGCGGCTCCGCCTCCGCCTCGGAAATCGTCGCGGGCGCGCTGAAGGATCACCGTCGCGCCTTGTTGATGGGCACGCGATCCTTCGGCAAAGGCTCGGTGCAAACCATTCAACCGATCCCCGGCTACGGCGCTATTCGGTTGACCACCGCGCGCTATTACACGCCGTCGGGCGTTTCGATACAGGCTAAGGGCATCACACCCGATATCGAAGTGACGCCGGCTCGCGTCGAGAATGTCGACGTATCCAGGCGTCGGCGCGAAGCCGATCTGCGTGGCGCATTGGACAAGCCAGCGGAGGCCGATGGGAACGAGGACGCCGCCCAACCCGCCGCGAAGCAGGATGCAACTGACGCTCCCTCCGGCGAAGATTCGTCTGCCGCCGACGCGCCACCGCCGGTGGACTACCAACTCTCGCGCGCGCTCGATCTGTTGCGGGGGTTGGCGCTTTTCAACCGCCGGTCGGACGGCTGATCGCGGCTATGGCGGCTCCGCGGAAACTCCCCTACCGGCCATGCGTCGGTATCGCGCTCGCCAACCGCCACGGACAGGTCTGGATCGGCAAGCGGATCGGCACGCGCGACAGTTGGCAAATGCCCCAAGGCGGTATCGATCCCGGCGAGACGCCGGGGGACGCCGTGATGCGGGAGTTGCAGGAGGAAACCGGCGTTACCGCGGCAGAGGTACTGGCCGAAAGCCAATCCTGGTATTGCTACGACCTGCCCACCGCGGTCTCCGGCAAAGCGTTGCGCGGCCGGTACGGTGGCCAGAAGCAGCGATGGTTCCTGCTGCGCTTTACCGGCAGCGACGCAGACATCGACATCCGCGACCATCATCAGGAATTCTCGGCCTGGAGGTGGGCGAAGCCGGAGGAGGTCGTCGACCTGATCGTCGGCTTCAAGCGTCCGGTCTATGAGCAGGTGTTCGCCGAATTCGCGCCGCATCTGGAAGTCTTGGCCGAACGCGGGAAGGATCGTCAATGACGACCCCTGACCTTCCCCTCGCCGGCATTCGCGTGCTGGAGTTCTGCCACACCATCATGGGCCCGACCGCGGGCGTCATCATGGCGGATTTGGGCGCCGACGTGATCAAGGTCGAGCCAGCGCCGGATGGCGACAAGACCCGTCGCCTGCCGGGCTTCGCCGCCGGGTTCTTTGTCAGCTTCAACCGCAACAAACGCGGCATAGCGCTCGACCTGAAGTCCGACTCAGGCCGCGCCGTGGCGCACAAGCTGATCGCCGGCGCCGACATGCTGTTCGAAAACTACGGCCCCGGCACCATGGAGCGGCTGGGCTGCGGCTATGAGCAGGTCAAGCACCTGAACCCCGGGCTGATTTATGGCGCGTTGAAGGGGTTTCTTTCCGGCCCCTACGAGCACCGCCCGGCCTTGGACGAGGTGGTGCAGTTCATGGGCGGTCTCGCCTATATGACCGGTCCGCCGGGCCAGCCGCTGCGCGCCGGCGCCAGCGTGATCGACATGATGGGCGGCACCATGGCCGTTGTCGGCGCGCTCTCTGCCTTGGAGGAGCGCCGACGCACCGGCAAAGGCCAATACCTGAAAAGCGCTCTGTATGAAAGCACGGCATGGCTGATGACCCAGCACATGGCCGGCCAGGCCATCACGCGCCGCCCGGTGCCGCCGATGCCGGCGCGCGAGGGGGCGTGGGCGGTCTACGAGCCGTTCGAAACCGCGGATGGCGATCAAATCTTCATTGGTCTGACGTCAGATAATCATTGGCGGCGGTTTTGCGTCGAGTTCGATCGACCCGACCTGCTCGACGACCCGGCCCTGGCCTCGAACGAGGCCAGAGTGGCGGAACGTCCGCGATTGCTGCCGCTGGTGGCCGATATCGTGAAGGCGCGCACCACCACGGAAATCGTCGAGATTGCCGAGCGTATCGGCATCCCCTTCGCGCCGGTCGCGACAGCCGCCGACCTGTTCGAAGACCCGCAGTTGAACTCCGGTATTGGGCTTCTGCCGATTCAGATGCCGAACGGCGACTGGACCAAACTGCCGCGGCTGCCACTGGAAGTCGGTGATCACGCTCTGGGATTACAGCGGCAGGCGCCTGCCGTCGGCGAGCACACGCGGGAGATCATGGCCGAAGCCGGCTATTCCGGCGACGAGATCGACGCGCTGATCGCAACGGGGGCAGTGGTCGCCGCTTAGCCGTGTCGTCCGGGCCATTTGGCCACTTACGAACTTTGGACAGCAGCCCGCTTGCCGGGCTTCTTCGTAGGCTGATCGGGGGCCGCGCCGGCTCAGGCCACGAGACACCCCCCGCACCAGAGCCCAGACCGGCAATTGCCCGAACGGTCTGCGGCATGGGCAGTTTCCCGCTTCGGCCATTTCGGGTCGGACTCCGGTGAGCAGGTGTGCGCGGTTTGACAAGTGGGCGTCCGATCCACTATAAGCCGCTCTTCGCTTCCTGAGAATGCAGGTAGAGCCAATGTTCGCTCGACCTCGCTTGGCCACTCGCCCCGGCGGTGCGCTCAAGACTATCAGGACAACAAACATCATCCTGAAAAAGGACTACATCTATGTCTAAGCGCATTGAGGCGAAGCATAAGATTGACCGCCGCCTGGGCGTCAATCTGTGGGGCCGCCCGAAGAGCCCGATCAACAAGCGCGAATCCGGCCCCGGCCAGCACGGCATGCGGCGCAAGAAGGTGACCGACTTCGGCACGCAACTTCGCGCCAAGCAGCAGCTCAAGGGCTATTACGGCAACATTACCGAAAAGCAGTTCCGCCGCCTTTACGCCGAGGCGGTGCGTCGCCGCGGTGACACCTCGGAAAACCTGATCGGCCTGCTGGAGCGCCGGCTCGACGCTGTCGTCTACCGCATGAAGTTCGTGCCGACGGTTTTTGCCTCGCGCCAGTTCGTAAACCACGGGCATGTCAGTGTGAATGGCCGCCGGGTCAACATTCCCTCCTACCAAGTCAAAGACGGCGACGTGATTACCGTCCGTGACAAGAGCCGCAACATGGCCCTGGTGTTGGAGGCGATTGAGTCCGGCGAGCGTGACGTGCCGGATTACCTCGATGTCGATCACAACGATATGAAGGGCACCTATGTGCGTGCGCCAAAGCTCGCCGACGTGCCGTATCCGGTGCATATGCAGCCGAACCTCGTGATCGAGTTCTATTCCCGCTAATCCGTCCCAATCATCGGAGAGTTGAGATCGCCATGGCGCAGTCCCAGGCCACCGCCGAGATTACGCCCGATTTCCGCTCACCCGATGAGTTGGCGCGCGCCAGCGCCAACGAACGCCTCGCCGCCTACAGCGAAGATTGGGTCACAGCCCCGCGTCTCGCCGACAGCGGCGAGAGGCTGGGGGCGGAGACGCAGGCGCAAGTTCGCCAATTGCTGGCGCGCGGTATCGGTGAGGCGGCGATCCGTGACGCCGCGTTGCAAGCCCTGGCGGGGGAGGAGGCGGCGATCATCCGCCGCCACCGCCTGACCGGCTGGTCTGTCTTTCTGTTGACCACCGCCATCGGTGTGGCGGCCGCCTTGACCTGGTCCGGCCGCGGCGATGGCCACGCGATTTTCCAGGTTCTGCTACTCGGCGGGATTGGGCTGATGCTGGCGCATGGGGTGCACATGCACGGCATCCGCCGCCGCGCCCGCCTGATCCGTTCCGCCGCCGCGCGCAAGCAGGTTTGGCGCGCGGCGATTGCGAAGCTGGCAGGCGTTCCTCAAGGGTAGGCGATCATCAGGGTCTCGGCGACCAGCGCCGGGCGATCCTGTCCCTCTATCTCAATCGTTTGCTCGCAGGTGAGGCGCACGCCGTCGCCCTTGACCTCGTCTGCCGCCAACAATTTGGTGCGCAGCCGCACCTTGCTGTCGACCGGCACCATGTTGGTGAAGCGGACCTTGTTGGCGCCGTAGTTGATCATATTCGAGGTCTTCTTGATCCTGAAGACCGGCAGCCCGGCGATCAGCGACATGGTCAGATAGCCGTGCGCGATGGTCGACGTGGTCGGCAATTCCTTCGCCGCGCGCTCTGGGTCCACATGAATCCACTGATGGTCGTTGGTCGCGTCGGCGAAGCGGTTGATGCGCTCCTGATCGATGACGATCCAATCGCTGACGCCCAACTCCTTGCCGACATAGGATTTCATGTCTGCGGGTGTGTTCACTTCCAACATGGCTTGCACTTTCTTGTGTCAAAGAGGGTGTATCCTGATGTGGCGGATTGCCTGGGCGATAGCAAGGGGTGAGCGGTCAGTCCTGTTCCTTCGCCAGGGTTTCGGCAAAGATGCGCACCGATTCCTTCATCGAGCGCGAGCGATCCCAGGTTTGCCGCGTCTCCTCCGCCAGCGGTGTGCGCGCCAGCAGACGGAACACTTCCTCCGCGCCGCGGTGAAAGCCGGTGGAGGCGCCGACGGCCGCCAAGGTTTCTGCAATCTCGACCATTTCCGGGTGCCAGCGCTCGGCGTCGGCGGCGAGGAAGCCGACCCATGCCTCCATATCCTTGGCGCGCTGCGGATTGCTGCCCGAGACCTCCGCCATGAACGCATCGAACAGGCCGTAGCGCTCCGCCGCAATCGCCATTGTCGCCTGCAAGGCCCATGTGCCCTTGTTCAATCCGGCATAGAGCATTTTCAGCGTGGAGGCCCGCCCGGCATCGGCGCCGGCGAACTTCCAAATCATCGTGTCGGTGGTCAACGCCTCCAGCGGTTCCGCCTCCGGTCCGGAGACATAGATACGTGGCGGCGCCGCTTTGCCAGGCGTCAGGCCGATGATGCTGCCATCGACATAGGGTGCACCCACCCCGCGGATGACGATCTCGATGGCTTTCGAAGTCGCCGGAGAGGTGGCGTTCAGGTCGGCGAAAATCGGCGTTCGGCCCGCCGCGGCCATCGCCTCCGCCGCTGCCGTGGCAAAGTCTTCGGCGGCCGCGGGCGGCATGATCGACAGCACCAGGTCCGCCTCCCGCATGATCGCGGTCAGGCTGCCGGCGTCTTCCAGTCCGGCCTCCGCAGCCAGGCCGCGCGTGCGCTCGCTGCGACCGGAGAGATCGGTCAGAACCCGCCGCCCGCTTTCGCGAAGTGCGCGACCGATCCCGTGGCCCATGTCGCCGGGGCTCATCAGGCCGATGATCTTCAAGTCCATTCTTAAGGTATCCTCTTATCCATCTGAATTCGTGCCTATTTCGTATCCTGCAACACCATCGCGGCGCACTTTTCGCCGATCATGATCGAGGGCGCGTTGGTGTTGCCGGCGACGATCATCGGCATGATTGAGGCATCCGCCACCCGTAGGCCGTCAACCCCATGCACCCGCAAGCGCGGATCGATGACCGCGTCGGCGCCGGTGCCCATGCGGCAGGAACCCACCGGGTGGTAATTGGCGACCGCCCGGTTGCGTACGTCCTCCAGCAAGCTCTCATCATCGGTGATATGGGCGCCGGGCGCCACCTCGTCCATGGTGTAGGCGGCGAGGGCCGGCTGCTGCGCGATCTGCCGGCAGAGGCGGATACCATAAAGGATCGCCTGCCGGTCATACTCGGTCTTCAGGAACTCATAGCGGATCGCCGGCGCGGCCAGCGGATCGGCGGATTTCAGGTGCACCTGCCCGCGTCCCTCCGGCCGCAAATGCACCGGGCTGAGGCTGAAGGCGGAGAACGGGTAGACCTCGACACGCTCTGCCGTGCGCGCCTTGGTGCCCCACGACAGGAAGTTGATCTGCAAGTCCGGGCGTTCCAGGCTGGGGTCGGTGCGCACGAATGCGCCGGCGTGAACGCCCGTATTCGCCAACAGGCCCTTGCCCAGCAGAAAGTATTGGGCGCCGGCCATCATCCGGCGCATGGCGCTGTTGGCCAGATCGTTGGCGGTCACTGGCTTGGCGCAGCGAAACGGAATGTATGTGTTGAAGTGATCCTGCAGGTTCTCACCGACGCCGGCCAACTCCCGCTCGACGGCGATGCCGTGCTGTTGCAGCAGAGCGCCGGGGCCGATGCCGGACAGTTGTAACAGATGCGGCGATCCGAACGCGCCGCCGGAGACCACCACCTCACGCCGCGCATGGGCGATGCGCTCCTCGCCGCCCCGGCGGTAGGCGACACCGGTTGCGCGGCCATCCTCCAGCAGAACGCGGGTCGCGTGCGCCTCGGTCTCGATCTTCAGGTTGGCGCGGGTTTTGGCCGGCTCCAGATAGGCGCGGGCGCTGCTCCAGCGTTTGGTTTTCGACGCGGTGAATTGATAGTAGCCGGTGCCTTCCTGCGTCGGGCCATTGAAGTCCGGATTGCGCGGAATGCCAGCCTCTACCGCCGCGTCGATGATCGCCGCCGGCAGTTCGTACTCGGCCGGAATGTTCGACACGCGCAACGGCCCGCCGGAGCCGTGCAGGTCGCTGTCGCCGCGTTCCTGGTCCTCGGCTTTCTTGAAGTAGGGCAGCACCGAATCCCAGTCCCAGCCCGTACACCCCATCTGCCGCCATTGGTCGTAGTCGCCGGGCGTGCCGCGCATGTAGACGGTGCCGTTGATCGAACTGGTGCCGCCCAATACCTTGCCCCGCGGCTGGTAGAGCACCCGTCCGTTCAGGCTCTCCACCGGCTCGGTCTCGAAGCGCCAGTTGACCACCGGGTCGACGAACACCTTGGCCGCACCCATCGGGATGTGGATCCAGCGGTTGGTATCGCGCGGCCCGGCCTCCAGCAGCAATACGGAGTGGCGCCCGGACTCGCTCAGCCGCGCCGCGACCGCGCATCCGGCGGAGCCGGCGCCAGTGACGATGAAGTCGAATGTCTCTGCCGATGTCCGCATTCCGATGGCTCCCGCGCAGCCAGTGTATCTGCGGATCAGCATGCAGAAAAAACCGCGGCCTGCCTATGGCGGACCGCGGTTCGAGACAGCGGGCGAGGGCTTTGCGGTACCGGGTCAGCTTCGCAGGTCGGCGATCAACCTCTCCAGGGTTGCCAGATCGACCGC
This sequence comes from uncultured Alphaproteobacteria bacterium, assembly GCA_963974445.1. GTDB lineage: Bacteria > Pseudomonadota > Alphaproteobacteria > Bin95 > Bin95 > JACKII01. The sequence goes on from CAXBDI010000012.1 coordinate 17,482, forward strand.
CCCTGGGATCACCGCATCGCCAATAATGAAGGCCGGGGTGCCGCGAATGTTCAGCGCCTCCGCCAACCGATAGTTGTTGCGGATCGTCTCCTGAATGCTGGGGTCTTTCATGGCGTTCTGAACGGCCGTGGCGTTGGCGCCGACCTTGGTTGCAATGGCCAGCAGCGCCTCCTCGCTCAGCGTACCGCGGTGCCGCATCACCGTCTCATGGAATTTGCCATAGTTTTGCGGCGCGACTTTCTGGAGGGCTAGCGAGACCCGCGCTGCAAGAACCGATTCTTCGCCCAGGATCGGGAATTCCTTGAAGACGACCCGCACATCCTTGTTGCGTTCGACCAGGTCCAGCACGGTTTGCAGCGAGCGTTTGCAGAAGCCGCAGCGGTAATCGAAGAATTCGACCACGGTATATTTCGCGTCCGGGTTGCCGATGAAGGGATCGTTGGGATTGCCCAGGATGCTGTCTTTCTGGGCCAGCACCTGCTTGCGCTGTTCGTCCGCCTTGGCGGCTTCCTCCCGGGCCTGATAGGCGCGGATCGCGTCGATCACCAATTCGGGCTTTTCCGTCAGCAACCGCTCGATGATCGCCTCGACCCGGGCCTCATCAATGGTATCGGCTGCCGCCAGCGCTAGCGGCGCGGTGAGGGTTAGCGCTGAGACCGCGATTGCGGCGGCGCACGATAGTCCAGCGATCCAGGCGCGCATGACGGTATCCTTCGGAGATGTTCATGGAATTGGCCAGTAAACTGCCGCGCGAAAGACAACAGCGCAACCGGAAACGCGCCGACATCACGTGTTTTTTATGATGCAGCGGCCTGTCCGCGCTGCTAATGCTCCGCCCGCTTGATCAGCGCCCGCTCGGCTGCCTGGCGAATATCCTCGGCGCGGAGCCAGGCCGGGCTGCCGGTTTTCAGGAGAGTCTGCGCGCGGCTCGCCTGCTGAAACGCCAGATCGGCGCGACCGAAGCGCGATTCGGACTCGGCCAAAGCCAGCGCGGCCTCGCCCAGTTGGCCCTGGCGGCCATAGGCGGTTCCGAGGGTGCGCCAGGCGCCGCCGCTCTCGGAATCCTGCCGGACCGCCCGCTCCAGCAACTTCACCGCCAGGTCCAGGTCGGCAGTGCCCGGTGCAACGACCAAAGCTTGCGCATAGGCGATGGCGATCAGCGGCTCATTCGGGGCGAGTTCGTATGCGCGCTTATAGGCCTCGATCGCTTGGGTATTGTCGCCGCGCTCGAACAGGATTTGACCGTACAACTCCTGAATGAACGGGTCTTGCGGCAGCCGGGTCCGCAGCGCGTCGATAGCCGCGTCGGTTTCGGCCAGGCGGTTGGTTCGATGGTAGGCGACGGCGCGCGCAATCAGGGCAGGTGTCGAGGTGTCGCGTTCCGGATACTCGCGCAGTACGGAGCCGAACGGCGCCAGGAACCCGTCCAGCTTCGCCTTCATGCGCGCGTGCGCCGCCCGTGACTCGGCGCCGCTCGGAACATCGCTGTAGCGTGACGTCTCAAGGTGCTGCTGCAAGGCTGCGACGCGTTCACGGGAAATCGGATGGGTGCGCAGATAGGGGTCTTGTTGCTCCGGCAGCAGCAGTTCCTGATCGCCCAACACCGACAGAAAGGATTCCAGACCTTTGGCCGACTGGCCGGTCGCATCCATCAGCCGCAGGGCGGCCTGATCGGCTGCAGACTCCTGCGTGCGGCTATATTGCAGCAGCGATTTCAACGCCGCGGTCTGGCCGAAAGCGCCGACAGCCGCGCCGACCCGGCCATCGCCGCTGGCAACCGCCGCAACCACGCCCAGCACTGCGAACAATATGGCCTGAGCCGATGCATTGGCCATTTCATCGCGCGTTCTGGCCAGGTGGCCACCCTGAATATGGCCGATTTCGTGCGCGAGCACACCGATCACCTCCTCCGGCGATTTGGTGCGGCGCAGAAGGCCGGTATAGATAAATATGCGCAAGCCTCCAGCAACAAACGCGTTCAATTGATCACTTTTGACAATGTGCAGCTGCACGTCGTTGGGCGAAAGACCCGCAGCACGCAACAGTGGCGTTGCCCAGCCGCGGATGGTAGCCTCGATTTCCGCGTCGCGAATGAAGCTTTGCGCACGGGCAGGGGTCGCAAGACTGACACTGCTAAGCGCTAACAGCAGCAAAGCCGCCACGGCGCGACGATAGCCGAATGGGCTGCCGCCTGTTCTGTCCATCAACGCAGAGATTGTACGGTAGATCATGTCAAATCGCCTGTCGGGCGCCCAGCATTGCAAATGGCGAATATCGCGCGTCGTTGCAAGGAATCCCTTTCTGTCTCTCGGGCTCGCCATCCTTCTCGCCGCCTGCAGTTCCGACCCTGAATTGGGCTCGCCCGGCTACGTGCAAGGCTTCACCGGCGGGGTAGTGGCGGACGAGCCGTATGCAGCACTGGTCGGCCGCGATATTCTGGCCGCCGGCGGCAGTGCCGGCGATGCGGCCGCGGCGACGTTTTTCGCGCTTGGCGTGACCAAACCGGCCTCGGTCGGGCTGATGGCTCAGGGGTATTGCCTGGACTACAACGCGGCCGACCTGACCCACCGCGCCTATGTCGTCGATAGTCCGGCGGGCGTGCGGACCATGGCGGCGATTCACGCGCGCACCGGCAGATTACCATGGCGGCAGGTCGTCGGGCCGGCGGAGGCTCTGGCACGGTTTGAGCACAAGCGCTCGCTAGCCTTTGTCGACGACTGGCAAGCAGCCGCGCCGAGCGACCCTGCGGCGCAAGCTGTCTATGGTGGTAGCGCAACCGAGGTCGGTGCGCCCCTGCAACAATTGGATTTGGCAGGGCTGCTCGGCCAAATTCGCGAGCACGGCGCCGGCGATTTTTACTCCGGACGGTCCGCGCAGAAATTGTGGGACGCGGCGGCGCTGGCCGGGATCGGCATCAATCGCGACGACTGGCGCAATGCCTTACCCATCGCCATTGACCCCGAGCAGCGGGCGCTGGGCGACCATCTTCTGGTGACGGTCCCGGTCGCTCGGACAAGCGGGACCGCAGACACGCGGCGAGCCGAATCGCGCATGGTGGTGGTGGATCGCGAAGGCAGCGCCGTCGCCTGTGTCTTCAGCATGGGCCGCCCCTATGGCAGCGGCCGGCTGGTCGGCGGTGTGTTCTTCCCGGTGGCTGGCGCGCCGGAGGGATTGCCGGCTCTGGTGACGAACAAGAACACGAAGATTCTGCTCGCAGCCATCGCTGGCGGCGAGCCGGCCGCGCTCGCGGAGCGGACGGTTGCCGCGGCAGTGCCGTTGGACGGCGCGCTCGCCAGCATGCCCGGCGGCGGCAATGCGATTGTCTGTTCCCGCGGGCTGCCGAACTATCCGGAATCCTGCCAGGCAGGCAGCGACCCCGCCGGTCATGGGCTCGCGGCGCTAGGCGACCCGAGGTCCTAAGCCTCGCACCTGACCTGCACCGCAACCGAGCCCGTCCACAACTGAAAGGCCCCCAAATGCCGTTTTCGCCTGCTCAACGCAGCGATATTTCCTCATTTATGGTCATGGATGTAATGACGCAGGCGGCAGCCTGCGAAGCGCGCGGCGATCATGTGCTGCACCTTGAAGTCGGCCAACCCGGTACACCCGCGCCGCGGTTGGCGCGTGAAGCGGCGAAGCGGGCCATCGACAACGAAGTCCTGGGTTACACCCTCCCATTCGGAATGCCGCCGCTGCGGGAGCGTCTGGCCCGCCACTACCAGGACTGGTACGGCGAAAGTATTCCGGTGGAGCGAATTGCGGTCACGACGGGCTCCAGTGCCGGCTTTATGCTGGCGTTTTTGGCGAGCTTTTCGGTCGGTGACCGGGTCCTGCTAACTGATCCCAGCTACCCCTGCTATCGCAATATCCTGGCGGCGCTCGGCTGCGAAGTGGTACGCCTGCCGACCGGTCCGGAGACCGGGTATCAGATGACGGCCGCGATGATCGATCAGGTGCCGAACCTTGCCGGAGTGGTCGTTGCCAGCCCCTCCAATCCCACCGGCTCGCTGTTGCCGCCAGGGGAGTTGCAGGCCATCGCCGAGACTTGTCACGCCCGCGGCATCCGCCTGATCAGCGACGAGATCTACCATGGTTTGGTATTCAGTGGTGCCGCCGAGACCGCGGCGCGGTATTCCTCCAGCGCGGTGGTGATCAACAGCTTCTCCAAATACTTCTCCATGACCGGTTGGCGGGTAGGCTGGTTGGTCTTGCCGGAGGATTTGGTCGATGCGGTTGGGCGGTTGGCACAAAACTTTTTCATCAGCCCGCCTAGCGTCAGCCAAGTCGCAGCGCTCGGAGCGCTCGATGCGACCGAGGAGTTGGAAGCCAACCGCACAATGTACGCTGGTAATCGCCAGAAAATGCTCGAAGGCCTGCCGAGCATCGGGCTGACCAAACTCGCCCCGGCGGACGGCGCTTTCTATGTATATGCCGATGTCGGCCACCTGACCAACGATAGCGCCGGCTTTTGCGCGCGACTGCTTGACGAAGCCGGCGTCGCGATCACCTCCGGCCTGGACTTCGATCCTGACCGCGGCCAGCGTACCGTGCGGTTTTCTTATTGCATCGACCCCAGTGACATCGAACAGGCGCTCGACCGGCTTTCCGGTTGGCTGGTGCGCCAGAACTGATGCGCGAGGACTAGGTGCAAGGGTCGAGCGAGCGTCCGATTGAGACCGAGATTGTGCTGGTCGGGGGCGGCCACTCGCACGTGGCCGTGCTGCGGGCCTTCGGCATGAAACCGCAGCCGGGCGTTCGCCTGACCCTGGTCGCGCGCGATGTCTTCACGCCATATTCCGGCATGATGCCGGGGCGGATCGCCGGTCACTATACCCATGACCAGTGTACCATAGATCTGGGCCCACTCTGCCGGTTTGCGAATGCGCGGTTGATCCATGGCTCCGCTACCGGCCTCGATCCGGAAGCCCGCCGGCTGACGGTGGCGGGCAGGCCGCCGCTGCGGTATGACCTGATCTCGTTCGACATCGGCTCGGTGACCGATATTGCCGAGATCCCAGGTGCCAGCGAGTTTGGATTGCCGATCAAGCCCTTGGATCGGTTTCTCGCCAGACTGCATGAGCGCGAAGCCGAGCTTCGCCCGGGTGCTGCCATCACCGTTGCGGGCGGCGGGGCCGGTGGCGCGGAGTTGGCTTTGGCGCTGGAATACCGGCTGCGGCGCCTGCGGCCGAAGGTTACTCTGTTGACCGATATGGCAACGCTGTTGCCGACTTATGCGCCAATGGTTCGGAAACTGATGGGCCGGTTGCTGCGCCGCCGCGATATCGCTGTCCGCACCAATAGTGCCGTGGAGGCGGTAGATGCGGATAGCGTGACTTTGGCGGACGGCAGCCGCCTCGACAGCGCCATGACGGTTCTGGCCACTGGCAGCGCCGCGCCCGCTTGGCTGGCCGATATTGGCATTGCCCTCGACTATCGCGGATTTATTCAGGTGCGGGAGACGCTCGCCAGCCTCTCCCATCCCAACGTGTTCGCCTGCGGCGACATCGCGTCCTATACGCCGAGGCAGTTGCCCAAGGCCGGCGTCTATGCGGTGCGGCAAGGGCCGATCCTGGCTCAGAACCTGCGGCAGGCAGCGCGGGGCAGGCCGCTGCTGCCGTTTCGCCCGCAGCGGCGGTTCCTGTCGCTGCTCTCCGGCGGCGGGCGCTTTGCCATAGCGTCTTACGGCGGGATCGCGGCATCCGGTGCATGGGTCTGGCAGTGGAAGGATTGGATCGACCGCCGCTGGATGCACAAATACCAGGTCCTGCCGCAGATGAGCGAGGCGAAAGGTGCTGCGCCGATGCGGTGCGCCGGCTGCGGCTCCAAAATCTCCAGCGACGTGCTCGGCCGCGTCTTGCGTGGGCTCGACACCGGCGAGGCGTCCGGCGTGATCATGGGGGCTGGCGACGATGCAGCCCTGCTGCGGCCGCCGCCCGGTCAGGTGTTGGTGCAATCGACCGATCACTTCCGCGCTTTCACCGGCGACGGCTATCTGTTCGGGCGGATCGCGGCGGAGCATGCGCTCTCCGACCTGTTCGCCATGGGGGCCGAGGCGCATAGCGCGTTGGCGCAAGTCACCGTCCCATTCGCGCTGCCCGGCGTACAGGAGGCGGACCTGATCCAAGTCCTCACCGGCGCTTGCGAGGCGATCCGCGCCGCCGGTGCGGCTTTGGTCGGCGGTCACACGGCGGAGGGGCCGGAGATGGCGCTCGGTCTGACGGTCAACGGGTTCGCGGACGAAGACCGGCTGTGGCGCAAGGCAGGGGCAGAGCCGGGCGATGCCCTGATCCTGACCAAGCCGCTTGGCACCGGCATCATTCTGGCGGCAGACATGCAGGGCAAAGCGTCATCCTCCTCGGTCGAGGCCGCCTTCGCCAGCATGCTGCAAAGCAACCGCGCCGCCGTACCCGTGCTCCGCCAATTCGGCGCGAACGCGGCGACGGACGTGACAGGCTTCGGCCTCGCCGGCCATTTGCGGGAGATGATCGAGGCATCGGGCGTCGGTGCGGTCGTCGATGTCGCCGCCGTCCCAACTCTTGCCGGTGCCGCCGAGGCTTTGGCGGCGGGTATCGAGAGCACGCTCGCGCCCGCCAACCGCCTCGCCGTGCCGCTGGCGCCGGCCATCATGGTCGATCCGCAAACGTCCGGCGGATTGCTGGCGGCAGTGCCGGCGGGGAGGGCGTCAGAATGCGTGGCGGCGCTGCGCGAAGCTGGCTATGCAGACGCCGCCATTATCGGCCACTGCACCGCGGGGGAGCATCTGTCGTTCAACGAGTGACGGGCCTCACAGCCAGCGTTTGCGGCGGCGGTAGAACTTGACGTCGCGGAAGCTTTTGCGCTCGCCGGAGGAGATGCCGAGGTAGAATTCCTTGACGTCCTCGTTCTCGGCCAAAGCCTTAGCCGCACCATCCATCACGACCCGGCCGTTCTCCAGGATATAGCCGTAGTCGGCGTATTTCAGCGCCATGTTGGTGTTCTGCTCGGCCAGCAGGAACGACACGCCCTCGTTCTGGTTGAGGGAGCGGACGATTTCGAAGATTTCTTCGACCAATTGCGGCGCGAGACCCATGCTGGGCTCGTCCAGCAGCACCGTGGTCGGACGCGCCATCATCGCCCGCCCGATGGCGCACATTTGCTGTTCGCCGCCGGAGATGTAGCCGGCCAGCGACTTCCGCCGCTCCTGCAGCCGAGGGAAGTAGCCGTAGACAAGCGCCAGGTCGTTCCGGATCGCCGATCCACCATCGCGGCGGGTATAGGCGCCGGTCAGCAGGTTTTCCTCGACGGTGAGGTGCTCGAAGCAGTGGCGGCCCTCCATCACCTGGATGACGCCCATTTTTACCAGATCGTTGGTGGTCAGGTCCTGGACCTCTTGCCCCTTGAACTTGATGGAGCCCTTGGTGACTTCACCGCGCTCGGCCCGCAGCAGGTTGGAGACCGCCTTGAGGGTCGTCGATTTACCGGCGCCGTTTGCGCCTAGCAAAGCGACAATGCCGCCCTGCGGGACGCTCAACGACACGCCTTTCAGGACCAATATCACGTGATCGTAGATCACCTCGATATTGTTCACCTCCAGCAGTGCCGCGGCGGCGGCTTGCGGCTCTATGGCAGTGGCGGCGGTCTCTGTCATGGAAAGGGCTCTCGGTAATACGCAAAGTGTCTTTCACCCCGAATAGGCCCGACGGGCGTTACTCGGGATGAAAGTGCTACTCTTAAGAACAGGTGCGCGGGGTGATGTTGCTTTCCTTGGCATAGAGCGCTGCATCCTGCTCGATCAACGGCCGGACGACGTCGCTCATCGCGGGGATCCAGTCACTGATAATGTTCCACTTCTTGCCATCCCACTGCTGCACCAATGCCGCCGGCGTTGTGCCCTCGTGGTTTTCGCAGGTGATTTTGGTGACCGGCATAATGCCTGTCAGACCCAGTTCGGCGATCCGTTCTTTCGTGATGTCCAGATTTTCCAGACCCCAGCGCACATCGCTGCCGGTCAGTTGCGCCCGGCCGAAATGCTTCTGTGCGATCACCATCGCCTCGGCGATATAGGCAGCGTTCAGCAGGCCGCGGTTGTAGAGCACATCGCCCATGCTGTCGCCGCCGGTACCTTTGCCTGCCGCATGCAGCGCCTTGATGCTTTCGAACACCGGATAATCGGTGCCGACGCCATGCATGGAGAACGCCTTATAACCTTTGGCCGCTTCTGCCGCCGGCATTACGTCCGCCTCGGCCCCGGACCACCACCAGCCCAACATCTTGTCCATCGGATAACGGATGGCCGCGGCCTCCTTTATGCCGGTGGAGTTCATCACGCCCCAGCCGAAGAACAGCACATAGTCCGGGCGATTCTTGCGCACCTGCAGCCAGGTCGATTTCTGCTCGCTGAGAGAATTCAGCGCCACGGGCAACTTATCCATCTCGAAGCCGTATTTTTCCGCCAGAATTTCCAGTGTCGGGATCGGCTCGCGCCCGCCCGGATGGTCGAAGTGGACCAGAGTGATTTTCTTGCCCTTCAACTTGTCGAGACCGCCCATTTCCTGGCCGATATACCGCACCATGCTGGAGGCCTGGCTCCAATACGTTGCCGGGAAGTTGAATACCCAGGGGAAGACGGTGCCATCGGCGGCAGACGTACGGCCATAGCCCAGCGTCACCATAGGTACTTCATCTTTGGTGACCTTTTCGATCAGGCCATAGGTGGTGCCGGTCGACCATGGCGACAGCACAACGGCGCCGCCATTGTTGTTTTTCAGGCGATCATAGCACTCGACACCGCGGTCGGTTTTGTAGCCGGTCTCGCACTCTTCCAGGATGAACGGCACGCCGCCGACACCGCCGTCGCGATAGTTCAGCATCTCGAAATAGTCGACATAGCCATCGGCGAACGGCACGCCGTTCGGGGCATAGGGACCGGTGCGGTATGAGAGCACCGGAATGAAATGGCCGCCCTCGGCAAGGGCGGGCAGGGACGTCGCGAGGGTTGCCGCAGCCGTCGCCGCCAGGGTCAGGGCTCGGAAAAGCATGGTGGTTCCTCCTGTTATATTTTTATCGTCTGCCACATTAGAGCATCGCGCGACCGATTGGAAAGCCAATGGAATCGTACGTGTAGCGGCTGCCGATCCGCCTCAACCTTGCGATGCGCGGCCACATGCCCTAATTTCAAGGCATGACACATTCGGGTTCAGGTTCTCAGTCGACATTGGCTGGCCGCTTTTTGATCGCCATGCCGCAAATGGGCGATCCCCGTTTCGCCCGCACCGTCGTCTTTTTGTGTGCGCATGGCGACGAGGGGGCGATGGGGTTGGTGGTCAATCGGGAGGCCGACAATATCAGCTTCGACGATCTGTTGGAGCAGTTGGGCATCGACGATCCGACCATCAACGCGCTGCCGATCCACAGCGGCGGGCCGGTAGAGACCGGGCGCGGCTTCGTACTGCACAGCCGCGACTACTTCCAGGAAGGCTCGATCGAGGTCACCGATTCCGTCGCGATGACGGCGACCGTCGACATCCTGCGCTCGATTGCCGAAGGCGGTGGGCCGCGCAAGCGGTTGCTGGCGCTAGGGTATGCCGGCTGGGGGCAGGGGCAGTTGGAAAGCGAGATCCAGGCGAATGGCTGGCTGATCGCCGACGCCGACGACGATATTCTGTTCAGCTTCGACGTGGAGCAGAAATGGCTGCAGGCATTGGCGAATTTGGGGGTCGATCCGGCTGCGCTTTCCGGCACCGCTGGCCGGGCCTAGCCTCAGGCGTCCCCGGCGCGGGTTTACCCCTGATTGAACCGCGGCGCTCGTTTCTCCATAAACGCCTGCACCGCCTCCTTGTGATCGGGGTGAGCCGATAGCGGCACCAGCCGCTCCGCCTCGCGGTCCAGCGCTTCGGCAAAGCTGATGGTGGCGGCGTCGTCCAGATTGTCCTTCATCGCGGCCATGGCGGCGGCGGGGCCGTTCGCCATCTCCTTGGCGAGCGCGAAGGCGGCGTCCTGCAACTCCGCATCCGGCACGACGCGGTTGACCAGGCCCAGCCGCTCAGCCTCGGCTGCCGGCACGCGCGCCGCGGTGAACATCAACTCCCGCGCCTTGGCGGAGTTGACCAGTTGGCTCAGCATCCAGGCGATGCCATAGTCGCCGGAGAGCGCGACATTGCGGTAGCCAGTGGTGAGGAAGGCGCTTTCCGCCGCAATCCGCATATCGCAGGCCAGCGCCAGAGCCATGCCCGCACCGGCTGCCGCGCCAGGCAGAGCGGCAATCGTGGGTTTGCGCAAGCTGCGGATCGCTCCGGTCAGGCCTTGCTGCCGCCATTTCAGGTCGGCGATGCGTTCTTCTGGCGTCATGGTCTGTGGTCGGTTCGCGCCCATACCCTTGACGTTGCCACCGGCGCAGAAGGCGGTGCCGGCCCCGGTCAGGATGATCGCGCCGACCCGGTCGTCGGCCCCGCGTGCTTTGATCTGCTCGCGGATGAACGGCGTGATCTCGTCGCCCATGGCGTTGCGCATCTCCGGGCGGTTGAGCGTGATGATCGCCACCCGCTCGCGGATTTCGCAGAGAAGGGTGGTTGCGCCGGTGTCGATGGCGATGGTTTCGGTCATCAAATGCCTCCGTCAGTGACGAGCGGGTCGTCGCTCGCCGGTGTGAATACGGGTGTGTCGTAGTCCAGCAGGGTTTGCCAGTGGTGGCCTGTGTCGGCCAGGAACAGGCCGCGGGTGACGCCGGCGGCCAGCAGCGGCACTGCGGCCTTCATGCCATTGATCGAGCAGCCGCTCGGCCCCAGGCTCATCGTGGCGCCGATGGTGAAATCGTGGATGTCGCCCAGCCATGGCGCGGCGCCCGGCACTTTCTCGCTGAAGGCGCCGTCGGCGTTCAGATAGGCGTAGCGGCCGAGGCGCTCGTCCTGCTCGTCCGGAGGCGGCGTGTAGCGGTCGGTCCAGGTGGCGATCTGGTCGGCGAAGGGGGCTAGTTCGGGCCGGGCGGCGAAATCGATGTCGACGCCCGTACCGCAGATGATGAAGTCGGCCTCGACGGGGCAGTGCTCGGTCTCGATCTTGATACGGTCGGCCTTAGCCTTCGCGTCGAGCCAGGCGGTGCCAGTCTCGATTGCGAAGTTGTCGTGCCGCCGCATGCGGTCATAGGTGTTCTGGGGAATGCTCTCGCGGAGGCCCAGAATGTGCGCCATGAAGCGCCAGCGCCACTCGTCCGGCAGATCGCGAGCATGCTTCAGAAAGCCCGCAAAGGTCAGCCAACGATAGGGTTGAATCCGCTGCATTTTTTGCCGCCGAACGTACATGGTGACGGAGGCAGCACCTGCCTCAAGCGCGCAGGCGGCGTTGTCGGCGGCGGAAGCGCCGGCGCCCAGCACCGCGACGGTTTTGCCGCGCAGCCCGGCGAAATCGATCTCGTCGGCGGCGTGGGCGCGCAGGTGCTGTGGCAGCCGGCGGACATAGTCCGGCATCCACCACCGCCCGGTGCCGTCCTGCCCGGTCGCCAGCACGACTTTGCGGGCATAGACGACCCGCTCGCCCGCCGGCGTTTGCAGCGTCACCGTCAAGCCACCGCCCAGAGCCCCGCTCGAATCCTCCATCGGCGCGATGCCAGTGAGCGACGTCTCGTTCTGCACCGGCAGGTCCAGCACGTCGCGGTACCACAGCAGGTAGTCGTTCCAGTCGTCCTTATCGATCAGGTCGAGCCCCTGCCAATGCGCCGCGCCATACTTCGCCTGATGCCAGGCGATATAGGTGAGGCTGGGCAGCCCCAGGTCGGGGCCGGTGTACTCCTTCGGCGAGCGCAGGGTGTGCATGCGGGCGTAGGTGGTCCAAACTCCCTCCCGCCCATAGGCGGCGCGGTCGACGATAAGAATGTTGTCGACTCTGTCGCGCAGCAGTTGGAAGGCGACGGCGAGCCCGCCCTGTCCCGCGCCGACGATCAGCACGTCCAGCATCGGCTTGCCGTCCGGGCCGTCGCGGCCGGGCATCCAGACGGGGTCCGGATGGCGGGTCAGGTCGAGGTCGCGGCGCACCAGCGCCTCTAGCGCCGCCAGGTCGCGAGGCCCCTCAGCCAGCATTCGGCCGGCGGACGAACTATCGGGCATTGTCGCCGCCTCACCAATTCTCACCGAACGGCCGCAATTCCACCAGAAAGGTACGCGCGGAGCGCGGCTGGTGGGCCAGGTGATAGATTTCCGCCGCCAGATCGGCAGGCTTGGCGTAGAAGTCGTCCGGATTGTCTGGCCAACGTTTGCGGGCGAACGGCATGTCGATCACGGCGTCGATGATCACATAGCCGACATGCACGCCTTTCGGCCCCAGATCGCGGGCGAGGGCTTCCGCCACCATGCGCTGCGCCGCCTTGGTCGGCGTCCAGCCGATAAAGTTGGGCTTGCCGCGGAGCGAGCCTGTGTTGCCGGTGCAAATCAAGGCCCCTTCACCGCGCTCGACCATGGCGGGGCAAAGCGTCTGCGCCGTCGCCAGCAGACCGGTAGTATTGACGCGGAAGTTGCGCTCGAAATCGGCCAGCGGGATTTCCTCATAAGTGCCGCGGCTCGCCAATGTCGCGTTGTAGATGATGGTGTCCGGGGTGCCCTGCTCCGCAGCGATCTGCTGGAGTGTCGCGATATAGCCCTGGGTATCGTCCAGATCGGCGCGGTAGCCTTTGGTGCCGGCGATTTCGCCCTCCCACGTCTCCAGGCGGCCGGCGTGACGGGCGATCATCGAGACGCGGTAGCCGTTGGCGGCAAAGTGCTTGACCACGGCCAGCCCGGTGCCCGGGCCGACGCCGATGACGATGCAGTGTTTGGTGCGCTCCGGCTCGCTCATCGGGTCGCCTCCCGGAAGGCGGGGCGGTCGGTGACCAGATCGTACCAGCGCTGGATATTCGGCGTAAACGCCTCCTCTATGCCCAGCCGGCGGGCGAAGAACAGGCAGTAAGCGATGACGATATCGGCGAGCGTGAAGCGGCCAGCACACAAGTATTGCCGGTCTTCCAGCGCGCTCTCGACGCTGCGCAAGCGCGCCAGGAACCAGATTTTATAGTCCTCCGCCGCTTGCGGCACGCGCCGCTCCGGCGGCTCCAATTGAGTGTAGCGGAAGTAGATGGTCTGCGGAAAGGTCAGGGTGGCGTCGCTGCGGTGCAGCCAGTTCAGATAGACACCATAGTCGGCGTCGTCGCGGCCCACCGCCAGGTCAGTCGGGCCGTAGCGATCCGCCAGATACTGACAGATGCCGGCGCTCTCCGTCATGTTCAGACTGCCGTCGATCAGGCAGGGTACTGTGCCGAGCGGGTTGATTTCCTTGAATTCCTTGTTGTGCACCCGTGGCGGGAATTGCAGCGTGATCAGCTTGTGCTCCAATCCCATTTCCAGCAAGGTCCACAGCGGCCGCACCGACCGCGCGCCGGAGCAGTGGTAGAGGGTCGGGGTCATCGGCAGCGGCTCCGTCGGTGATGGGTTTCAGGCCACAGAGGCTAACCGGTCAGTTGTCGGTTGGCCAAGCGGCATCTTCGATGTGCAACTCGACCGCATCGCCGCCGGTCCACCGGTCGCGGCGCAGGCGTCCAGCCAGATGCAGGGCGCGGCCTTGCGCCGACAGCAGTGCCTCGCCCAGTGCCGAGTCGCGGGCGCGGAAGGCGATGGCCTTCAGCTTGCTCTGGCCAACCCCGCCCAGGCGGCAGCGCACATGGCTTTCGCCAACTGTATCGGCAAAGGCGATCTGCGCGTTCTGGATGCAGAATCGCGGCTCCGCATTGCCGGGGCCATAGGGGCCAAGGCGGTCGACGATATCGGCCAGTTCGGCGTTGGCGCCATCGATGCCAAGCGCGCCTTCCAGCGTGAGAGTCGCCTCTTTGCGGGCCTGGGCGATGGGCTCGGCCAGCCGGTCGTTCAGAAAGTCGTGCAGGGCGGCCAGTTTCTCCCGTTCGATGGTAAATCCAGCCGCCATGGCATGGCCGCCGCCGGCCAGCAGCAGTCCGGCCTGGCGGGCATCGATGACGGCCTGCCCGAGGTTCACGCCGGGCAAGGAGCGTCCAGACGCCTTGCCGTTGCCGTCGGCCTCCCAGCCAATGACGCAGGTGGGGCGGCCGGTGCGCTCTACCAGCCGGCTGGCGACAATGCCGATGACGCCCGGGTGCCAGCCCTCGCCATCGACAAGGACTAGGGGCGAGTCCTGTGCCTCGGCGGCAGTAAGGGCGGCCTCCAGCACCTCGTCCTCCACCGCTTTGCGCTCTGCATTGAGCTCGTTCAACTGCTCGGCGATAGGCCAGCAATAGCCGGGGTCATCCGACGACAGCAGCCGCACGCCCAGCGACGAGTCGCCCAGCCTGCCGCCGGCGTTGATGCGCGGGCCCAGCAGAAAGCCTAGATGGTAGGCGGAGAGCCGATCCTTGATGCCGGAGATGTCCGTCAGCGCTGCCAGGCCGCTGTTCTGGCGGTTGGCCATGACCTTCAGCCCCTGCTGCACGAACGCCCGGTTCAGGCCGGTCAATGGCACCACATCACAGACAGTGCCGAGCGCGACCAGATCGAGCAGGCTCATCAGGTCGAAATCCGGCGCGTTGCCCACCGCTCGCAAGGCTCGGCTTAAGGCGACGCAGAACAGGAAGGTGACGCCGCACGCGGCCAACTGGCCGAAACCGGGCGCCTGATCCAGCCGGTTCGGATTTACGACGGCGAGGGCCGGTGGCAGCACCGGCTCCGCCGTGTGATGGTCGAGGACGATGACGTCTAGCCCGAGGTTCCGCGCGGCCTCCAGTGGTTGAAACGCCGTGGTGCCGCAATCGAGGAAGATCACCAGGTGCACGCCGTCTGTGGCCAGGGCCTCCAGCGCCGGAATGTTGGGGCCGTAGCCCTCCATCAGACGGTCGGGGATGTGGACGGTGGGATCGGCATCAGCGGCCCGTAGCAATCGCAGCAATTGTGCCGTGGAGGTCGCGCCATCAACGTCATAGTCGCCGAAAAGGGCGATTTTCTCGCCGTTCGCGACCGCCGCTGCCGTGCGCTCCGCTGCTTGATCCATGCCCTGGAAGATCGAGGGGTCGGGCAACAGGTTGCGCAGCTTCGGCTCAAGATAGTCCTCGACGCCGTCCAGCGACTTGGCTCGTGGCGCCAGCAGACGCCCGGCCAACTCGGACAAACCCTGGCGCTGGCTGATGGTGGCGGCGAGGCGAGCGTCCACCTCCCGCCACTGCCAGCGCTTGCCGGCGAGCGACGACGCGACGTTGAGGGCGAGGTTCGGCCCCGCCATCGGCTCAGGCAAACCGCGCCAGGCGGGGGTTTGTGGCGAACTTGTGCGAGGCGGTGATGGTGCGGACGGTGCCGGTGGCAGACATCATCGAAATCGATTGCGTTTCAACGCCGCCCGGAATGCGCTTCACCCCGCGCAGCATCGTGCCGGTAGTGACGCCGGTGGCGACGAAAATCACATCGCCGCTGGCAAGCTCCGTCATCGAGTACTTGCGGTCCAAGTCGGTGACGCCAATGCGGCGGGCCCGCGCCCGCTCATCATCATTGCGGAACATCAGCCGGCCCTGGAACTGCCCGCCGATGCAACGCAGCGCCGCCGCGGCCAACACACCCTCCGGTGCGCCGCCGGAGCCCATATAGATGTCGATGCCGCTGGCCGCGACCGTTGTTGCAATCACGCCGCTGACATCGCCATCGGTGATCAGTGCAATGCGCGCGCCGGCCTCCCGCGTCTTGGCGATCAGCTCTTCGTGGCGTGGGCGATCCAGAATGCAGGCCACCAGATCGGAGACGTCGCAGCCCATGGCCTTCGCCAAGTTCTTCAGGTTTTCCGCCGGCGTGTTGTCAAGGTCGACCACGCCTTCCGGCAGCCCGCGGCCAACGCCGATCTTGTTCATATAGACATCCGGCGCGTGCAGAAAATTGCCGTGCTCGGCCAGCGCCAGCACCGCCAAACCGCCGGCCATGGCTTTTGCCGTGATGGTCGTGCCTTCCAGCGGGTCGAGCGCTATATCCACCTTGGGGCCGCCGGAGCCGACTTCCTCACCGATATAGAGCATCGGCGCTTCGTCGCGTTCACCCTCGCCGATAACGACGCGGCCGGAGATCGCCATCTCGTTCAGGCCGGTGCGCATGGCATCGACCGCGGCCTGATCCGCGGCTTTCTCGTCGCCGAGGCCGATGAGTTTCGACGCGGCGAGCGCCGCCGCCTCAGCCACGCGGACTGCCTCCAGGGCCAGTTGATAGTTGATGCCACTCATGATTCTCGTGTCCTCGCGTTGTGGCTTAGAGCCCCTCGATACGGATCAGCGTCGGCGATTCCGCGACTGCGTCCAAACCTTCGATTTCGGCGAGCGCCGCCCGCATCGCAGCCTCCGCGCATTCGTGGGTGACCATGACCACCGGCACCGGCTCATTCGGATCGCGGCCCCGCTGAATCATCGATTCCAGGCTGACGCCGTGACGGCCGAGCGCACCTGCAACGCTGGCGATCACCCCGGGCTTATCCCACACCATCAGGCGCAGGTAATAGGCGCCCTCCAGCCGATCCATCGGCACCTGAGCCGCCGGCTGCATCATCGTGTGCGGGATACCGAACGTCGGGGAGCGCCGGCCCGCGGCAAGGTCGATCAGGTCGGATAGGACGGACGATGCGGTCGCACCGCCACCGGCGCCAGGGCCGGTCAACACGACCGTGCCGACGGCGGAACCGGCCACCTCCACCGCGTTGGTGACGCCCTCGATCTGGCCGAGCGGCGAGTCGCGCCCGATCATCACCGGGTGCACCCGCTGTTCGATGCCGGCGTCGGTACGCTTGGCGATGCCGAGCAGCTTGATGCGGTAGCCCAACTCGTCTGCAAAGGCGATATCGTCGGCTGAAACCTCGGTAATGCCTGAGACGTAGACCGCGTCCTCATCAACCGGGATGCCGAAGGCGATGGAGGCCATGATCGCCAGCTTTTGCGCCGCATCGTTGCCGCCAACATCGAAGCTGGGGTCGGCCTCCGCATAGCCCAGGTCCTGGGCCTCTTTCAGCACGTCGGCGAAGCTGCGGCCGGTCTCGCGCATCGTCGTCAGGATGAAGTTGCAGGTGCCGTTCAGAATGCCGTAGATGCCGGAGATATGGTTGCCGGCCAGGCCTTCGCGCAGCGCCTTGACGATGGGGATGCCGCCGGCGACCGCCGCTTCGTACGCCAGGACTTTGCCGGCGTTTTCAGCTTGAGCGGCGAGGGTGACGCCGTGCTTGGCGACCATCGCCTTGTTCGCGGTCACCACATGTTTGCCGGCAGCCAGCGCATTGCGGACGGCCGCATGCGCGGTACCATCGGCGCCGCCAACCAGTTCGACGACGATATCCACATCCGCATTGCTCGCCATTTCGGCAGCATCGTCATGCCAGGTATAGGGCGAAAGATCGATGCCGCGTTCGCGGTTGTGGTCGCGGGCGGAGACGTCGGTCACGACGAAACCTCTGCCGGCACGGGCCGCCAGCAGGTCGGCGTCGGCGGCCAGGATGCGGACCACCTCGGCGCCGACCGTGCCGAGGCCGGCGACGGCGATCTTCAGGGGCGCTGCACTCATGTGCTCACTCCGCGGCTTGAGCCAGACGACCTTGCGGGTCGGTGGCCAGGAAGGATTTCAGATTGCGCGCAGCTTGCCGGATGCGGTGGCGGTTTTCCACTAGGCCCAAGCGCACATAGCCCTCGCCGTATTCACCGAAACCGACGCCCGGCGCGACCGCGACCTTAGCTTCGGTCAGCGCCAGCTTGGCGAAGGCCATGGAGCCAGCCTCCTTGAACTGAGGCGGCAATGGCGCCCAGCAGAACATGCTGGCCGGTGGCGCGGGCACCTGCCATCCGGCGTGGGCGAAAGACTCAACCAAAGTATCCCGGCGCTGACGATAGACTTGGCGGATCTCCTCGACGCAATCCTGCGGCCCGTTCAAAGCCGCCGTAGCGGCGACCTGGATCGGCGTATAGGCGCCATAGTCCAGATAGGATTTGACCCGCGCCAAGGCCGCGACCAGCAGCGGGTTGCCGCAGCAAAAGCCGATGCGCCAGCCGGGCATGGAGTAGGTCTTGGAGAGCGAGGTGAACTCGACCGCGATATCTTTCGCACCCGGCACCTGCAGGATCGAGGGCGGCGGCGTGTCGGTGAAATAGATCTCCGCATAGGCCAGGTCAGAGACGACCCAGATGCCATGGAAGCGGCAGAAGTCGATGACTTCCGCATAGAAATCGAGATCCACCACCCGCGCCGTCGGGTTGGACGGATAGCAGATGATCAGGCCGACCGGCTTTGGCACGCTGTGTTGCACGGCGCGGCGCAGTTCCGTCATGAAGTCGTAGCCGTCGGCGACCGGAATATGCCGCAGCGAGGCGCCGGCGATGATCGCGCCGAACGGATGGATCGGGTAGCTGGGGTTCGGCACCAGCAGCACGTCGCCGGGCGAGGTAATGGCCTGCGCCAGATTCGCCAGACCCTCCTTCGAGCCGAGCGTGACGATGGCCTCGCTCTCCGGATCGATGGAGACGTTGAAGCGGCGCTCGTAATACGCACTGATAGCCCGGCGCAATCCGGGGATGCCGCGGCTGGTGGAGTAGCGGTGGGCGCGCGGATTGAGCGCTGCCTCCCGCAGTTTCTCGACGATATGCGGCGGGGTTGGCGTGTCAGGGTTGCCCATGCCGAAATCGATGATGTCCTCGCCGGCCTGGCGCGCCGCAGCCTTCATAGCGTTCACTTCCGCGAACAGGTATGGCGGCAGACGCTTGATCTTGTGGAACTGCTGTTCCAAGCGGTCGGAGAGGGCGGACATGGGCGGTTCGCTGCTTTACGGGAGGGACGTTATAGACAATGTTCGGCGTCCAGCGCTATCGGTTCAAGCGTTGCAGTGTGATGCGTTGCTCGGAGGCAACGGCGTAGCTGACGCTAATCCGGTCGCGAGAAATGCCGTTCGCCAGGAGTTGATCACGGACCAGACCGGCGGGGTCAACCGAAAACTCGGGACTTTCTACCACAATGAGAATGCGGGTCGGTAAATCCGCATGGTTTCTGGCGAAATCGGCCACCTGACTTTTGGCCGCCGTGTCGAACCAATCGGGACGGTCGAAGGGGATCGACACTGCCGCAACCGGCAAAGCGGCCGGCCTGACCGGCATCGCTCTGGCATCGCGTTTCTGGGGGCGCGGGCCGCCGACCATTCCTACCCCGGGGATATCCAAAGGCTTGACCTCAGGCGGCATGGGACCACCCAGCGCCGCCGCATCCGGGCGATTGGGGCTCGGCAGGCCGGCCATCGCATTGTCGTGGCGCAACGCCGCGATTTTCGCCGAGGCGGCGTCAGGCGCGGGCATGTTGTCCGGCTTTGGCGGCACATCGGTCAGTTTCGGGAATGCGCCGGATGTCAGGCCGGCTCGCTCCTTTAGCCGCCACGGAGCGTCGGGCGGCGGGTCGCCGATGTCGTTCAACCAGTCGGAGCTACCGCGGATCGCCGCGGAAATCCGGTTGTCTTCAGGCGCGCAGCCGCTCACTACTATAGTTCCAACAAGGCTTGCCGCGGCCAACGGCCGGCAGCATATTGAAAACTGGTAGAACAGACGGCCCAATATCATTGCTTCATATTCTTTCTGGAAACATCGTTCAGGCGAACACCTCGTCGCCTGCAGAAGGGGCTCGATAGGCCCGCAATCGGTATTTGGGCGCGAAAGGGACGAAAAGCTATGGCTGATGCACAGAAGCAACCCACCGACATCAACAAAGAGTTGGGTGAGATCGCCGAACGCTCCCAGCAACTGATGCAGCAATTTCTGAAAAAGAGCGCAAAAGACGGCCACAACCTGAAGCCAGCGATGGATAGCCAATTCGATCCGGTCGGTATAAGCCGCGCCTTGACTGAGATGACGCAGCGGATGCTGAACAACCCGGCCAAACTGGTCGAGGCTCAGACGACCCTTTGGCAATCCTACATGAAACTGTGGGAGACGACGACGCGCCGCATGATGGGCGAAGAGGTAGAGCCCGTCGCGGCGCCCGCCCGGAGCGACAAGCGGTTCCGCGACGAGGAATGGTCGGAGAACTTCGTATTCGACTACATCAAGCAATCGTATCTGCTTGCGGCGCAATGGTTGCAAAACAGCGTCGATGAAGAGCATTTCGAGGACAAGCATCACCACGAGAAGGTCGATTTCTACATCCGCCAGTTCATCGACGCCATGGCGCCCACCAATTTTGTCGCGTCCAACCCAACGGTTCTGCGAGAGACTTTCGACACGGGTGGCGAGAATCTCATCCGCGGCCTGAACAACCTGCTGGAGGACATGCAGGCGGGCAAGGGCAGTCTGAAGATTTCGCAGACGACGCCGGGCACGTTCGAGGTTGGCAAAAATATCGCCACGACGCCCGGCAAGGTCGTGCATCAGGGGCGCTTGATGCAATTGGTGTGCTTCGAGCCGATGACGGAGCAGCAGTTTAAGCGCCCGCTGATGATCGTGCCGCCGTGGATCAACAAATATTACATCCTCGACCTGCAACCGAAGAATTCGTTCGTGCGCTGGGCCTCGGAGCAGGGGCATACGGTCTATGTCCTCTCGTGGGTCAACCCCTACGAGGAACTCGCGAATGCGACGTTCGAGGATTACATGCGCGAAGGCGTGATGGAAGCCCTCGACGCCATCGAGCGCGACATCGGCGAGAGCGAAGTCGATGCGGTCGGCTACTGCCTGGGTGGCACGCTGTTGGCGTCGACACTGGCGCACATGGCCGCCATCGGCGACGACCGGATCAAGAGCGCGACCTATTTCGCCTCGCTGGTCGACTTCTCGGAGCCGGGCGAGCTGGGCGTTTTCATCGACGAGGAGCAGATCAAATCCATCGAGGATATGATGGAGAAGAAGGGCTATCTGGACGGCAACCAGATGGCGACGACCTTCAATATGCTGCGCTCCAACGACCTGATCTGGTCCTTTGTCGTCAATAACTACCTGATGGGTAAGGACCCGTTCCCGTTTGACCTGCTCTATTGGAACAGCGACGCGACGCGGATGCCGAAGGCGATGCACAGCTTCTACCTGCGCAACATGTACCAGCAGAACCAGTTGGCGCAGCCGGGCGAGCTGACCTTGTTGGGAACGCCGCTGGACCTGCGGGCGATCAAGACGCCATCGACGGTGATCGGCACCAAGGAAGACCACATTGCGCCGTGGAAGGCGGTCTACAAGGGCTGCCGCAACTATCAGGGCGAAAAGCAGTTCATTCTGGCGGCGTCCGGCCATATCGCCGGCATTGTCAATCCGCCGGCGGCCAACAAGTACGGCTACTGGTTGAACGATGATTGGCCGGAGGATCGCGACGCCTGGCTGGAAGGCGCGACCGAGCACAAGGGCTCGTGGTGGCCGCATTGGCAGCAATGGGTGAGCAAATATGCGGGCGAGATGGTGCCGGCGCGCGTGCCTGGCGCAAATGGCTTGCCGGCGCTAGAGGATGCGCCCGGCAGCTTCGTCAAGATGTAGCGGCGATCAGCGGTTGGCGGCCGAAAATCTCGGCCGCTGCCGTTAGACGGCGCAGCACCGTTTCACCGCCCAGCAGCGCTTCCGGACCGGTGAGCGTCAGGTGATCGGCTGAGAGCTCGATACCGGTCCTAGCCAAACCCTTGCCGGTCGGCGAAATCGCCTGCGCCAGCCGCAGCACCACGCCGAGCCGGATGGCTGTCGTTATCGCCTCTTCGCTCGCCAATTGCCGCGCCTCGTCGAGTTGGCCATTGCTGGGAATGCCGCCGTAACGGCAACTCACAGCCGCCGCCAGAAACCCGCGTCCGGCATGATCCAGCGCCACGCTTGAGAGGTTCAGGGCGCGTGAATAGCCAATGAATGCGCGGCGGTCCGGGTGATCGCGGCCCGCTGTATCCGCCAGCCAGCATGCGGCCTCAATCAGGCGGAGGGTGGCCTTGTCTTCCTTCGGGAATAGGGGCGTCACCCAGCTCAGGATCACATCTCCTGAAGGAGCAATGCGCGCGCTGGCCGCCCCAGCCCTCCGGCAGTAGTCCAGCAGTGGGTCGCTGTTGGCGGCGCCGAAGCGGTCACGCACAAAGCCTTCGCGTAAGCCGTGCGCCGATGCGATGACGCTATCGGGCTTGGCCCTGCGAACAACCCGGGCCAGCACCAATGCTGCGTAAGGCATGATTTCCCGGCGTTTCTTCGACACTGTCTCCAGCAATTCGGCAGAGCGGCGGCTCATCATGCTGAATATCTCGGCCAACTCCAGTGCGCTCGCTGCGGGCATGGTATAGTGGTGGATCACGTTGAGCGGATAGTTCTCCTGCCGCATGTGTGCGCGGGCGAAGGCCCGCCAGGCACCGCCGACCAGATAGAATGGCTTGCCCTCACACTTCGGCAGCCAGTCGATATCCTTCAGTCCCTTGTCGATCCATTTTGCCGTGGTGTCGACCGGCGCACCGGCGTCGCGCCGAAGCGCGCCTATCGGCAGGGTCGCCTGATCGCGGACGAGGCCATTCTCCAGCCAGACCAATTCCAGACTACCGCCGCCCAGATCGCCAACCAGCCCTGTGGCCCCGGGTACCGCGCCGGCGACGCCTTCGGCGGCAAGGCGTGCTTCCTCCAATCCGGAAATGATTTCGATATCGAATCCGGTCGCCGCCTTGACGGCATCGACGAAGTCCGTGGCGTCGCTCGCATCGCGAACGGCCGACGTCGCGAAGGGAAAAATCGCGTCCGGCTCCTCATCGGCGGCGACCTGCGCAAAGCGGCGCAATTCCGCGATCGCGCTGACCCGACCGTCCGGGTGCAGCTTGCCGGTTTCGGAAAGCCCACGGCCCAGGCCGCACATCGCCTTTTCATCGAACAGCGACACTAATGACGCGCCCTCGACGCCGTAGACGACAAGCCGCACGGAGTTGGAGCCGATATCGATCACGGCGGCTCGCCGCATGTCGCAAAGAGTTTGCATTCGATATTATCGCCGGTTAGCGGACCGTCTTCAGAACCAGGTCCGGCGACGGCGGGGACTGCGCCAACGCTGTGCCACGGCCGGACAGACTGGGATTGGTCATGAAGTACTCGTGGGCGGAGAAGGCATCCGGCCCAGCCTCTGCCCGGAAATACTCACCGTCGGGCTGCAGATACCAGCTTTGGGCGCGGTCATTGAGGTTGGCGATCATGATCCGGTCCAGAATTTGACGGTGCACGGTGGGGTTTTCGATCGGAACGAAGGTTTCGACACGCCGATGCAGGTTTCTTTGCATCCAATCGGCTGACGAGATGAAGACTTTCGCCTGCGGGCTGGGTAGGCCATGACCACCGCCAAAGCAGGCGATTCTGGCGTGCTCCAGGAACCGCCCGACGATGCTCTTGACCGTGATATTCTCAGAAAGGCCGGCCACGCCGGGGCGCAGGCAACAGATGCCGCGCACGATCAGGTCGATCTTCACACCGGCCTGGCTGGCTCGGTAAAGGGCGTCGATGATGTCCGGATCGACGATAGAGTTCATTTTCGCCCATATCGCCGCCGGCTGCCCGGCCCGCGCGTAGTCGATTTCGTCCTCGATCAATCCCAACAACCTTCGGTTGAGCGTCACCGGCGAGACTGCCACCTTTTCCAGCGAATCCGGCGATGCGTAGCCGGTGATGTAGTTGAACAGTCGGGCCATATCGCGACACAGAACCGGCTCGGAGGTGAAGTAGGAGAGGTCTGTGTAGATGCGGGCGGTGATCGGATGATAATTCCCCGTACCATAGTGGGCGTAGGTCTGCAACTCCCGGCCCTCCCGCCGCACGACGAGCGAGAGTTTGGCGTGCGTTTTCAGCGTCGTGAAGCCAAAGACCACCTGCACGCCAACCCGCTCCATCTCCCGCGCCAACAGGATGTTGTTCGCCTCGTCGAACCGGGCTTTCAGCTCGACGAGCGCGGTCACCGACTTGCCGTTCTCGGCTGCTTCCTTCAACGCCGCGACGATGGAGGAGTTGTGGGTCGTGCGGTAGAGTGTCTGTTTGATCGCCACCACCTGCGGATCGGCGGCGGCCTGCCGCAGGAATTGCACGACCACGTCGAACGACTCGTAGGGATGGTGGACCAATATGTCCTTCGCCTTGATCGCAGCAAAACAGTCGCCGCCATAATCCCGCAACCGCTCCGGCAGCCGTGGCTCGTACGGCGGAAACAGCAGGTCTTTGTGTTTGGAGTTGATCAGTTGCTTGGTATCCACCAGCCCCACCAACCCATCCAGCGCGAACACGTCCTCCGCATCGACATGCATCTCGCGGGCGAGGTAGCGCGCCAGAGACTCCGGCATCGCCGAGTCGATCGTCAGTTGAACGACATGCCCGCGGCGGCGTTCTTTCAGGGCGCTTTCGAAGTGGCGGACCAGGTCCTCCGCCTCCTCGTCGATTTCCATTTCACTGTCGCGGATAATGCGAAACGTGCCGTGCGCCTGCGCCTTGAATTTGGCGAAAAGGGCATCCAAAGACAGTAGCACCACGTCCTCTATCGCCACATAGCGATCTCGGGAGCCGGGCAGCAGGATGAAGCGGTCCAATTGCGATGGGATCGGTACCAGCGCCGTGATCGTCCGGTTGTCGCTGTCGCGAACCAACTCCAGAATCAGACCGAAACCAAAATTCGGGATGAAGGGGAAGGGGTGCGACGGATCGATGGCCATCGGTGTCAACATTGGAAAGATCTGCTCAATGAAATGGCCTTTCAGCCATTCCCGGTCGTGCAGCGCTAAATCGTCGGGTGCGTAGACCCCGATACCGGCCTCGGCCAGTTCCGCCCGCAATTTGCGCCATTGCCTTTGCTGCTGCTCGGCCAGGCCGCGCACGGTGACGGAGATCGCCGCCAGTTGCTCCCGCGGCGACATGCCGTCCTGACTATGGGTGCCGATGCCGGCTGCGACTTGTCCCTTCAGGCCGGCAATGCGGACCATGGCGAACTCGTCGGCATTGCTGGCGGCAATCGACAGGAACCGCAGCCGCTCCAGCAGGGGATGGCGCGGGTTCGTCGATTCTTCGAGCACACGCTCGTTGAACGCCAGCCAGGACAACTCCCGATTGATGAAACGCGATGGCGACGTGATGTCCATGGCGCCCTGCAGTGGCGCTGGCTCTACCTGATCGCTTAGGTCGTTCATCCGTCGTCTCCGCCATGTTCGAAGGTCCCGGGGGCTGGCTTTTGCTTAGCACGCTATGGTATCGAAGCGGAGGCTGAAAAACGCCGGCGCGATCATAAGCGCCAGTATTAAGGCAGAGAGCCGACACAGGGTGGAGTGAAGTGAAGTAATGCGTCGACTGAGTTTGGTGCGCCATGCAGAGGCGGCTCATACCGCCGCCGGCAGTCTCGACCGGCATCGCCAATTGACCGAAGACGGCCGCACCGCGGCCCGGGCGCTGGGCGCATTTTTGGAGCGGGAGCAGCAGTTGCCGCAACTTGTGCTGTGCTCGGACGCGGTTCGGGCCGTCGATACGGCCCACCTGATCGCGTCCCATGCCGGCGCCCACTCAGTCATGATACTGGACGATTTGTACGATGCCGACCCCGACCAGGTGATTGCGCTGCTTCAGCAACATGGTCCGGAGGGCGACCGGCACCTCATGATCGTCGCCCATAACCCGACCATTGGCGCGCTCGCGCAGCAATTGGCAGCGCGCAGCAACCGAACGCCGGCGATTGCGCGCTCGCTGTCTCACTTCGAGCCCGCCACCTGCGCGCAATTCGCGGTGCAATCGCACGAGTGGGAAAGCTTCGACGCGAGCCACGCCGAACTGCGCCGCGTGTTGACCCCGGCCATGTATCTGAACGCCTGAGCGGTTTGCCAAGCCGCGTATAGCCGCTAAGCTCGCCCGCAATACCGTTTGCAAATCGCGCGGATTCACCGCGCAGGCGAAGGCGAGGATGACAAACAAGATCTCTGTTTCCGGCGTTGACCTGATGGTGGAGGAGCGTGGCAGCGGCCGCCCACTGCTGTTCCTGCACAATGGCGAGGGATTGGCGCCGGAACGGCCTTGGCTCGACGCCTTGGCGGCGCACTACCGGGTGATTGCGCCGTGGCATCCGGGATGGGGCGGTTCCGCGCTGCCCGCATGGATGTCCAGCGTTGACGATCTGGCCTACCTCTATCTGGACCTGGCAGCTCAGTACGAGTTGCAGGACGCCGTCATTGCCGGCAACAGCTTTGGCGGCTGGGTGGCGGCGGAGGTGTTGGTGCGCGACGCCTCCCGCTTTGGCGCATGCGTGCTGGCCGACCCGCTCGGCTGCAAGTTCGGCGAGCGCACCAAGCGCGAAATCGTCGACATGCATGCGCTCGACCGGAAATCCTATATGGCGCATGCCTGGGCCGATCCGAGCCGGGGCGTGGTCGACTACACCGCCAAGCCGGAGAGCGAACTGGTGCAGATTGCCCAGGGGCGGGAGGCGCTCGCTCTGTTCGGCTGGAAGCCCTACATGCACAACCCGCGCCTGAAAAACTGGCTGCACCGCATCCAGACGCCAGCACTGGTTTTGTGGGGCGAGCAGGACCGGATCACGGGCCGCGACTACGCCGAGAACTGGCAGAAAGCGCTGCCGAACGCCCGCCTTGAGACCATCGCCGACGCCGGCCACTTTCCGCAATGGGAACGGCCGGACGCGTTCGCCCGCCTCTTTACCGGATTTGCCAAGCCCTAAGTTCGACCCATCGCGAAAGGAACTGCTCCGATGCGCGTATTTTACTTCTCCGAGATGGCCTACGACCCTGCCTGGGACAAGGCGATGCAGCATGGCTCGATGCGGGTGAATTTCCCCAGCGAGAACTTCGACCCGGCGATTGCCCACACGATGCTGAACCGCTTTCTCGACGAGTTCGCCCTGTGTGACGAGGTCGGGCTCGACATCATGGTGAACGAGCACCACTCGACCGCGACCTGTATGACCGTATCGGTGCCGATGGCCCTGGCCGTCATCGCCCGGGAGACGAAAAATTGCCGGCTGTTGTCGCTCGGCTCGCCCATCGCCAATCGCCCGGACCCGGTGCGCGTGGCGGAGGAGATGGCCTGGCTCGACGTGCTCTCCGGCGGGCGGCTGGAGATGGGGCTGGTGAAAGGTGCGCCGTATGAGGTCGCCCCCGCCAACTCGCAACCGGCCCGGCTGATGGCCCGCTATTGGGAGGCTCACGACCTGATTCTGAAGGCGATGAGCACCACCGACGGCCCCTTCAACTGGGAGGGCGAATATTACCAGTACCGGCAGGTCAACATCTGGCCTCGCCCATTGCAGCAGCCGACGCCGCCGGTCTGGATGACCGGCCTTTCCGAAAGCACTGGTCGCGCCGCGGCGGAAAAAGGCCATGTAGCGGCGACCTTGCTATCCGGTGCGGTGGCCAAGCCGATGTTCGACGCCTACCGCAACCGCGCGGCTGAGTTGGGTTGGCAGGCTGGCCCGGACCGTCTGGCGTATGCCGCCGTTATCGGCGTCGGCAGCACGACCGAGGAGGGCAAGCGGCGGGCCGACCAGATCGCCGGATACGTCCGCACCTCGCCGGTCGTCTACGAGCCATTCGTCAACCCGCCCGGCTACAATACCATCGGCGCCAACGTGTTCGCGATGAAGCACCCGGACAAGCTGGCCTTCGTGCGCACCCGCGACGGCGCGCCGGTCAACCATCTGACCGCGACGGTCGACGACTTCATGGCCGCCGACACGATTTTCGCCGGCACACCGGACGAGGTGTTCGAGCAGATCAAGAGCTTCCACGAATGGTGCGGCGGCTTCGGCAATCTGCTGTTCTTCGGCCAGGGCGGCGACCTGAACCACGCCGACACCTGTGACAACATCCGCCTGTTCGCCAAGGAGGTCTTCCCCCGCCTTGCGGAGCTGAACGCCCATTTGCCGGCCACATCGGGCCAGCCGCAGTTGGTAGCGGCGGAGTAGGAGCTTCATGGCGGGCCTCGACTCCGGCCTTAGCGCCTGGAAGCGCTCCACCAACCACAATCGGATGCTGGAGTTTCAGGCGGCCGATTTGCCGCCGCCTGAAACGGCAGGGGCGGTGGAGTTGGCGTTTTTCGGTTCATCGGCGTTCCGGGTGACGACGCCTGCCGGCATCTCGATCATGCTCGACCCCTGGCGCAATCTGCCAACGCGCACCTGGGATTGGTATTTTCACGATTTTCCGCTGACCCAGGTCGATATCGGCGTCTCCACCCACTCGCATTTCGATCACGACGCCCTGCACCGGCTGGACGCCAGTATGCTGCTCGACCGGCCCATCGGCCAGTTCGCGTTCGGTGACGTGCGCATCACCGGGATTGCCGACAAGCACGCAACCGACTTTCGCCAGGCTCCGTACGATGCCGGCAAGCTTTTGATGGCCTTGGATGGCGTGGACGTGCGGCCGCCGAACAATCCCCGCTCTTGGGATCACTGCCTGGTGCTGGTCGAGACTGGCGGCCTGCGCATTTTGCATTGGGGTGATAACCGCGCCGATCCACCGGACTCGGTCTGGCAGGCGCTGGGGCAGGTCGATGTCGTGCTGATGCCGATTGACGACTCGCGCCACGTGATGGGCTGGGACGCTGCCGAGGCAGTGATTGCAAAGCTGAGGCCGAAGATCGTCGTGCCGCACCACTACTACATCTGGAACGTCGTGCAGCGGCAGAGCACGCTGCAACCGGCGGCGCCATGGGTCGCAACGCAACCGCGTGCCGAGACGCTCGATAGCCCATCGTTCGTTCTCGACGCCAGTACGCTGGCCGCGGAGAACACGCGGGTCGTGCATTTTGGCGATCACGTCGCGTTCGACGCCGAGGCATGGCGGACGGGAGCAAACGCCGAATAGGTGATGTGCGCGGCCAGATGTGATGCGCCGCGCGCCGGAGCCTGCTACAAAAACGGGCAATTCCTCGGTTCGAAAGCTCCCGCTCATGGCCACCGCTGCCTCTCCCATCGATGGGCCTTATGCCTGGACTCGGCTCGCCATCACCCTCGTGCTGGGGACAATTGGCAGCGTTGGTATGTGGGTCGCGGTTGTCGTCTTGCCGGAGGCGCAAGCGGAGTTCGCAGTGGACCGCTCCGGCGCATCGTTGCCCTATGCGGCCACGATGATCGGTTTCGGTCTCGGCAATATCATCATCGGTCGCTATGCGGACCGCATTGGCATTACGGTGCCGGTGATCGGCGCCGCACTCGCGCTTTTCGCCGGTTTCCTGTTGGCGGCGCAAGTGGAGGCGATCTGGCAGTTGACCGTCGTTCAGGGAGTGCTGATCGGCGTGGGCACCGGTGGCGCATTCGCCCCGCTGATCGCTGACCTCAGCCACTGGTTTCGCAAGCGGCGCGGTTTTGCCGTGGCGGCGGCGGCGTCAGGCAATTACCTATCCGGCGCGGTCT
The DNA here is from genome assembly GCA_963974445.1 of uncultured Alphaproteobacteria bacterium. Taxonomy (GTDB): domain Bacteria; phylum Pseudomonadota; class Alphaproteobacteria; order Bin95; family Bin95; genus JACKII01. Next base: position 46,788 of record CAXBDI010000012.1, read on the forward strand.
GGCCGACGCTGGTGCAGTCGGTGGTCGAGACCGACGGCTGGCGCTATGCCTATGAGGGCATTGGCGTGATCTGCCTGGTCACCATGGTGCCGCTGGCCCTGCTGCTGCGCCCTCGCCCGCCAAGGACGCGGTCTGCGGATGGCAGCATGCAGTTTGAGGAAGAGCCGCTGCGGATTTCCCCTTATGGCCCCCGCACCCTGCCCTGGCTGCTGGCGCTGGCCGGCGTCGGGTGTTGCGTCGCCATGTCGATGCCGCAGGTGCACATCGTCTCCTACAGCGTCGATCTCGGCTACGGCGCCGGTCCGGGGGCGGAGATGCTGTCGCTGATGCTGGCTGGCGGCGTCGTCAGCCGCCTGGCGACCGGGTTTCTGGCGGATTATATCGGCGGGGTTCGGGTGTTGCTGCTGGGATCGGTGCTGCAAAGCGCCGCTCTGTTCTTCTACCTGCCGTTTGACAGCCTGACGTCACTCTATCTGGTCTCGCTGCTGTTTGGGCTGGCGCAGGGCGGCATCGTCCCGAGTTACGCGATCATCGTCCGCGAATACCTGCCGGCGCGGGTGGCGGGCGAGCGCATCGGCATGATCATGGCCGCTACCATCCTTGGCATGGCCTTGGGCGGTTGGCTATCGGGCGAAATTTACGACCTGACAGGCTCTTACCAGCTTGCCTTCATCCATGGCATAGCCTGGAACGTGCTGAATATCGGTATCATCCTGTCGATCCTGCTGCGCACCCGCACTCCGAAGGAGGCTATGGCGTAGCGGATAGGCCGCGCGCCACAATTCTAGCCGATGTGCGCCACCTTGCGGGGCTGAGCGGCCGGCGCCAGAGTCCTGGGTTCGGCGATACCGAAGCGGCCAGGGTTGTTCGCCTCCAGAATGGGCCGCACCCATTGGCCGAACCGCGCCGCCTCCTCGTGATGCAGATAGCCGGACAGGCAGAAGGAATGGCAGCCGGCGTCGATGAACTGTTGCAGCGTCGCCGCGCACTGTTCCGGGTTGCCGACGACGGCGATGCCGGCGCCAGGGCGAAAGCGGGTTAGGCCGCTCCAGAGATGCGGGGCAATCCACATGCCTTTTTCTGCCGCCAACTGCTGCACCCGCTGGTTAGCCTTTGAGTTAGAGGTGAAACGTTTCAGGTCCTCGCGCGCGGCCTCCGGGATGTTGCGGATCAGCTTGTCAGCGGCCTCCATGGCCTCCGCCTCGGTCTCGCGGCAGATGATTTGCAGGCGCATGCCGAAGCCGATCTCGTCCCGTCGGCCATGTTTGGCGGCGCGGTCGCGAATATTGGCGATGTTGGCGCCGATGACCTCCGGCAGGTCGCCCCAGAACAGGTGGATGTCGGAATGCTTGGCCGACAGGTTCCACGCCTCCTCCGAGCCGCCGCCCAGATAGAATTTCGGATAGGGCCGTTGCATCGGCTTCGGATGGACTTCCGCCCCTTTCAACTGGTGGAAGCGGCCTTCGAAGGTCAGAGGTTCCTCCGCCGTCCACAGCGCCTTCATGATCGTGACTTCCTCGTCCATGAGGGCGTAGCGGTCTTCCTTGGCGTAGGTGATGCCTTCCGCCTGAATTTCCATTTCCGCCTGGCCGGCGATCAGATTGACGCAGATGCGCCCGCCAGACATCTGGTCGAACGTGGAAATCATCTTCGCCAGCAGCACCGGATTGATGTAGCCGGGCCGGGCGGCGATCAGCGGGGCGATGCGCGTCGATTCGGCCGCCATGAACGCACCGGAGATATAGGCCTCCCAACAATAGCGCGCGACCGGGATCAGCATGTAGCTGAAGCCGGCGTCCTCGGCCGCACGGACGACCTTGCGCAGATGCTCGGGCGTGGTGCCGATGGTTTCCTCCGGCACCCCATAAGCCTGGGTGTCGCCGCTGGTCGGCAGGAACCATCCAAACTCAAGCGGTTTCATGCGCTGGCGCTCCAAATTGCGGGATCGAGCGGGAACGATAGGCGAGGTGAGGCCAAATTGCCAACCGTTGCGGCGATTGCAGCCGATAAAATCTGCTGTGCGCGCCAACAAGCCTCTTGCCAAGTGGCGCGCGATGCATATTATCCGCCGCTCCTGAACCGGAAACGGTGCAGGGTTGCGGGAGTAGCTCAGTGGTAGAGCATCACGTTGCCAACGTGAGGGTCGAGGGTTCGAACCCCTTCTCCCGCTCCAAATAGCGCCCC
>CAXBDI010000013.1:0-46128 GCA_963974445.1 uncultured Alphaproteobacteria bacterium
CCGCCTTATCTGGCGTCCCCGTTGAAAGGCATCGGATGACAGACGTTTCGCCCATCATTCCCGCCGGCCGGCAAGTGGTTGAGAGCTATGGCGGCGGCGGCTTCCGCATCAGCGGCGAGCGGTTCGAGCACGCCGTCATCATCCGCCCGACCGTAACGGAAGCCTGGGCGGTCACCGATTGGTCCGCGGTCACGGCTGCGGATTTTGCATCGCTGTTCGACCCCACCGCCGCCGAGCCCGTCACGCTGCTGATCGGCACCGGCGAGATGCAGCATTTCCCCTCCCGCGCTCTGAAGCAGGAGTTGCGGGCGCAGGGGTTGGTGGCCGAGAGTATGAACACGGGTGCTGCCTGCCGTACCTTCAACGTGCTGATGGCCGAGGGCCGCCGCGTCGCCGCCACGTTGCTGCCCGTCGCCTAAAGACGCCGCCGAATTCCTCGCCAGGTGTGAGGTAGCTCACAGTGCGCCGGGTGGCTTACGCCTATTGTGTTCGGACGTCGCCGGTTGAGGGGGTTTGGTTTTCAATGACTGCAATCGGCGGCTTCTTCTCCCTCCCTGTTGAAACTTGGGTGGGGCCTTAACCGGCCCCACCCATTTTTTTGGAGAAGAGGAATTCAGACCCCGACGAAACTCAGGGTCCAGCGCCCGCCGGACCGCTCGAACTTCAGCGGTGTGGCATTGGCAACCGCGCCTTCCGGCAAATCCGTGTCGAGCCCCGCCGCGATCACCCGCAGGTTGCCGCCATGGGCGACGACCGCCGGTACACCGCCCTTGTCGCAGATTTCCTGCAAGCCCAGCCGGGTGCGGTCGATGAACGCCTGCATGCTCTCGCCGCCGGGAATGTGCTTGGCCCAATCCAGATCGTGGTTCGGATTGCCCATGCCGGCACCGAAACGGCGCTCGACAATATTGAGGTTGACGGAGAGGTGCGTGTGCGTCGCCCGCGCCACCGCCTGGCCGGTTTGGTAGGCCCGCATGAACACGCTGGCGACCGTGCGGTCGACCGGCTCATGCCGCATCAACTGCCCCGCCCGCCACGCCTGCGCCATGCCGGCGGCATTCAGCGGCGCGGTGGGGAACTGCACAATGCCGCCGGCATTGCCCGCGGTCTCTCCATGCCGCACGAAATAAAACAGGTCGACCGGCAGTTCCAGCCGCTCTCGCCCGGCGACCTCCATCATGAGGTCGAGATTGATGGACATCGTCGGGTTCCCTCTCAAGCAATCGCGGATCAGGTTGCGGCCTAGCTTTGCCACCGCAGGACCCGCGCGTCGACCGGGTTTTCGAATGCGCGGCCTTCGGCCCTGGCCTGCTGCCATTCCCGTTTCAGCCGATAATACCATTTCGCCTGCACATCGGCGTCGTTGATCAGCATCAGGTCGGGTTGATATTTCAACCCTTCCGCCTGCATCGCGACGATGTTGCGGTCCTGGCCCAGGAAAGTGCGCGCAAAATATGGCAGCAGCGGCTTCATCAGGTTCAACCACGGCCAGGTCCAGTAGATGGCGTGGTGCACCATCGTCTGCTGCTCGTCGACCGGGGTCACCGCTGTGACACCGACATAGTGTTGAGCCGGCTTGCCGGACCGGTCCATCTGCACATGCTCGATCCGCACCCCCGGCAAGCGGAAGGCGATTTCCGTCGAGACTTCGCCGCGCAAAATCTTATACGCCGCGGAGTTCGATGACGGCTTATGGCGCGCCATCGTGAAGCCGAGCGGTGACGGTGCAAAAGCTTTTTGCTTCGGATGGATCGACTTTTCCGACCGCCACCACCACGCCCGATGCACGAACGGCCCATGCGCCGGGTCCATCAGGCCGATGACGGCGTGATCGATATCGCAGGGGAAGAGCATGCTCTCCACATGCCGCGGCCGGGCATCTTTCGGCAGGGCCGGCAGAGCCGGCGGCTCCGGCGCCGCGGCGTTCGCCGATGGTTTTGCGTCGGGCCGCTCACCCAGATAGACCCAGATCAGGCCGTGCTGCTCCCGCACCGGATAGGCGCGGGTGCGGATGCGGGTCGTCTCGAAATCCTGCTCCGGCACCAGGCTGGGGATGGCGACACACCGGCCGTCGCTCGCGAACCGCCAGCCGTGGTACGGGCACTCGACGGCGCCCTCTACCATGCGGCCTTTCGACAGCGGCACGCCCCGGTGCGGGCACAGGTCGCGCAGGGCAAAGACGGCGTCTGTCGCCGCGTCGCGGCCAAAGACAATCGGCTGTCCCGCCAGGCGCTTATGCAAAAGCTTGCCCCGCGCCAACTCCGTAGCGGGCAGCGCCATGTACCATAAATCGGTGAGAGCCATCGTCCGGTCTATTCCGCCGCCGCGCTGCCGGCTGAGCTCCCAGTCGCCGGCGCGATTCGCCACCAACCCGGGCGGGTCGCGGTCAGCGTCGCGTCGCCGCACAGCAGCGGCGCTTCCGCCTCCAGCGCATCCAGCTTCAGCATCGCCAGGCCGACGCCGTCGCGATGGGCCCGAAGTTCGCCAACGTCGCGGCCACCTTGGCTGATCCTGCCGTCCGCAGCGGGCTCGCCGCCGGAGAGCGATACCGGCGTCAAACGCCGGCGGACCAGGCCGCGATACTTGGTTCGCGCCGTCACCTCCTGCCCGACATAGCAGCCCTTTTGCCAGTCGATCCCGGCCAGCTCGTCGAAGCCGCTTTCCATCAGGAACGAGCGCTCTACCTGCAATTCGTCCGGTCCAGCCGGCACGCCCAGCGACAGGCGTAGCCGGTGATAATCCGCATAACTGCCTTCATCCGCCCCCTGAACGCCCGACGCCTCACCAGCCGGCATCAGTACCCGCTTGCCCAGCGCCGACAGCCGCGGGTCGGTGTAAGCGATGGCGCCTGCGCCCGAATCCGCCGTCGCGGCCTCGCACCCTTCGCCCCAGGCCAACGCCACGCGCCATTCGTCGGTTTCATCCACCAAATCGATCTTGGCGCGCAGCCGATAGCGTTTCAGGCGCTGCAACAAATCGGCCCGGCGCTCCGCCTCACAGTCCAGCAGGAAGCCGTCGCCGTGACGGATGACAAAGAAATCGTGGAGAAACTTGCCTTGAGGGGTTAGGAGAGCGGCATAGACCGCTTTATTCGAGCCCGCCTTCGCAACATCGTTGGAAACCAAGCCTTGCAAGAATGCCTCTGCCTCCGCACCGCCGACGCGAAGAATGCCGCGGTCTTGTGCCCAGATCCATGTAGCCATCAATGCCTCCTTCAGGCGTGTTGTCTGGAATATAGGGCCGTTGCGGCGAAAGGCCAGCGTGTGGGGGAGATCCTATGCGTCTGATGCAGATAATTGCCGCTGGTTATGTCGGCGGCGCACAGGGATTTTTCGAGCGTCTCGTCCCGGCTCTGGCCGATGCCGGCGTAGAGCAGCGATTGGCGATTCACAGCGGCATGAAATGCATAGATAGCCTGAGTGCGACCGACATACCGCTGAGCCAGCACCGGTTCGGCGGGCGGATGAACGGCCGCTTCAATTTCTCGACCCGCCGGGCCTTGCGCGATGTGGCGGCGCAGTTCCGACCCGACGTCACGCTCGCCTGGCAGTCCGGAGCCGTCGGCCTGGCGCCGAGAAAACCCGGCGTCCTGGTCGGCAGGCTCGGTGGCTACGAAAAGATGAAGCATTACAAGCATTGCCAACACCTGGTCGTCAACGCGCCGGGGATCAGAGACTATATCCTGTCGAACGGCTGGTCAGGCGACCGGGTTCACCTGATTTCGAACTTCGTCTCCGTCGATCTCGGCCGAGCCGAGCCGAGAGACGCCCATTCAACCCCAAACGACGCGCCGCTGCTGTTCGCTGCCGGACGGTTCCACAGCCATAAGGCGTTCGACATTCTGCTGGAAAGCCTCGTTCGATTGCCCGGCGCCTACCTTTGGATCGCCGGCGACGGCGATGACGCAGCGGCGCTGAAAAGCCATGCGGCGGCGCTAAAAGTCGACGACCGCGTCCGATGGCTCGGCTGGCGCGACGATATTGGCGCGTTGTTGAACGCCTGCGATATCTTCGTATCGTCGGCGCGCAACGAGCCGCTGGGAAATGCCGTGCTCGAAGCCATGTCGGCGGCCAAGCCCATCGTCGCCGCCCCCGCCTTTGGCCCCGCAGGCCTGATCGAGGATGGCCAGAACGGCAGGCTGGTGCCCATCGACGACAGCGAAGCGCTGGCCGACACCATCGGTGAGTTGATCGCCAACCCGACGCTCGCCTCGGAACTCGCCGCGCAAGGGCTGAAAACGTACGAGCGCAACCACTCCAAGGCGCAGATTGTCGAGGAGTACCTGACCTTCTTCAACCGCATCGCCGGATAATCGCCATATGCGCCTGATGCAGGTCATCGCCGGCGGTCCGATCGGCGGGGCTGAAGGATTTTTCGAGCGTCTGGCGATTGCGCTGCGCAATCCGGGCCTTGAGCAACTCCTGGCGATCCGCCAAGACCCGGCTCGTGCGGCCCGGCTTCGAGCGGCCGGCCTGCAGGTCTCGGAACACGCGTTCGGCGGTGCACTGGATCTTGTTACGCCGTGGCGCTTGCGAGCGCTCGCCCAAACCTGGCGTCCTGATATCACCCTCTCCTGGATGCGCCGCGGCAGCCGCATGGCGCCGCCACTTCCGGGCGTGTTGGTCGGGCGTCTCGACGGCTATTACAACCTGAAATACTTCCGCAATTGCCGGCATCTGATCGGCATCACGCCCGGCATTTGCGCCTTTGCTGTCGAGGCGGGCTGGCCTGCCGACAGAGTTCACCTGATCCCCAATTTCGTTGCCGCCGCCGGAGGTCACGCGCCGGAGCCGCGATCCAACCACGATACGCCCGAAGACGCGCCGCTGCTGCTGGCGCTGGGGCGGCTGCATCCGGTCAAGGGCTATGACGTTCTGCTGCACGCGCTGGCTCGGCTGCCAAACGCATATCTCTGGATTGCCGGCGAGGGCGCGGAGGCTACGAAACTGCGAGAATTGGCTAAAACGCTAGACATTGCCAACCGCGTGCGGTGGCTGGGATGGCGTCAGGATGTCGGCCCGCTGTTGCAAGCCGCCGATATCTGCGTCAGTTCTTCCCGCTTCGAATCGTTCGGCCATGTGATTGCCGAGGCATGGGCGCATCATAAGCCAGTCGTCTCGACCGACGTGATCGGTCCCGCGGGTACGATCACCGACGGCGAGGATGGTCTGTTGGTGCCGAAAGAGTCACCGCAGGCTCTCGCCGCCGCCGTGCAATCGCTGATCGACGCGCCGCAGCAGGCCGCAGCACTGGCAGACGCCGGTCATGCCGCGTTTCAGGCCCGTTACAGCGAGCCGGTCGTGCTGGCAGGTTATCGGGACTTCTTCCAGCGGGTTATTGGCCGGTGAACAGGGTGTCCAGCGGAATCGAATAGTTGATCGCCACGATCTCTGTGCCGGGATTGTCATCGCCGAGACCGGCATTCGATAGGTGATGGAAGCTGAAGCCCAGTTGCGCCTTGTTCGGCAGTTCGACGACCAACTCGACGCCGGACCGAAACTCGACCACATGGCCGAGGTCAATGTCGTTGCCCTCGGCGTAAGCGCCGATGGCGGTGTTGCCGCGAATCAACAGGTTGGACGTCAGGCGCACATCCACGCCGAAGCCGGCATAGCCATAGGCCGCACCCCGATGCGTGGCAAAGCCGCCGACGATCGGGCGCAGCGTCCAGATCAGCGGCGCGCCCCGGTATTCCAGGCCGAACGCGCTGCTGCGCTCGCCCTTGACCACGTTGGCGATCCCCATGTTCGCGCCGATATAGGCGCCTTCCGCCTGAGCCGGCTGTGGCGTGGCGGCAGCCGCGAGCAATGCCAGCGCAGCCGGCAGACCGGGACGGACTTTCAAGACCATGGTTGCCACTCCGACATAAAGGCTTGCCCGAATCGTTCGGTGGCCCGAACGAGGCCGGCGCGGATACCGGGCTCCAGGGCGGAATGCCCAGCATCCTCAATCACTTCCAGTGTAGCACCAGGCCACGCCATAACCAAGCGCTGGGCCGTCACCGGTGGACAGATCACGTCATACCGGCCTTGCACCACATGGCACGGCAAGTGCGCAATCTGCGGGATATTGGTTAACAGCTGGTTCGGCTCCAGGAAGCAGCTATGCCGAAAGTAGTGCGCTTCCAGCCGCGCGACCGAAACCGCAAACCGGTCGGAGCCGAGCCGCGCGTCGTTGCCACGCGCACGCAGCGCAGCGCAGTTGCTCTCATACGTCGCCCAGCTTCGCGCCACCGGCACATGGACGACAGGGTCCGGGTCCATCAATCGCCGGCAATAGGCCGCGAGCAGGTCCGCCCGTTCCGGCGGTGGGATCGGCCGGCGGAAGGCGTCGGCAGCCTCCGGAAAGAACTGGCCCATGCCGTTCATGAACCAATCGATTTCGGCATTGGTCCCGGCGAAGACGCCGCGCAGGACAAAGCCCAGGCACGCGCCCGGATGTGCCTGACCATAGGCGAGCGCCAGGGTGCTGCCCCAGGAGCCGCCGAACAGCAGCCAGCGGTCGACGCCGCGGTCGATCCGCAGCCGCTCCAGATCGGCGACCAGGTGTTGCGTCGTATTGGCCTCGACACATCCCGACGGGCGCGACCGGCCGGCGCCGCGCTGGTCCAGCAAAATGATTCGCCAGGTTTTCGGATTGAAAAACCGGCGGTAAGCGGCAACGCAGCCGGCGCCCGGCCCGCCGTGCAGGAAGGCGACCGGCACCCCGTCCGGGTTGCCGCACTCGCTCCAATACAGACTGTGGCCATCGCCAACATCCAGCCAACCTTCGGCGTAAGACTCTATCGGCGGATATAGCTCGCGCCTGTGGGTACTGGGTTGGGCAAGATCGGGGCTCAATACAATGGGTCCAGACGCAACGGGCGGAAGCGGGCGATCAAGAGGTTGGAGCTAGAATCTGCATTATTACCGCCGTATAGTCACCCCATGCAATCGACATCCATTGTTGCAATGCGGCGCTTGGTGCCGGCCCTCGCCATCTTGGCCTGGATAGCGGACGGCAGCCCCTCTGTGGCGAGGGTCCCGCCAGCGCTGGCGGGCCTGCAACCGAGTGACGTAGTGCAGGCCGTCGAGACCCATGGCACCGAGGCCATCATCACCGCCGACGGCGGACAGTTGAGCCTGGGCGGCCTTTACTTTCCATCCCGTCAAGCCGGCGCGACCGATCCGGAGGCTGCGTTGGCGGAACTTTTGACAGGCCATCAGGTTCAACCTCTATCCGTTTCTGCAACGCCGGACCGCCATGGCCGCCTGCCCGTTCAACTCCTGCTCCTCTCCGCTGGTCAAGCGCAGGCCCTATGGGTGCAGGAAGAGTTACTGGCCCGGGGTCTGGCCGTGGTGATGATCGGTCCCGAAACCGGGCCTGCCCTACGCGAGGCGATGCTGGCGGTGGAGGCGGAGGCACGCGCCGACCGCCGCGGCCTGTGGGCGGCCTCCGAAAATGCCATCCTGCGCGCCGACGATCCCGACCGTATCCAGCCGGGTTTCCGGCTCGTGGAAGGTCGCGTTCTGGCAATTGGCGAGAGCCGTCATAGCCTGTTCCTGAATTTCGGCCCGGACTGGCGCACCGACTTTACCGTGATCGTACAACGCAGCGACCGGTCGGCATTCAAGGGCGGCTTGCGGGGACTTCGGGCGTTGGAAGGCCAGACGATCCGCATCAGAGGGCGAGTTTTCCAGCGCGGCGGGCCGTCGATCCGCGCGCTGCACCAAAATGCGATAGAAGTATTGGAGACGCAGCAATGACACACTCTCACCGGCCCTGGTCCCAGCGCCTGCGCTACACCGCAGCCGTGCTGGCGTTGTTGGCTCTGCCGGGGTTGAGCGGCTGCTCGACCAATCCGGCCACCGGCGAAAGCAATCTGACTTTCGTCAGCCAGGAAGAAGAACGGCAAATCGGTGCGAAAGAGCATCCGAAAATCCTGCAGCAATTCGGTGGCGAATATAAGGATGCCGAAATCCAGGCCTATGTGCGCAGCATAGGCAACCTGCTGGCCAAAGCGTCCGAACTGCCCAACGAAAAATGGACCTTCACGGTCATCGACAGCGACATCATCAACGCCTTTGCGGTACCGGGCGGCTATGTCTATATCTCCCGCGGTCTGCTGGCCTTGGCGGATGACGAAGCGCAATTGGCGAGTGTTATCGGTCACGAGATGGGCCACGTCACCGGCCGTCACTACGCCAACCGGCAAAGCCAGGCGGTCGGCGCTCAGATAGGCCTGACGTTGCTGAGCGTGTTGGCCGGTGTCGCCGGCGGCGGCCAGGCCGCGCAGGCGGTGGGCCAGTTGGGCGGGGTCGCGGCGCAAGGCTATCTGGCCAGCTACGGACGCGATCAGGAGCTGGAGTCGGATTCGCTCGGCATAAGGTATATGAGCCGCACCGGGTATGACACCGCAGCCTCCGCTGAGTTTTTGGCCAAGCTGGAAACATCCAAGGAGTTGCTGGCGCGGCTGAAAAACGAAACGCCGAAGGGCTATAGCTACCTCGACACCCACCCGCCGAGCCAAGAACGTGTGGTTAAGGCAACCGCCCAAATCAAACGCCCGCCGCCGCCTGGGGCAGGCCGGGACCGTGAGTTGTTCCTGCAAAAGCTCGACGGCATGGTCTATGGCGACAGCCCGGAGCAGGGCTTCCGCCGCGGCCGCACATTCGCCCATCCGAAATTGCGTTTCCAGTTCGAAGTGCCCGAAGGCTTCTTCCTGCTGAACATGCCGGACAAGGTCGTCGGTGACGGACCGGATGGCTCGCTAATCATCTTCAGCAACGACCCGCGCGGCTGGGACGGCGACATGCGCCGTTACCTGACCCAGCGTTGGGCGGCGAAGGCGAATTTGCAGGACGTGGAATCGATCCGCATCGGCAACCGGCCCGCGGCGACAGGTTGGACGCGCGGCCGCTCCGGCAACGCTCAGGTAGATTTGCGCCTGGTGGCGGTGCGCTGGGACGATGGCCGCATCTACCGCTTCCAGTTCGTGGCGCCGAGCCAGTCAATGCAACGGTTCGAGCGCGATTTCCGCGAAACCACCTACAGCCTGCGTTCGCTCAGTCGGCGCGAGGCGGCACAGTTGAAGCCATACCGGATCGATATCTATCGGGTGCGCAGTGGCGATACGTTCGAGAGCCTGGCCCGCCGCACGCCACTCGAACGGCTGGCTGCAGACCATCTGCGCGTCCTCAACGGCTACGGCCCCGGCGAGCAACCACGGCGCGGCGAGTTGATCAAGCTGGTGGTGGAGGGGCGGTAAGGACCACAATATCCACCTTTCTCGGCGTCATTGCGAGCCGTCGGAGACGGCGCGGCAATCTCCCTGTGTTGTAACGATGTTTCACCGGTGGATTGCTTCGGCTCCGCCTCGCAATGACGCCGGTTGGAAGGAGGGTAGGAACGCCGCCGCGGCCTACTCCTCCGGCTTCAGATCCAAAGACAGGGAATTGAGGCAATAGCGGTCGCCGGTCGGCTTCGGCCCGTCCGGGAATTTGTGGCCTAGGTGGGAGTCGCATTTGGAGCATCGCACCTCGATCCGCACCATGCCGAACGACGTATCGGTGTGCTCGACGACGCGGTCCGGGCTGATCGGTTGCCAGTAGGACGGCCAGCCGGAGCCGCTCTCGTACTTTGTATTGGAGTCGAACAACTCCTGGCCGCAGCAGACGCAGGCATAGATGCCCGGACGCTTCTCGTCGTTATAGACACCGCTCCAGGCCCGCTCGGTGCCGTGCTCGCGGGTGACGGCGTAGACATCGGGCGGCAGGATCTTGCGCCATTCGGCGTCGGACTTGATGACTTTATCGCTCATGGAATTGCAGCCTCCGGCATACGGGTTTGCGGCACGATGTGTAAGTCTGGAGATAGCTTAACGGTGGTGCGTTTCAAGAGACGCGGTCTGGCGGGGTCCAGGTGCCCGCGGCGGTGCAGCAGGAAGCCATTGTCCCACATCACCAGATCGCCCATGCGCCATTCGTGGCGGTAGACGAATGGCGCTTGGGTGGCGTGTTCGGTCAATTCGGCGATCAACGCCCGACCCTCCGCCTCGCTCAGGCCTTCGATACCCGGCATGGTGCCGGGATCGAGGTAGAGCGCGCCCCAGCCTTCGGTCGGGTGGCGATGCACCAACGGGTGCAGCACGTCCGGCGACTTGGCCCGCGCCGCTGCCGACGCGTCGCGGCTTTCGTCATAGGCAGCGGTGCGGTGGGCGTAGCTGAAGACGCCCCAGGCCCGGTCGGCCTGCGATTTCAGCATTGGCGGCAGCGTGGCGTAGGCGAGCCGCAGGTTGGCAAACTCGGTCGCACCATGGCCGGTCGGCACTTCGACCGCATAGAGGAAGGACCCGGTGGCGGGACTCGCCTGGTAGGACTGGTCCGAATGCCAGGTGATCTCGCCGGCGCCGAGGCCGCCGATGGCGGTGCCGTTGCGGTCCAGCAGGTTGGAGATGTAAATGATTTCCGAGCGCTGTTTCGAGGCCCAATCGGCGCGCACGATCCGATCCGGCTCGCCGAACGCTTCGGAGAAGGCGACCAGCGCATCCTCGTCCAGCAATTGCCGGCGGAACACCAGCACGCCGTGGTGTGACCACGCCTCCCGCAACGCCTGCCGGTCGCTGTCGTCCAGCGGCGCGGCGCAGTCGAGGCCGACCACTTCGCGGGCGAAGCTGTCGGCGATGGGGCGGATTTCGAAGGATGTCATGGATCAATTCCCCTCGCCGTCATTGTGATATGCCACACCCCATCGCCGTCATTGCGAGGCGCGCAGCGCCGCGGCAACCCACCCGCGGCGAATCCTGGTGACCTGCCGGTGGGTTGCTTCGTCGCCTGCGGCTCCTCGCAATGACGCCAAGAAGAGAAGGCTCTCCATCAGCGCCTCATCCCTCCAGAAACTGGCTGACAGCCGCCGCGACCGCATCCGGCTGGTCCAACTCCGCCATATGTCCGGCTTTACCGATGATCTGGGTCGTCACCATGCCGGAGATGCCTTCGCGCAAGGTTTCCGAGTATTCCGGCGGCTGCACCTTGTCCTGCTTGCCCCATAGCACCAGCGTATCGCACTTGATGCGGGACAGGCGCTTTTCCAGGTGCGTGGCACTGTTTGGCCAGAGGTAGCGCGCCGACGCCTCCCGCGCCCGGGTCATCTCGATCGGCCATTCCACCGAGTCGGCGTTGCCGGGGCGCTTGATCAACTCGTTATAGAGGCCCTCGGTCTCACACATCAGCGCATCGACCTTGTCGCCCCGCTGCGCCCAGGGGTCGGTCGGCGGGTTGTCATCGTCGTAGAGGCCGAAGGGCGCGAGCAGCACCAGCTTGCCGACGCTATCGGGCCAGACCGCCGCGACCTCCGCAGCCAGAGCGCCACCGACCGACGCACCCATCAGCGTCTCGCCGCGGCAACCGGCGGCGCAGAACAGATCGTGCGCAGCCAGCGACCACTCGAACAGCGAGTCCAACTGCAGATGCCCGCGGCCGCCGCCGGGGAAGCCGGGCAGAGAGATCGCCACGACCTCGTTGGTCGCCGCCAGCGCGTCCAGCATCGGGCCCCACTTCGGCAGGCCGGCAAAGCCCGCGAAATAGCCGATTTTCCGCCCCTCCCCCTTGCGCCAGACGCGGGCGTCCAACCCGAAGGCGGAGATCGTTTCTTCCGTATGATCCATTATTCTGCCGCCTGCATCCGCGGTGCACTGACCTTGGCGCGGTCTTCATCGGCCATCGGGTTTGGCCACCAATGGTCCTCCCACTCGTCGTCGAACAGGTCGCGCAGTTGTGGCATGACCTTTTCGGCGAACAGGCGGGTGTTGTACTGGGTCAGTTGCTTCGACATGTTGCCGAACTGCAGCAACATCATCAGATGGCCGACGTTCATTTCCTTGGCGATGGCGCGCAGGCGCTCCGCCACCTGATCCGGGGTGCCGGTGATGACATAGCCGTTGTCGAGGATGGCGTCGTACTCGCGGGCGCTTTTCGAGACGGCGATATTGGTCTTTTGCTCGCGCGCCACCCGGCCGATTTGTCCCTCAATGCCGGCGCGTTGCGTCGCCTCGGTCGTATAGCCCGGCGGGGTTGCAAAGCGCGGATCGACGTGCAGGCAGCGGCCGTAGAAATACTCGGCAGGCTCCCGATAGAGGTCGTAGGCCTCCTTCTCCGTCTCCGCGACGCCGACGAATTGCAGGAAGCCGGCGCGATATGGGTTCCGATCCTTGCCGATGCGCTTCATCTCCTCCCAAAAGCCCATCATCGTCTGCATGCCGGCCTTGTAGCCGTAATAGGAGAGGTAGCAGTAGACATAGTCCATCTCCGCACACCATTGCCACGTCTCGACCGAGCCTCCCCCCGGCACCCAGATCGGCGGGTGCGGCTGCTGAATCGGCCTGGGCCAGACATTCACATAGCGCTGCTGGTTAAAGCGGCCGTTGAAGGCGAAGGTGTCCGGCTCCGTCCACGCCTTCACGATCAGATCATGCGCCTCCATATAGCGCTGGCGCAGCATGCTGGGGTTCTGGCCAAACGCGAAGCAGGTATCCATCGGCGAGCCGACCGGGAAGCCGGCGATCAGGCGGCCACCGCTGATGCAATCCAGCATCGCAAACTCCTCCGCCACCCGCGTCGGCGGGTTGTAGAGCGCGATGGAGTTGCCCATGACGCAAAGCGCCGTATCCGTCGTGCGGCGGGCCAGCGCCGAGGCGATCAGGTTCGGGCTCGGCATCAGGCCATAGCCGTTGGAGTGGTGCTCGTTCACACAGATAGCGTCGAAGCCCCAGTCGGCGGCGAACTCCAACTCATCCATGAAGTCGTTGTACATGTGATGCGCGCGCTTCGGATCGAACAGGCTGGAGTGAATGTCGACCCAGACGGAGGGATGATTGTCGCGGAAATCGTCCGGCAATTCCGTATACGGCATCAGGTGAAACCACATGAGCTTCATGGCTTTGGGCTCCTCGGCAGTCGGTGCGGCGTGCGCAACATTCTACGGGGATTGGGCTTTGGTGCAATGCCCATACGATGGACTGCTGCCCTAAGCGCGCCACACGCGGTGGCTAACCCAGGCTCTCCTGAGCATAGAGGAACCGGCGGCGTGAGCCCTCAAGCGCCACGGCGGTCAGACGCCCGGTCATGAAGGCGCCGGTATCGATTGCAATGCGGTTGGCGTGCTCCTCCGGCGTGTGGCCCGGCGTGTGGCCGTGCACGACGATCTTGCCGAAGTCCGCATCGGAATAGAGGAATTCCTCGCGGATCCAGAGCAGGTCCGCCGGATCCTGCGCATCCAGCGCCACCTTGGGCCGGACGCCTGCATGGACGAACAGATAATCGCCTTCGGTGTGGGTCAGCTTCAGACCCTCAAAGAACGCACGATGGCTTGGCGGCAGCGCCTTCAGCAGGCCTTGCTGCAAACCCTGCATCTGATCGCGTTGGCTGCCGGTTGAAACATCATTCACCCCATAGCTGGCGAGCGTTGCCCGCCCGCCATTCATCAGCCACGCCTGCCCCTGACCTGGGTCGTCGAGAAAATCCAGCAGCCAGCGGTCATGGTTGCCCATCAGGTGCAGGCTTTCAAAACCGGCGAGCGGCCGTTTGATGAAATGCTCGATCACACCACGCGATGCCGGCCCGCGGTCGATGTAATCGCCGAGATAGACAACGACGCGGCGAGCAGCCTTTCGCTTCGCCGCGTCCTCCGTAATCTCCGCCTGCAGCCGCAGCAACAGGTTGAAGCAGCCGTGGACGTCGCCAACGGCATAGACGACGGTATCGTCAGGGACCCGAGGCGCGTCCGGGTCATTCTTCCGGTGGAACAGGCCCAGCACCATTGAGGAACCCTATCCGCAGCGCCGCAACCGCCGCTATTCGCGCGGCGCGTGCTTGGCCAGAATGCGCTGCAAGGTGCGGCGGTGCATGCGCAGGCGCCGTGCGGTTTCCGAGACATTGCGCTCGCACTGCTCATAGACGCGCTGGATATGCTCCCACCGCACCCGGTCGGCGGACATCGGATTTTCCGGCGGCGGCGGCGGACCCTCGCCGGTTTGCAGCAATGCGGCCTCGATCGCGTCGGCATCGGCAGGCTTCGGCATATAGTCGAGCGCGCCGGCCTTCACTGCGGCAACCGCCGTCGCGATATTGCCATAGCCGGTCAGGATGATGGCGCGGATATCCGGGCGGTGCTCACGCAAAGTCGTGACCACATCCAGACCGCTGCCATCGCCGAGCCGCAGATCGACGACCGCATAGGCCGGCTTGCTGCGCGCCGCAGCGGCGCCGGCAGCGGCGCTTTCCGCGACCTGCACCTCAAAGCCGCGCCGTTCCATGGCACGGGCCAACCGGCGCAGAAACGGTGGATCGTCGTCGACGATCAACAGCGAGCGCTCGGCGAGTTCGGCGACCGCCGGGGAGATATCGTTCATGGTTGGTCCTCCTGTTCCAATCGATGGCGCGCCCAGGTCACCACCACCTCCGCGCCGCCATCGGCACGGTTATCGAATTCTACGCGTGCGCCGGTGCGTTCAAGCAATGTCTGCGCGATAAATACACCTAATCCCATATGTTCGTCCGATTCGCGTCGAGAAGAAACATAAGGTTCACCCAATCGACTCAAAATACTCGGCGCAAAGCCAGGGCCGTCGTCCTGAACCGTGATCCGGCACGTTTCTTGATTCCAGTATATCGTTACCAAAACCTCAGTACGCGCGAATTGGCGGGCGTTCGAGATAAAATTACCGATCCCGTGGACGATTTCCGGGCGGCGCACCACCCGCGGCTCGGCGCCGGGCGCATCCGGGTCCGGCTCGCGGACGATGCGCACCGGCGCGCCGGTGCGCCCGCGGCTTTCACTCACCGCCTCGACCAGAGTACTGATCGGGCCTTTATAGAAGCTTTCGCCGGTGTCGCCGCGCGGCCTGGCCGACAACTCCGCCAGGATATCGCGGCAGCGTTCGGCCTGAGATAGCAATAGCGCTGCATCCTCCGCCCATTCGCTGTCAGCCGGCAAGTCACGCACCAATTCCTTGGCCACGACGGAAATCGTCGCCAATGGCGTACCTAACTCGTGCGCCGCTGCCGCCGCAATCGCGCCGACGGCGGAGACCTGATGCTCGCGCGCCAAGGCTGCCTGCGCCTCCGCCAACGCGTCCTGCATGCGCCGCTGCTCGCGCGCGACCCGGTAGACGTATCCGGCCGTGAAGCCGATGGCTAAGATAATCGCAATCCATAATGCGAATACGAACACCGCGTCCGGCTCGGCCAACGGCTGCGGCGTCGGCAGCGGCAGCCGGCTGAAGGCGAGGAAAGTGACCGTCGCTATCGCCAGCAGCGCCAGGATCACCGTGCTCGCCGACGACAACGCCGTCGCCGAAACCACGATCGGCGCCAGGATCAGAACCAGAAAGGGATTGAGAATGCCGCCGGTCAGATACAACAGCACGCCCAGTTGAACGATGTCGAAGCCCAGGTACAGCGCCGCGTCTCTGTCGCCAATATGCGGCCTTGCCCAATGGCGCAGCAACACAAAAACGTTCAGCGCCGCCGACGCCGTTACTGCCGCAATCGACGGCACAATGGGGAAGGTAAAGCCCAGGCCGTAGTATACGATCAGCAGTGTCACGCCCTGGCCGGTGACCCCTACCCACCGGATCGCCACCAGCGTGTGGGAACGGACGCGAATTTGCGGCTGGCGGCGAGGCAACACACTGATCCTGACAAATATGGCGCAGCGGCGGGGCCCGCTGGATCAAAGTTTCGGTTTTTCGATGCCCTATCTATCGGCCTTCCACCAAGCCCTGCAAGCCAAGATGCCACACTATAGCCGAAAGGCTTATGCATGACGCCGGCGGGTGGGCGCGCCCTGTTGCAGCGACCCGACCGGCTCCCCACCTATATCGCTCTTTAGCGAGACATCGGCGGATGGCGCCCGTACGCAAATAGCTCGCGGTACCAGCCGTCAGATGTTCGAACCGACAGAAGGATTTCAGACGTCATGGCTTGGATGAAGCGTGTTGTAGCGGCGATTCTGTTTGCAGGCGTTACCGCCCTGCCGGCGCAGGCTGCCGACCTTACGACCCAGCGTGAACTGCTTTCGAAGGCCCAATTCACTTTGGAGCGGTTTACGGACAACCCAAAAATGGAGGACGCCCGCGCCTTGGCGCGGCATGCGAAGGCCATCCTGATCTTTCCCAATCTGCTGAAGGGCGCGTTTTTCGTCGGCGGTGAAGGCGGCAACGGCGTGCTGCTGGCCCGCCGCGCCGACAACACCTGGTCCTACCCGGCATTCTACAGCCTGGCCTCGTTGAGCTTCGGCTTGCAGGTGGGCGGCCAGTCGTCGGAGGCGATCTTGCTGGTGATGACCGACGACGCGCTGCGCGCCATCATGGCCGATCAGGTGAAGCTGGGCGGCGATGTGAGCGCCGCTGCCGGCCCTGTCGGCTCCGGCGTGGAGGCATCCTCCAGCACCGCGGTCGGCACCGACATCTACACCTACTCCAACACGTCCGGCCTGTTCATCGGCGCGTCGCTGGAGGGTGCGGTGATCGCCAGGCGCGAGGATTTCAACAGCGACATCTATGGCGGTGTTGTTGATCCGCGCAAAATCGTCCTGGAAGACACCGTCCAGAACCCCATCGCCGACCCGCTGCGCGCCGACCTGGAAACCTTCGCGCGTCCGTAGCCGGCAGGACGGATATCTCTCCTGCTCTCATCTCGTCCTGAGTAGCGGCGCAGCCACGTATCCGAAGGGTGGACCTCACGTGGAGACACGGCGCCCTTCGATACGGCCCCCGCGGGCCTACTCAGGTTGAGGCTGTTGGGGGATTCCATGAGGCTCTACCGACCAGCTTTCACGCTGGTTCAACGTGTCCTTGTCGAAGCCGGCCAGCGCCTTGTAGTGATCGGCGGTGGCCGCGGCCGTTGCGCCGCCACCACGGGCAAGCACCGCGGTGGATCGAAAATTGCGGCCAGTGATAGCATGGCGCGCTACCCCGGCGTGAAGGTGTTGATGCCGTCGTTGCTCGCCACTTTGCCGCTCGCGCCCAGGAAGTCATTCGCCTCCATCTCCGACAGCAGCGCCGGGTCGTCGGCGGTGTTGGCGATGAAGCGGCTGCCGTCGTCCAGGCGGCCGAACAGGATGCTGTAGCTCGGGCCCTTGCGGTCGTGGATGACGGTGTAGGTCTCGATCACGGCCGCACCGTCGGCGTGCTCCACCACGTTCGGGCCTTTGGCGGCGTCGATTTCGGCCTGATAGGTCTTGGGATCTTTTGGCGCGAACGGCTTCGCCGGCGCATCGGTCGAGTAGATGCCGACCGCCTGCTTGGTCACATAATTGCCGTTGGCGGTCACCATGCCGCGAGAGCCCGGCTGCGAGCGGACCTTGTTCATCATCTCGGCGATGGAGTGGGTGACGTAGTTGTTGCCGGGCCCGCCGAAATACGGCAGGCCGCCGGTGACGGTCAGGCCGCGGGGGTCGTCCTCGGCGATGCCCTGCTCGGCGCAGCAGATCTCCACCGCGCTGGGGAAGCAGGAATAGAGGTCCAGGAAGGCCATGTCTTGCGCCGAGCAATCCGCCATCTCGAACGCCTCGCGCGCGGCAATGCGCATGGCGGGGCTGGTGTAGTAATTGATGCGGTCGGACAGAAACCAGTGGTCGTAGGTATCGGCGCAACCGTGCAAATAGACCCATTTCTCCTGCGGAATGCCCAGCTCTTTGGCCTTGGCGACGCTGGTCAGGATCACGGCGGCGGCCTGGTCGTTGAACGCGTTGGCGTTCATCAGTTTCGGGTAGGGGAAGCCGATATAGGGGTTGGCCTCCGTCACGGTCGCGATCTGTTCCGCCGTAAAGCCGTCGCGCCGGTCGGCGAGCGGGTTGGCGGCGGCGACCTTGGCGAAGCCTTCGAACAGGCGGCCCATGGCCATGGCGTGCTCTGGGATGGAGCGGCCGCGGGAGCCGCGGATGGCATTCTCGATCATTGGATAGGCGAAGATGGCGCCGGCCATGCGGTGGCGGTCCTCGCAATCGCTCCAGCCGCGGGTGGCCACACCCCAGGTCTCTGGTTCGCCACCGGGGTCCTCGCTCCAGTCGAGCTTCAGGCCGGCGCGCTGGGCGGCCTTTTGGGTGCCGAGCGCCTCGCCGCCGCAGACGATGGCGGCCTCGATCTCGCCGCGCGTGACCATCTCGCTGAAGCGGCTGACCAGGTATTGCGGCATGTTCCCGCCTGGATGGGTGTAGAGCTTGCGCGCGATCTGGTCGGCGCCGAGGCGGGCGGCCAGCGATTTCGGCGGGTGCTTGGAGCCGCCGAAGGGCGAGGTGAAGCGCCAGCTTGTGTCCGAAAACGAGCGCAGCAGCGCCATGGTGTCGAGGGATTCGAGCAGTTTCTGGCCAGGGCCGGCGTCATTGGCAGCGATGCGGCAGGCCTCCGCCGTCAGGTCGAGCGGCGAGAGCGCCTTGGCCGGGTCCGGCTCCCGCTGGGTGATCTGGCCGGAGCCGACGAGAATGGGGGTGCGGGCGTCATCCTGCGCGGATTGGGGCATGGAGCGGGCGTCCTCTTGGATCGGAGTGTCTTCGTTGAAGCGCACTCTACCGGCGGACGATCCCCGAGGCTAGGCGGCAGGGGGAACAGCAGAGCGACCACCTCCGACAACGCAAAAGCCCTAGACGTTGAAGCGGAACAACAGCACGTCGCCGTCATGGACGCGGTATTCGCGCCCCTCCTGCCGCATCTTGCCGGCCTCCTTCGCGCCCTGCTCGCCATTGCAGGCAATGTAGTCTGGGAAGGAGATGGTCTCCGCCGCGATAAAGCCGCGCTGGAAGTCCGTGTGGATTTCGCCGGCGGCCTCCGGCGCGGTCGCGCCCTCGCGCACGGTCCAGGCCCGTGCTTCCTTCGGCCCGCAGGTGAAGAAGGTCAGGAGCCCCAGCAACTCGTAGCCGGAGCGGATGATCCGGGCGAGGCCGGGTTCTTCCAGACCCAGGCTCTCCAGGAACTCCGCCCGCTCCTCCGCAGAGGTCAGGCTTGCCACTTCCGCCTCAATGGCGGCGGCAATGGTGACGGCTGGCGCGCCCTGCGCTGCGGCCCATTCCTCGACGCGGGCGGAGTAGGCGTTGCCGGTGGCGGCAGACTCCTCCTCGACATTGCAGATGTACATGATCGGCTTGTCGGTCAACAGTTGCAGCCGGCGCACTGTTCCGCGCTGTTCCTTGGGAAACTCGACAGTGCGGGCCGGCCGGCCTTCGCGGAGGGCGGCGATCAGCGGCTCCATCACCGCCAACTGCTCCCGGGCCTCGCGGTCGTTGCCCTTGGCGCGCTTGGTTGCCTGCTCGAAGCGCCGCTCCAGGCTTTCCAGGTCGGCCAGCATCAACTCGGTCTCGATGGTCTCCGCGTCGCGCAGCGGGTCGATGGAGCCTTCGACATGGGTGATGTCGTCGTTCTCGAAACAACGCAGCACGTGGGCGATGGCATCGCACTCGCGGATATTGCCGAGGAACTGGTTGCCCAGCCCCTCCCCCTTCGATGCGCCGCGCACGAGGCCGGCGATATCGACGAACTCCAACTGCGTCGGCACGATCTTGGCCGATTTACCAATAGCCGCGATCTTGTCGAGCCGCGGATCGGGCACGGCGACGCGGCCGGTGTTCGGCTCGATCGTGCAGAAGGGGTAGTTGGCCGCCTCAGCCGCCTGAGTGGCGGTCAACGCATTGAACAGCGTCGACTTGCCGACGTTTGGCAGGCCGACAATGCCGCAATTGAAACCCATGGGGGATGAAACTCCGTATCGTCCGAAATGCGCCGGGGCGCTGCCGTCGCTCGCCTAAAACATGCTTTCCAGCACGCGATCCGGCGGCTTATGGCCATCGACAAATGTCTTGATATTGATGATGACCTTCTCGCCCATCTCGGTGCGCGCTTCGTGAGTGGAGGAGCTCATATGGGGCAGCAGCACGCAATTCTCCAGCCCCAGCAGGGCCGGGTCGACGGCGGGCTCGTTCTCATAGACGTCAAGGCCGGCACCGCCGATCTTGTGGTTCTCCAGCGCCTTGGCGAGCGCCGACTCGTCGATGACCTCGCCCCGCGACGTGTTGACGATGTAGGCGGTCGGCTTCAGCAGCGCCAGGCGACGGGCGTTCAGCAAGTGATAGGTCGCCGGTGTGCGCGGGCAATTGATCGAGACGATGTCCATATGCGCCAGCATCTGATCCAGGCTTTCCCAGTAGGTCGCCTCCAACTCGCCCTCCAACTCCGTATCGACGCGGCGGCGGTTGTGATAGTGGATCGAGACGCCGAAGGCGCGGGCGCGGCGGGCCACGGCGGTTCCGATTCGCCCCATGCCGATGATGCCGAGTCGCTTGCCCCAAACCCGGTGGCCCATGAGCTGGGTCGGCGACCAGCCATGCCACTCGCCGCTGCGCAGCAGGCGCTCGCCCTCGGACATGCGGCGCGGCACCGCGAGGATCAGCGCCATGGTCAGGTCGGCGGTGTCGCTGGTCAGCACGCCCGGCGTATTCGTCACGGTCAGCCCGCGCGCGCGGGCGGTTTTCAGGTCGATGTGATCGACGCCGGCGCCGAAGTTC
Source organism: uncultured Alphaproteobacteria bacterium (assembly GCA_963974445.1). Taxonomy (GTDB): domain Bacteria; phylum Pseudomonadota; class Alphaproteobacteria; order Bin95; family Bin95; genus JACKII01. The sequence goes on from CAXBDI010000013.1 coordinate 20,533, forward strand.
GCCAGCAGCTTCAGCCGGTCGCCGACCTGCGCCAGCACCTCGCGGTCGATGCGGTCTGTCACGGTTGGCACCAGCACATCGGCAGTCTTAACCGCTTCTATCAACTGTTGTGTAGACATCGGCGCGTCGGTGGTGTTCAGACGGGTGTCGAACAACTCCATCAGACGGGTTTCGACCGAGGCTGGCAATTTGCGTGTAACGATGACGAGCGGTTTTTTCGGAGCCATTGCGGCGAACCTTTTCGATAGCGGCCAGACGGTCTGCACGTGGTTTCGATGCCGTGCGGATAGCAGGCTGGCAATGGGATGTCTATGCGTCGGCCTACTCTTATCGTCACTGCCCGCAGCGGCTGCCGAGTTGGGCCGCGAAACCGGCTATCCGGTACCGCGTTTCGTCTCTATCGATCGGGACGAAGCCAATCTGCGCTCCGGTCCCGGCAGGCAATATCCTATCCTCGCCGTATTGCAGTGGCGCGGGATGCCTGTAAAGATTGTGGATGAGTATGGGCGCTGGCGAAAGGTCGAACTGCACGACGCCGCCGGCGGCTGGATCCACAGAGTCTTGCTGAGTGGTCGGCGCACCTTCCTGGTACAAGCGAAATCGGTGGCATTGCGCACCGAACCTTCGGATGACGCAGCGGTGATGGCGCGCTTTCAGGCGGGCGTCATAGCCGATCTGACCCGTTGCCTGAAGGACTGGTGCCACGTGGAATATGCCGGTTACGATGGCTGGGTGCCGCGCGCCGCCGGCTGGGGCGTCCTGCCCGGCGAAACCATAGAGTGAGGAGGCCTGGCCCCGATGAGCGAACCCTTGATCAAGGTCGACTATGACGACCGCGGCGATGCCGGCCGCGTGGCCTGGGTCACGTTCAACAACCCGGCGAAGCGCAACGCGCTGGGGCTGCAGGGCAAGCAGTTGTTTATCGACACCCTCACCGCCCTGAAGCACGACGAAAGCCTGCGCGCCCTGGTGCTGACCGGCGCCGGCGACCGGTCCTTCGTCGGCGGCACCAACCTGGCCGAAATGAAGGATTTCGACCTGGCCGAAGCCGAAGCCTCCGCCACCAAAACCCACCGGGTTTGCGATGCGGTGCGCCAGTTTCCGGTGCCGGTGATCGCGCGCATCAATGGCTATTGCTTTGGCTCCGGCATGGAGATCGCGGCGTGCGCCGACATGCGCGTCGCCTCGACCCAAGCCAAGTTTGGGATGCCCGAGGTGCGCTTCGGCATTCCCTCCGGCATGGAGGCGAGCGTGCTGCCACGCCTGATCGGTTGGGGCAAGGCCTGCGAACTGGTGCTGACCGGCGACCACATCGACGCCGACGAAGCCTACCGCATCGGCTTTCTGGAGCGGCTGGTGCCCTATGCCGAACTCGATGCCGCGGTCGAGAAATGGGTGGCCTCGCTGCTGCTCTGCGGGCCGAAAGCGGTGCGCATTCAGAAGCGCCTGATCATGGATTGGGACCGCATGGGCGTCACCGACGGCGCGCGAGCCGGCATTCAAGCCTATGTGGAAAGCTACCGCTCCGACGAGCCGAACCGCATGATGACGGCGTTCCTGGAGCGGAAGCGCTGACGCCCGCGCTCCGAGTGCGCGCTAGCGGGCCGAGTAACCGCCATCCACCGGCATCGCGACGCCGGTGACGAACGAGGCGTCGTCGCTTGCCAGGAAGGCCGCGACGGTAGCGATCTCCTCCGGCTGGCCGAGGCGGGCCATCGGGTGGATGCTCTCCAGGAACTCGGTGCCACCTTCGACGCCGCGGGCACGCTCGGTCATTGGGGTGACGATGTAGCCGGGGCAGACAGCATTCACCCGCACCTTGGCCCGCCCGAAGGATACGGCGAATTGCTTGGTCAGGCCCACGACACCGTGCTTGGCCGCCACATAGGCGCTGACGCCCTCCATATGAGCGGGGTCGAGCACGTCGAACGCCGGCGCGCGCACCAGGCCGTGCAGACCGGCAACGGAGGCGGTGTTGACGATGGCGCCGCCACCTGCCGCCGCCATCATCGGTGCGGCATGGATCAGGCCGTAATAGACGCCGGAGAGGTTAACATCCGTCGTCCGGGCCCAGCCGAAGCCGGAGCCGACGCCGGCATTGTTCATCAGCACGTGCAGCCCGCCCAGGTCCTTCACCGCCCGATCCAGCGAAGCCTTCACCGCCTCGCTATCGGTGACGTCGAGGCCGAGCCCGATGCTTTTTGCACCCAACTCCTCGACCCGCGCCGCGGTTGCCTGTGCGCTCTGCTCGTCGATGTCGGCACACAGCACCGCCGAGCCTTCCCGCGCCAGTTGCAACGCCATCTCCCGGCCAATGCCGGAGCCAGCGCCGGTGACGACGGATACCTTGCCTGCGAATCGTGTCATTGGGTGTCCTCGCTTAAAGATTATTCACGAGGGAGCGATGCTAGTGACTGTCGCGGGCTTCGGCCATCGCTTTCCGCCGCTGTAGGCTCGGCCCCCTGATCGGTCCGCGCGAGGCGGCTCGGCGCAGCAGCCGCGGGCGAATGTCATCGGCGCCATCACCTCGCTGAATTTCTGCGCGCTGCTGCCGTTGTGGTAGCACGGCCTTTACACCGCCGAGGTCGCCAGGCTGGGGCAGCGTTACTTCACCGAGCGCGGCCAGCGGTATTACCGCATCGTGGCGCTGTGGGCGACCACCTGGCGAGGTAAACTAAATCCCCTTGAGCCGGTCAAGCGCCTCGCGCGTCCCCTCGACCAGGTCGGCGAATATCTCCGCAGCCGGGCGGCGGCGGTGGATCATGCCGGCCCCCTGCCCGCCGGCGTTCATGGTCAGTTCGAAGCGGCCAGCGGCCATGGCGGCCTCCTTGAAGTCCTCCATTAGCACGCGCTGGTGCGGCGTCGGCAGCGGCGGCAGGCCGCTTTCCTCCCAAGCCTTGGCGACGTCGTTGTTGACCGCCCGCACGGTCTTGCCGGTCCAATAGGGCGAAACCCGCATGTCGCCCGTGGAGGCGTCGACGATCTGGTCCTTCAGCGCATCCGGCAAGCCGCCCTCGTCCGCCACCAGGAAGGCCGTGCCGATCCAGGCCCCTTGCGCGCCCAGCGCCAGCGCCGCCGCAACGCCGCGTCCGTCGGAGATGCCGCCCGCACCCAGCACCGGAATATCGCCCGCCGCATCCACCACCTGCGGCAGCAGCGCGAAGCTGGCGACGTTGCCGGTATGGCCGCCGCCCTCGGTGCCCTGCGCGACGATGCAGTCGACCCCGGCCTTTACCTGCCGCAGCGCATTCCTGGGCGAGCCGCAAAGCCCCATGACCGTCATGCCGATCTCTCGCGCTTGCGGCACGACGATGGCCGGGTCGCCGAGACCAGCCGCGAACACCGGCACGCGATTGTTGAGAGTCACCTCAATCTGCGACTTGATCAGTTCGGCGGAGATCACGTGGTCCTGCTGGAACGGGTTTTCCGGAATACCGAAGCGCGTGTGCAACTCCTCCAGAAAGGCCCAATGTTCCGGATGGTTGTCGCGGATTTCCTGGCGCACCACGGCTCGGCTGCCCGACGCGACCTTGAGCGAGGCCGGCAGCAGCAGGTCTACGCCGAACGGCTTGTCGGTGGCGGCGCGCACCTCGTCGATGCGTCGCTGAATCTCCTCCGGCGGCAGGTTGGAGCAGCCGAGCACCCCCAGCCCGCCGGCGTTCGAGACCGCCGCGACCAGCGCCGGCGGCGTCCCCATGCCCCACGAGCCCATGCCGGCCAGCACGATGGGGTATTCGATCTGCAGCAGGTCGCAGAGGGGGGTGTGCAGGGTGGTCATGGCGGTTCCTCCAAGATCGGGCTCGACACAACCTATACTGTAGAGTTTTCGAACGAAAGCACGTGGAGTCGGTATCGCCTGTCGCCTTGATAATCTATTATATGGATGATATATTTTATATAGTGTGGTGAAAGTACAAGAGGCAGCCAAAATGCAATCGCGAGTGGGACTGTGGGGTGGATCCTGTGCGATCCGTCTGCCCAAAATGGCAGTGGAAAGCCTCGGCCTGCATGAAGGCGAGTCCGTCAGTCTCCATATCGAAAATGGCGCCCTCGTCATCCGTCCTGCTAAAGCGCGTTACGTACTGGCTGACCTGGTCGCAGAAGCCGAGAGCCTGACACCTCCCGACGCCCTCGACGATGCGGCTGTTGGCGATGAGCGCCTATGACGCCGGACCGCGGACAGATCGTGTGGGTGAACTTCAACCCGCAGAAAGGTCATGAGCAAGCCGGGCGGCGGCCGGCCCTGGTCATCTCGCCAGCGGCCTATAACGCCGTATCGAACTGCGTTCTGGTCTGCCCTATTACCTCGAACACCGATCCATGGCCCTGGAAAGTGAAGCTGCCGGAAGATGCGGAGATCACAGGCGCGGTTCTGGCCGACCAGATCAAATCCATCGACGCCAAGGCTCGGCAACTGGTGGATTCCGGCTACAGCGTCGAGGAGGGTTTGATGACCGACATCCTGGCGCGGCTCGCCACCATCACGGGCTGATCTCGCTATCGCTTCTGATCGCGAGTTAGCGAGCCCGCCTCCGCAGGCGGCAGGTTGGAGCAGCCGAGCATACCCAGGCCGCCGGCGTTGGACATCGCGGCGACCAACGTCGGCGGCGTCCCCATGCCCCACGAACCCATGCCGGCGAGGATGATGGGATACTCGATGCCAAGCAGATCGCAGAGGGGGGTCATCGCGTATTTCCCGTCTTCAACACATAATGTGCTTGATATTCAGTTTGGCAGGCAACAAATCTAATGAAAGGCCCATCGATGGCGATCAATCCTGCTTCAAAAAAGGCCTAGTGGGCAGGCAGTAGGCTAGTAGCTGAGTAAGGCTTTGAGCCAGCCTTGTTCCTCTCGGACCGATTCAATGTCGGCTCGGGAGATCGATTGATGAAAGCACTGAAAGCGCTGCTGAGGTTGGCGAGATTGCTTGAGTATCTGATGTGGCTCTTAGACATCATTCTCAACAGTCATCCCGCTTTCTGAAGCGTAATGGCCGGCGTTAACTGCGTCGGCCATTTATCTCGCACCGAGCCCCCGCACCTCCGCCACCAGTTTGGCCGGCAGCACGGCGCCCTCTTTCGGGATGCTGGCGCGGTTGGCGAGGCGGCGGTCGCCGGGCAGGCGGGCGTCGCCATCGGCGAGGATGCGTTCGAACAGGCTCTCGACCCGGTCGAGGAAAGTGTCCGCGCCGAACGCGCTCGGGTCCATGGCGATGACCAAGTGGCCGGCGTGGCTCGGCCCGCCGTGGCCGGCGTATTCCGCCTCCGCCTCGAACGAAAACTGGCCGCCGGATAGGCCGGCAGCCAGGATTTCCACCATCATGGCGATGGCCGCGCCCTTGTAGCCGCCGAAGGCGAGTTGCACGCCCTTCAACACTTGGTTCGGGTCGGTAGTCGGCTGACCGTCAGGGCCAAGGCCGAAGCCCTCCGGCACCGAATGGCCGTCGCGGGCGGCGATCATGATCTCGCCGCGGGCCGCAGCGCTGGAAGCCTGATCCCAGACCATCGGGGCTTTTGCATCCCGCCGGGGGCAGGCGAAGGCCATGGGGTTGGTGCCATAAAGCCGCCTCGTCCCGCCCGCCGGCGCCACGAACGCGCGGGAGTTGACGAAGCTCATCGCCAGCAGGCCCTGCTGCGCCAGTGGCTCGATGTCAGGCCAAAGGGCGGCGAAATGGGCGGAGTTGCGGATCGCCATGCTGGCAATGCCGTTCTCCCTCGCCGCCTGCGCCAGCATCGGCCGGCCGAGGGCCATCGGCAACGGCGCCAGTCCGCGGTCGCCATCGACGAAGACGACGCCGGGCGCGCGGCGCTCCACCTTGGGGTCAGCATCGCCCCTGCTGTCGCCGTGCTTGAGCGCCGCGCAATAACCCGGCACGCGGAAGACGCCGTGGCTGGCGCAACCGTCCCGCTCCGCCCGTGTCACCACGTCGGCGACGGCGTCGGCATTGGCCCGATTAGCGCCCGATGCCTTGAGCGCCGCGACGGTCAGCGAGCGCACCTCATCCAGGGTAAGCGTCGCTGTCTCCCCCGCAGGCGCGCTCAAGACGTACGCTCTCGCGCCCAGTGGCCGAGCTTGGCGATGGCGTCGCCGCCCTCCGAGAGCATCGGCGCGAACAGGTGCCAGACGTGGGGCATGTTCTCCCACTGCTCCAGCGTGACGTCGACGCCGGCAGCGCGCGCCTTCTCGGCAAGCCGAGTCGCGTCGGACAGCAGGATTTCCGCCGTGCCCACCTGGATCAGCATCGGCGGCAGGCCGGAGAGGTCGGCGTAGAGCGGCGCCAGCAACGGGTCGTGCATGTCGGCGCCGGCGGCGTAGAGACCAGCGAACCATTGCAGCCCCTCCAGCTCCACCATCGGGTCTTCAGCCGCCTTGGTCTTGATGGTCTCGCCAATGCCTTCCAGGTCGACCCACGGCGAAATCGGCACCGAGCACGCCGGCATGCGGATGCCGCGGTCGCGCAACGCCACCTGCACCGCGACCGTCAGGCCGCCGCCGGCGCTGTCGCCCATGATCGCCATGCGGGCGGGGTTGCCACCCTGCTCCAGCATCCACTGCCAGGCGGCGACGGCGTCCTCGACCGCCGCCGGGAACGGGTCTTCCGGCGCCATGCGGTAGTCGATCACCAGGCAGCGCCCGTCGATGGCTTTGGCGACGTTGTAGGCCAGATTGCGATGGCTGTGCGGCGAGCCGATGACGTAGCCGCCACCATGCAGATACAGCACTTGCCGGTTCGGATTGCAGCCGGGGGCCGAGACCCATTCGGTCCAGCGCCCGGCGACCTCGATCCTCTCGACGATAGCATCGGCGGGCGGCGGCATTTTATCGCCCAGCTCGTCGATCCGCTCGCGCATCGCCTCCACCGTGATCGGGTCCGGCTTGGGCCGCTCACGCAGTACGGTCACGAGTTTTTCGAGTTGGTCCTGGCTCATGATGGTGTCTCCAGCGAAGGTAAAGTGCCGAGGCCCAGTGTGCCCGCGGAAGCGCGTGCGAGGCAACGAATTTGAGGCCCGACCGGATAATCTGTGGCCCTCCCTTGCATGTGCCGATCCAGAGTTTGAGCCGGAACGCCGCCAGATCACCGCTCGCCTCGAAGGTGTAAGCGATGTCGCCGGCGCGGACCACGAGATTGCAGCAGTCAAAAGCCGGCACGCCTATTCCGGACAGACGGCCTTCGCAGCGGCCCGGGAAACGTCTGCGGGTCCGGACAATGTACCCGGTTACCCCACCTCGCCGTTGGCAATTGCCACATTGTCGGGCATCCCGGTCGAGGCGACGCGTGGTGTGTTCAGCATGTTGGGGCTAGCGATGCTAGGCCTCGGGTTGATCGTGCGGCGGAAACATCGGCCCCGACGTCTTGTCTAATTATGGTGCAACGGCGCCGATTTGCCGGCAATCACTCTTGCTTTCGATTGACTTCGACGCATCCCTCCCGTCTAGTGAGCTTGTCCCGCAGCACGTATTTAAACACATGTGCTGCGCTTTGGTGTCTAGGGAGAAAATTCATGCGCCCAATTCTAGCCGCGGGTCTAGCCGCGGTCGCCGGTATCGCACTATCCGTGAGTGCGCACGCCGCGACGGTCATTAAAGTCCAGACTGCCATGGCAGCCGGCAGCTTTACGCTCAGCTACCTGAATGAAAAGTGGGTTCCGAAGCTGGAAGCCATGACCTACGGCAATCTCAAGATCGAGATTCTGCCGTCGAAATCGGTCGTGCCGCACCGCGAAACCCCCGGCGCCGTTGCCGCCGGCATTCTGCAAGGCGACCTGAACGCCGTTGCTTATTTCGCAGGCAAGGACCAGGGCTTCGCCCTGATGGGCGACCTGATCGCCGGCTACGATACGGCTGAGCAGATGCAGATGTTCTGCCGCTTCGGCGGTGGCGTCCAAGTGCTGCAGAAGCTCTACGAGAAGTTCTATCCGGGCAAGATCCACGTGGTCGGCTGCGGCCCATTCTCGAAAGAGGCGCTGGTTTCGTCCGTGCCGATCCGCACCGTCGAAGACTTCAAGGGCGTGAAAATCCGCTCGCCGGAAGGCTTGGCCGCCGACGTGTTCCAGCGCGTGGGCGCATCGCCGACCGCCATCCCCTTCCCGGAAGTGTACACGGCGCTTGACAAGGGGATCGTCGATGCCGCCGATGCCTCCAGCTACACCAATAATGAAAGCCTGGGCTTCCACAAGCTGGCCAAATACCCAATTTTCCCGGGCATTCACTCAATGGCCGTGCTGCAGTTCGTCATCAACCAGAGCGTCTGGGAGAAAATCGGTCCGCAAGGTCAGGCAGCGCTGGAGACCTGGTACGCCGCTGCCTGGGTGGATATGACCCGTGCGTCCGACGTTGAAGACCGCAAAACTGCCGCCCGCGATCGCGCCAGCGGCTCCGGGATCGAAATTATCGATTGGAGCCCCGAGGAGCGCGCCAAGTTCCGTAAAATCGCAGCGCAAGCCTGGGCCGATGCGGCCGACAAGAGCGAGTTGGCAAGAGAGGCCTATGACGCCCACATCGCGTTTATGAAGGACTACGGCCTGCTCGACTAGGGCTCGGCCGGATATCTTGCTAGAGGCTAGGAGGCCATGGCGGCGCGCAATCCGTCATGGCCTCCGCCTTTCGCTTCTGCATCCTGAAAAGACCCCGCCAGTCGTTGCAGGCAAGCGCCACGCCGGCTTGCCAACCGCGGTCACGTCGCTCAGAGTATCGATCAGGGAATCCGGGTCGGGCAAAAAACACCCCCCCAAAATGCCAACAGAAATGGGTTGGTGTTCTGCCAACTTAGTGGCAGCAGCATCAAATACCAAACAAGAAGAAGGTTGTGATGCAAAGTCAACTCGGCGCGCCAGGAATACTGGGCGCTATCGACAGGCTAAATCAATTCTTAGGTCTGTCGGCTGCGCATTTCTATCTCGTAAGCGCCGTGATTACAGCGTATGAGGTCATCCTGCGCTATTTCTTCAACGCACCGACATTATGGGCGTTTGAAGTGGTCATGGTCGTTTGCGCCAGCGCTTGGGTGCTGAGCGGGCCGTATGTCACCATGCGCAACAGCCACATCGCGATCACCGTGCTCTATCAATACGCGTCGGACCGCGTGCGCTGGTGGTTGGATATCTTCATTTATGTGGTGTCGATCGGCAGCATGACGGTGCTCTCATACTCGCTGTTCGACCCGATGGTCGTGGCGATCTACGGCATCGAACGCAGCGGCACCAGCTTCAACGCACCCGAACCCATGATATTGAAAACACTCATGTTCGTCGGCGCAGCCCTCTATAGCCTGCAATTGTTTGCCAATCTGATCCGGCACATCGGCGGCCGCGACCGTTCCGCCGTCATCCTGCCCGAATAATTCTCGTCGCTGATACCGACCGACCAAGGCCATATCCTATGTATTCGATCGAAACCGCGACGGTCGTCATCGTCATTTCCATGCTGTTGCTGATGATGACCGGCATGCCGCTCGGCATCGTCACGCTGACCGTCTCCATAGGCACCGCCTTGGTGTTCTTTGGCGAGCCTGGCCTGTTTCTGGTCGCCAGCAATGTGCAGGGCCTGCTGGAGAACTACTCGCTGGTGGCCGTGCCGCTGTTCGTGCTGATGGCGAATGTGTTGGAGCGCTCCGGCGTGGCCGAAGACCTGTTCAACGCCATGTCGATCATCGGCGGGCGATTGCGCGGCGGCGTGGCGGTGCAGACGACAGTGGTCGCCGTCATCATGGCGGCGATGACCGGCATCATGGGCGGCGAGATCGTCATGCTGGGATTGATCGCGCTGCCGCAAATGCTGCGCCTTGGCTATGACAAGAAGCTGGCGATGGGCGCGATTTGCGCCGGCGGCTCGCTGGCGACACTGATACCGCCGAGCGTCATCATGATCGTCTACGGCGTCACCGCCAACGTCTCGATCAACGACCTGTTCCTCGGCGGGTTTTTCCCGGGCCTGCTGCTCGCGACGCTTTACATCTCCTACATCATCATCCGTTGCCGCATCCATCCGCACTTGGCGCCGCTGCCGGACGCGGACGCTCTGGGCTTAACCGCCATGCAGAAACTCAGCGCGATGAAGGGCTTGATCCTGCCGGGACTGGTGATTTTCTGGGTGCTGGGCAGCATCTACGGCGGCATTGCGACGGTGACGGAGGCGGCCGGCGTCGGCGTGTTCGGTGCCGTGGCCGCCGCCATCGCGCGCCAGCAATTCAGTTGGGAGATGATGAAGGACGCGCTGCGCACAACGATGATCACCGTCGGCACCATCATCTGGCTGATACTGGGCGCGGTCAGCCTGGTCGGCATCTATAACGTGATCGGCGGCACCGACTTCATGCGCTCGCTGCTGCAAGGCCTCGACCTGCCGCCGCTTGGCGTGATTTTTGTGATGATGGGCATTCTCATCATCCTCGGCACCTTTATGGAATGGATCGCCATCGCCTTCATCACCGTGCCGATCTTCGCGCCGGTAGTGGTGAGCCTCGGCTACGACCCGATCTGGTTCGGCGTGCTGTTCGTCATGAACATGCAGATCTACTTCCTGTCGCCGCCATTCGGGCCCGCCTGTTTCTGGCTGAAGAGCGTTGCCCCGCCGGAAATCACGTTGCAGAACATCTTCGCCAGCGTCTGGCCGTTCATCATCCTGCAAGTGATCGGCCTGACCCTGGTGATCGTCTTCCCGGAAATCGTGCTCTATCTGCCCGCCACGTTCGGCGGCTAAGACCTGAAAGCCTGACGGAAAAGTGGTTGAGCGATATCAGTAACCCCGGATAGCCCATTCGGTTACTCACGTGGCGTCAGTGGCTTAAGCGAGACGGAGCGGCGATTGGTGGCGAACGCGACGGGTGAAGCAAAAACAGGCCCGCCACGGCTGTAATTCGATCCATCGGCGAGACAACTGTTCGACGCCGTTCTCGACCTTGTAGCGCAGGCGTTCGGGGAGCTTATGGGCCCGGAATGTGCGGACTTCCTCGCAGAAGGCGGCGTCTTCGGGGGCAAAGGCTAGGTCCATGGGTCTGGCCTCATTTTTTTAACTTTTTTCACCCTGAGCCGTAAGCGGAGCGAACGAGTCGAAGGGTCTTTGTCGAATGCTGATTCGCCCTTCGACTCGCCGCTTTGCGGCGGCTCGAGGTGAAGGGAGAGTGCATCACAACACCGGCGCTTCCCTTATGCTCTCCGGCACGGCGCGCTTCACATACTTGCCGTCGGAGAGGTCGCCGTAGAACTGTCCGTCTTCCACCATCACCTTGCCGCGCAGCAGGGTCATGCAGGGCCAGGCGGTAATCGGGTGGCCTTCCCACGGGGTGTAGTCGGTTTCGTGCAGGTTTTCGGCGCGGATGGTGCCGCGGGCGGTCGGGTCGAGTACGCAGATGTCGGCATCAGAGCCCGCCGCAATCGCACCCTTCTGCGGGTACATGCCCATGATCTTGGCGGCGTTCGTGCTGACCAGATCGGCGAAGCGTTCCAGCGAGTAGCCGCGCTTCGTCACCATCTGGTGGTACATCACGCCCACCCGCGGCTCGCAGCCGGCATTGCCACCGGTGGTGTCGTCGATGCCGGCGCCGATGGTCTTCATGTTGAGATTGCAGCAGATCTCGTCGGTCGCGACGCAATTGATCGCGCCATCCAGCGTGCCGCGCCAGATTTCGTCCTGATCGCCTTGAGTCTTCAGCGAGGGGTAGGTGTGATACATTTGGCCGTTCGGGCGTTTATAGTCCTCCTGCGTGTAGCACATGTACTGGTGCAGGCTTTCGCCATAGATCGCCTGCCCCTTGGCCCGCGCCTCGCGGATCGCCTGGACGCCGGTACCGGCGGAGACGTGCATCATGTAGAGCGGCGTCGCCTCCGACTCGGCCAAGCGCAGCACGCGGCGGAAGCTCAAATCCTCGGAAAGCTGGTTGTGGACCTCGGCCAGGTTGTGGAAGCTGGTGCGGCCCTCGCGGAACAGCTTCTCGTACATATGCATGACGATGTCGTTGTCCTCGGCATGGATGACGCCGAGGCCGCCGGTGGCGGTCAAGACTTTGAACAACTCCCAAATATCGCCGAAATGCACCATCCGGCCCTTGCGGCTGGGCGTGATGTTGGTGGTGAAAATCTTGACCGTCGGATAACCGCCCTCGATCAGCGGCGGCAGTTCCGCCAGCAGGTCCGGCTCCAGATCGCCCAGCAGCATCAGGTGATAGGCGTAGTCGCAATAGACCTTGCCGACCCAATCCTCGTCGCGCTCGGCGATGACCTGGGCCATCGGCTTTGGCTCCATGCGGGCTGCGAAGTCGATCAGCATCGTGGTGCCGCCCCAGAGCGCCGCGCGGCTCACATCCTCCGGCGGCCCGCTTCTCACGGCAGAGCCATCCGGCAAAGGCATATGCCAGGCGCAATGGACGTGTGGGTCGATCCCGCCCGGCATGACGATCTTGCCAGAGACGTTCTTGACTGCTGCCGCCTGCTCATCCGCGACAATGCCCGGGGCGGTCACGGCGGCGATCTGCTCGCCCTTGATGGCGATGTCATAAGCGCCAGCGCCTTGCGGCGTGACGACAGTGCCGCCTTTGAGAATAAGGTCGAACATGGGCTAGCGCACTCCAGGGCAAAATGACTTTGTTGCCGGAAAGTGTCGCGCGCTCCCGCAGGGGGCGCAAGGGCAAAGCCGCGGTCAATCCGCAACATGGTTGCCGCCCGCCGTCCGAACCTCGATTGGGATCTCGGCCAGGGCGGCGAAAATCCGCCGTCGTTTGGCGATCGGCCACCAGTCGAACAGGAATATCTCAATCGGCCGCCACATCACCACCCAACTGCTGATGAACAGCCCCTCCGACACAATGGTGCCAGCGATCCCCAATTCCAGCCCGAGGATGATCTGGCGCAGGGTGAGACACACCGCAAGGAACACCACGCCGATCAGCAATGCCAGCCTTCCCTCCCGAAACAGCACCTTGAGGCTGCGTTCCACAGCCCAGCGCCGGTAGTCGAAAAAGTGGTGTACCGCGGCTTCGACATGGTCCAGAGCCTCATGTTCTTTCTCTAATACCGTCAGGCGCAGGCGAATGGGATGCTGGCGGTACAAATCCTCGACGGCATCGACCATATATTGCTCGGCACCGGCGTCGAGGTCGCGCGTGCTGAACGGCGACGGGTCCAGGGTGTTGTAGAGCCGGTGCAGGTTGTCGAGGCGGATATCGATCAGCGCTGTGCCATCGACGATCTGATAGGGCGGCTGGTCAATCGGCACTGCAAACACCTTTGGCTCTCGAACTGATCCCTCGCCACTCTAGCCGACCGGGACATTCCGCTCTTGTCAGACATCAAACCGCCAGTCTTGCGCCGGCTCTGCGAGCGCGCCAGTGTAGCGGTTCCTCTTGCCGAGAGAAATGCCATGACCCCCACGCCCCGCACCGCCGCCGACGCCTTCCTGCTCAGCCTGAAGCAGGCCGGCGTCGATTATTTCTTCGCCAATCCCGGCACTGACTTCGCGCCGATCATCGAGAGCTATGCCTATGGCGCTACTCAGGGTTGGGACATGCCGCAGCCTATCGCTTGCCCGCATGAGACCGTCGCTATGGGCATGGCCTATGGCGTGACGCTGGTAACCGGCAAGGCGCAGGCGGTGATGCTGCACACCAATGTTGGCCTCGCCAACGGCATTATGGGCATGCTGAACGCCGCCAGCGACGAGGTGCCGATGCTGGTGCTCTCCGGCCGCACGCCGATCACCGAGGCCGGGCGCGACGGCCGACGCGACGCCGGTATCCATTGGGGTCAGGAGATGCGCGATCAGGCCGGCATGGTGCGGGAGGCGTGCAAGTGGGATTACGACGCCCGCTATGGCGACCAGATCCCCGGCCTGCTCGACCGCGCGTTGGCCATCGCCGAGAGCGCGCCGCAAGGCCCGGTTTATCTGGCGCTCGCTCGTGAAGTGCTAGGCGAAGCATGGCCGAAGGGCAGGCCCCTGCCCGGCCGCCGCCTTGCCGCCGCCTCCCCGACCCGCCCGGCTGCCGATGCGATAGAGCAGGCCGCGGCGATCCTGGCCGATGCAGAGCGTCCGCTGATCGTCGCGCAGCGCAGCGGTACCGATCCGCGCGCCTGGAACGCGCTGGTGCGTCTGGCGGATCAATTCGGCCTGCCGGTCGGCGAGCATTGGACCGTGCGCCCCAGTTTCCCGACCGCGCACCCGATGCACGCCGGCTTCGCCCCCTCCGCAGCTTTGGCGGAGGCGGATGCGCTGCTGGTGCTCGACTCCCTGGTGCCGTGGATACCGGCACACACGGAATTGGCGGCGGGCTGCAAAGTTATCCAGGCCGGCGACGATCCGCTGAAATCGCGGACGCCGGTGCGCGGTTACCCCAGCGACCTGACGCTGGCCGGCAATGTCGGTTTGATGCTGGAGGACCTTGCCACCGCTCTCGCCGACCGGCTGCCCAGCAATTCGGCCAAGGTTGTCGCCCGCAAGGAGAAGCTGGCGGCGGCACATGCCAAAGGCCGCGCTGCGATGCTGGCCGTTGCGAAGGATGGTGCCGGCGACCCGATGCACCCGTTCTACGCCACCCGCTGCATCAACGCGGCATTTGGCGCCGACGCGACCTATGTCTCCGAACTGGCGCTGAACCCTGCCCTTATGGACCTGCAACGCCCCGGCCAGTATCTGAGCCACGCACTTTCCGGCGGTCTCGGCTGGGGCGTGCCGGCCAGCCTCGGCGTGCAATTGGCCAAGCCGGGCGAGGCGGTGGTTGCGTGCGTGGGCGACGGCTCGCACATGTTCGCCAACCCGGTGGCAGCCCACCAGGTGGCGGAGTCGCTGGGCCTGCCGCTGCTGATCTGCGTGTTCAACAACGGCATCTGGAACGCTGTGCGCCGCGCCGCGCTGAACATGTACCCGGATGGCGATGCGTCGCGCGCCAACACCATGCCGCTGACATCGCTCCGCCCCTCCCCGGACTTTGCCACCATCGCCAAGGCCAGCCGCGCCCATGCCGAGCAGGTGATGAGCGGTCAGGATCTGCCGAAGGCGCTGGAGCGGGCGAAGGCGGCGATGAAAGCCGGCCAGCCGGCACTGTTGGATATCGCGGTGCGGCTGCCATAAGGTTGAATCAGTGCAAAGAGAACAGGCAGCACTATTGCCAGCGCGGCCAGTCGATCCGACTAGACGACGGTGCCGAATATCGCACCGATCCCGGCAGTCGCCGCCATAGCGAGGGCACCCCAGAATGTAACGCGTGCCGCTGCCTTTACCGAGCTTGCGCCGCCCGCCCTTGCAGAAATAGCCCCCAGCGCTGCCAGGCTAGCCAGCGAGGAAACGGACACAACAGGAAGGGTATAGGCGACAGGGACGAATGCAACAGCCACCAGCGGTAAGATTGCGCCCACAAAAAATGAGGCGGCAGAGGTCAAGGCGGCCTGTATCGGTTGGAAACTGACAGTCTCCGAAATTCCAAGTTCGTCGCGGGCATGGGCGGCCAGATCATCGTGCGCCATCAGTTGCACAGCCACCTGCCGCGCAAGCGGCACATCAACGCCGCGCGCGACATAGATCTCTGCAAGTTCTTTGAGTTCTTCATCCGGTGAGTTGGCCAGGGCCTGCCGCTCGGTTTCCAGATCGGCACGCTCCGTATCTGATTGGGAACTGACGGAGACAAACTCGCCAGCCGCCATCGACATCGCCCCAGCGACAAGGCCGGCCACGCCAGCAATTAGAATGCCATTGCGGTCAGCGCCGGCTGCGGCGACTCCGACAATCAGGCTAGCGGTCGAGACAATGCCATCGTTGGCGCCCAGCACCGCCGCTCGTAGCCAGCCAACCCTATGTACAAAATGGTGCTCCCCACCCGATCGCGGACCCCCAGGCGAATCGGTCATTGTCGTATCCACCGTATCCACCGGCACTTAGTGCGCGACGAACTCCATCAGCACGCCGCTGGCATCGGCCGGTGCGATCCGCAGGCTGCCGTCGAACAGGTGCTCGAACGGCACGTGCTTGGCCTCCAGGTATTGCTCGGTCGCGCCCAGATCGGCGACGGCAATGCGCATGGCGTACCAGCGCGGCAGCGGGCCCTTCGGCGCCTCCGCACCGATATGCAGCGTCGGAAAGCCTTTGGCGGTCGTCACAAAGACCTTGCCTTTCGGCAGGTTGACGGTGAAGCCATGCGGTGCTTCGGCGATACGCTCTTTGCCATAGACCTTGCCCAAGGCCTCACGCGACGCGGCGATATCCTCGACAATCGACGTCACGGCGGAGAGCGCTTTAGCGCCGTTCGCGTGCTTCATCCAGGCCGGTGTGCGCATCAGAGCCGGCGTGCGGTGGCAACAGAAGAACGTCCAGATACCGGCGGTCTGGTCCTTCGGGATCATGACGTTGTTGAAAGTCACCATGCCTTCCGGCTCTTTCTGCGGCCGTTCCAGCAAAAGCGGCTCTCCGATGTCGAGACCCCGGCTGCGCAACTCCGCGACGATATCGTCGGCCTCCGGTGTGCCATTCGCCAGGCGTTGGAAGCCTTCGCCATAGATGGACAGGAACTCCTTGAACCCGAAATCCTGCAATTCCGGCTGGTTCATCCCCAGCAATTCCAGATAGGTATCCGGGAACATGATGCAGTAGTTCGCCGTCGCGCGGTTTTGGTGGTTCCCCATCGGCACATGGGTGAAGCCCAGCTTGTTATAGACGGCGCGAGCCGCGTCCAGATCGCGAACGGCAATCACCGCATGGTCTAATCCGAGAATGGCTTGGTTCATGGCGAGCTTCTCCCCATAATGGTACATTGAGGTTTAAATCTAGGCGAACCGGATGCCCGCAGCAAACCGGCAATGTCGATGAGTGAGGATAAATGCGCCGGTTCGTGTTGCGGATTATCGGCTTTGTGTTGTTAGGCGCGGGCTCGGTCGTGTTTCTGCTGCCGATACCCTTCGGCTTGCTGATGATCAGTGCCGGCCTGATCCTGCTGATCGCCAACAGCATCAGGGCTGCCAATATCGTGCGCCAGGCGCGAATCCGTTGGCCGCGGTTCGACCGCAGCCTGCGCAAGGCCGGATCGAGACTTCCCCGCCGCTTGCACCGTATACTGGCCGCGACGGACCCTAGACGACGCCCGAAGGAGGCAAGCCTGTGAGCAATCGAACCTTAGTGAAAACAAACCGTTATTTTGTGCCGAATGCCTCGATCCCAGCCGAGGCTGTGAAAGCTCTGGAGGGCATGCCGGAGGGCGACGGCGGCCATCTGGCGATCAAACCGCTGATGGTCGGCCAGGACATGGTTTTTCTGGAGGCGCATCGCGACAAAGGCCTGATCGATCCGGAGCACGCGCACCCGGATCACGAGTCGATCTGCTATCTGGTCAAGGGCAGGGTGCGGGTCGTCATTGCCGGGGAGGAGTTCATCGCCGAGCCGGGCGACACCTGGATTCATCCGGCCGGCGTGCCGCACTATCACGAAGCGTTGGAGGATTCGGTGCAGATCGAGATCAAGTCGCCGCCGAAGAAAACATGGACCTGACCGCCAAAACCCTCACCAGCGCCACGGCCACGCCGTCTGCCGATCTTCGTTCGCTGCCCACCGCTCAGCCTCTGGTCGAGGTGCGCGGCGTCTCGGTCGCATTCGGCGGGCAGCCGGCTTTGGAGGCTGTCGATCTGGCGGTGCGGAGTGGCGAAATCGTCACCCTGATCGGCCCGAACGGCGGCGGCAAGACGACGTTGATCAGGGTGCTTGGCGGCCTGATTGAGCCGAACCGTGGAACCATACATCGGCGCGACGGCCTGCGCATCGGCTATGTCCCGCAGCGCGCCAACATCCGCAAGAGCCTGCCGCTGTCGGTCTCGCGGTTTCTGACGTTGGGCGGCAGGGCGCGCAAGACTGAGATTCAGGACGCTCTGTCGGAGGTCGGCGCGGACGGGCTGGCGCGAGCCTCGGTGCATCGGCTGTCGGGCGG
This sequence comes from uncultured Alphaproteobacteria bacterium, assembly GCA_963974445.1. Classification (GTDB taxonomy): domain Bacteria; phylum Pseudomonadota; class Alphaproteobacteria; order Bin95; family Bin95; genus JACKII01. The sequence continues at coordinate 38,426 of CAXBDI010000013.1, forward strand.
CGAGTTTCAGCGGGTCGCCTTGGCCCGGGCATTGATACAGCGACCGGATCTGCTGCTACTGGACGAGCCGGCCCAGGGCGTCGATCTTGCGGGGCAGGCGCAGCTCTATCAACTCATCGACCGGCTGCGGCGCGAGCGGGGATTGGGCGTCGTTCTGTCGTCGCACGACCTGCATCTGGTGATGGCGGCGACTGACCGGGTCGTGTGCCTGAACGGCCATGTCTGCTGTGTCGGTCCGCCGGCCAGTGTCGCGAGCGACCCGGCCTTTCGCGGCCTGTTCGGCGAGGCTGCCGCGGCACTGGCCGTCTACCGCCACGACCCGGCGCACGATCACAACCACGATCACGGGCCGGATGGGGTCTGCGACCATGATCATAACGGGCACTTGCCGTAGATTTTAGTAGAGATTAACTATTTCCGTCCCCTACCCCTTCACCCTGAGCCTGTCGAAGGGGTTGTTCCTGTTACGCCACCCTTCAACAGGCTCAGGGTGAAGGTCAATTTTGGACAGTGATAGACTCCTTCCTCCTCTACGCGCTCGCTGCCGGCATCGGCGTCGCCCTGGTTGCGGCACCGCTTGGGTGTTTCGTCGTGTGGCGCGGGCTGGCGTTTTTTGGCGACGCCTTGGCGCACTCGGCGCTACTCGGGATCGCTTTAGGCGTCGCGCTCGGTGTTGCGCCCGGACTGGCCGTACTAGTGTTTGCCGGGATTTTTGCGGTTGCTCTGGCGGCGCTGGAGCGGTTTGGCCAACTCGCGAGCGACACGCTGCTCGGCATTCTCGCGCCCAGTCTGCTGGCCGGCGGGATGGTAGCGGCCAGCCTGCTGCCCGGCGCACGGCTCGATCTGCTGGGCGCGTTGTTCGGCGACGTCCTCGCGGTCGGCCCGATGGATCTGGCCTGGATTTATGGCGGCGGTCTGGTCGTGCTGGCCGGGCTCGCGTGGCTCTGGCGGCCGCTGATTGCCGCGACCGCCGATGCTGACGTGGCGGCCGTGGAAGGCATCGCCGTCGCCCGCCTCAATCTGGCGCTGTTGCTGTTGTTGGCGCTGACCGTCGCGCTGGCGGTCAAAGTCGTCGGCGTCCTGTTGATCGGCGCGTTGCTGGTGATACCGGCAGCGACGGCGCGGTCGCTGGCCCGTTCGCCGGAGGGTATGGCAGCGATCGCCACGCTGACCGGCGTCGCGGCCGTGGCAATGGGCCTTGGCGGGTCGCTGGCATGGGACCTGCCGGCGGGCCCCGCCATCGTCTTGGCCGCAGCGATCCTGTTCGCCCTCAGTCTGGTAGCCGGCCGGCGGACAGCATCGGCCTAAGCGGCCAGGGTCCGCTCCACCCAATCGAGCCGGTCCTGACCCCAGAACAACTCGCCGTTCACGACATAGGACGGGATGCCGAAGACGTCGCGTTTCAGCGCATCCTCGGTATTCTGCATGAACTCGTCCTCGGTCAGCGGGTCTTGCGCTGCCTGCACCAGGATATCGCCCGGCAGGCCGGCCTCGTTGGCAATCGCCTCCAACTCGCGCCAGTCGTTGATATTGCGGTCCTGCGCCCACACCGCCTGCGGCAGCGCGAACACCAGCTTGCCAGTCTCCATGCCCAGGCGGTCACATGCGACGGTCATCAGCGCAGCACGGCGCTGGCTGACCGGGTAGTATTCCGGCTTCTCGCTCAAGGGCAGGCCATAGAATTCGGCCCAGCGCTGCATCTCACGCTTGCCGTATTTGCGATGCAGCTCGCTGCGCTCCGGCGCCTCGTCATCGCCCAAAAGGCGGATCATCATCTCGCGCAGGTCGACCGGCCAATAGCGGATGCGGGCGCCGGCGTCCGCCGCAATTTGCTCCAGCCGCCGCTGCGAGAGATACACCCACGGCGAGTTCAGGCAGAAGTAATAGTCGATACGCTTGTCGCTCATGGCTGGCATCTCCTTCCCGTAAGTCTTACTTGGCATGCAGCAAAACGATAATCCCGACCGCGATCAAGATCACGCCGATAATTTCCGGCCGGTTCGGCCGCTCCTTGAAGAAGAAATAGCTGACGGCGAATGTGAAGATCAGTTCGATCTGCGCCAGCGAGCGCACATAGGCGACGCTCTGGATTGTCATCGCGGTGAACCAGCCGACAGAGCCCAGAACGCCGGCAATACCAACAAGACTGGCGGGCCGCCAAGCCCGCAATACCGCCATGATTTGGCCGGGCTCGCGCCATTGCATGTAGGCCGTCATGACGACGGTCTGAAACACCGTCGCACAGAGCAGCGCAAAGCCCGCCTGCATCAAGAACTCCTGCTCGCCGCCGCCGATCGACAGCGACGCCGCCCGGTAGCCGACTGCCGAGAGACCGAACATCGCACCGCTCAACAGCCCGATTGCCGCAGTGCGCGAGAACATCGCGTCGGCCAGAGACTTCGTGGAAAGCTTGGTGTGCGCGACCGAAATCAAAACCACGCCAGCCAGACCGATGGCGATGGCGACACCGGCGCCGACCGAAAGTGGATCGCCCAAAATCACCAACCCGAATACCGCGGCCTGCACCGGCTCGGTCTTAGAGTAGGCTGTGCCCACTGCGAAATTGCGCAACCCGAACAGATAAACCAAAAGGAAGGTCGCCAAGATCTGGCTCAATCCGCCGACGACGACGTAGAGCCAAAATTCGACCGTCATCTGCGGAATGGGCAACTCCAATCCAAAATGCAAGATCAGGACATAGACAATCGCCACCGGCATGCCGAAGCCAAACCGCACGAAGGTCGCGCCGGTCGTCGAGAGGCGGCCCTTCAGATGCTTCTGAATCGCGGAGCGCGCGTTTTGCAGGAAGGCCGCCGCGATGGTGATCGGCACCCAAAGTTCGAACATCGGCTTGGAGACTTGTCGCTAAATCGGAATGAAGGACGACACTCTAGGGCTGCGCACCGCCCGGCGCCAGTAGCGCTATCGGCAAGGTAAGCGTGACGATGCCGAGTGCGATCGACAGCAGTACCGCACTGCCGCATCTCGCAATGTCAATGCCGTACTGAGGCGCCAACAGGTCGATCATCCGCGCCACCGGCCCCGGTATCGGCCATTCCAGCGCGCCGGGACGAGACCTGCGGCCATCGCTAACAGGATAGAATTGCGGGTCAGGCCTTTCAGACCGGTTCAGACCTACCGCCAAGCCCCCTCCCCCCTTTCCCTGAACTTCTATTCAGGCCCCATGCCTCAGAGCCAACCACAAAGTCCGGGACAAGGATGAGGGAAAGATGGATATTCCGATTTGCGATGGGGTGAGACAGGGTTAGGCTGAGAGCAGCAATGAAAAAGCTTCCAAGGAGGATGCCAGATGAAGGGTGTCGTATTCACCGGCGACCGCAATCTCGAACTGCGAGACTTTCCCGACCCGACACCCGGGCCGGGCGAGGTCGTGCTGGAGATCAAGGCATCCGGCATGTGCGGCTCTGACCTGCACCAGTACCGCGCGCCCGCCAACCCCGGCGGGGCGGTCACCGGCGGGGTCAAACGCATGGCCGGCGTCATCGCCGGGCACGAGCCTTGCGGCGTCGTTGCGGCGGTGGGCGAAGGCGTCTCCGAACGCCAAGCCAAGATCGGCCAGCGGGTGATGGATCACCATTACGATGGCTGCGGCGGCTGCAAACATTGCCGCGGCGGCTGGACTCAGATGTGCCTGGAGGGGACTACGGTCTATGGCTCTGGCGCGCATGGGGCCCATGCCAAATACATGCTGGTGCCGGCCCATACGCTGGTGCCGCTGCCGGACGAGTTGTCGTTCGAGACCGGGGCGGCGATCTCCTGCGGCACCGGCACCGCCTGGGGCGCGCTGAAGCGGCTGCACCTGGAGGGTGGCGAGACCATCGCGATTTTCGGCCAGGGGCCGGTCGGCCTCTCGGCGACGCAATTGGCCGTGGCGATGGGGGCTAGGGTGATCGCGCTGGATGTCTCGGCAGAGCGGCGGGAGTTGGCGAAGCAGTTCGGCGCACACATCACCGTCGATGCGCTGGCCAACGATCCGGTCGAGGCGATCCGCGAACTGACCCATGGCGAGGGCGCACACAAGACGCTGGATTGCTCGTCCGCGCCAACCGCCCGCCGGGCAGCGGTGCAGGCGGTGCGGTCCTGGGGCACGGCCTGCTTTGTCGGCGAGCGCGGCATGGTGGAGTTCGACGTCTCCAACGACATCCTGCGCCGGCAGGTCACGCTGGTCGGCTCCTGGACCTTCTCGAAGCAGGGGCAAGCGGAGTGCGCGGAGTTCGTGGCGGAGCACGACATCGCCGTCGACAAGCTGTTCACGCACCGCTGGCGGCTGGACCAGGCGGAGGAAGCCTACAAACTGTTCGATACCCAGACGACCGGTAAGGCCGTAATCCTGCCGAACTAGAATGACCAAGATCGTCAAAGCCGAAGCCTGGGCAGTGTCTCTCGCCTACGCCGAGGCCAAATTCTGGACCGTCGGCGGCTCCGAGACCGCAAGCCACTACCTCGTTCTGTGCCTGACGGACGAGGCCGGGCGCATGGGTGCTGCGGAGGTCGTGTGCAAGCCGGCCTGGAACGGCGCGACGCAAGGCGTACTGCTGAAGGCCTGCGAGGAAATCGGCGCGCCTATGCTCGGGAAGGCCGACGCCAGCGACCCGATGGCCGGCGCCCGCATGGCCCGCAGCATCGCCGGACCGAGCGGGCTGCAAGTGCTGCTCGACAACGCCTGGCGCGACCTGAACTGGAGCGGGCTGGAGACACCGGCCTCGGTGGAAAACTCGACCGTATTGAACCGCGACGAGCCTGCGAAAATGGCGGCGGCGGCCAAGCGCTCGGCCGGGGAGACCGGCACGCGGGTCTTCAAGATCAAGACCGGCCAAGGACTGGAGGCCGACCGCGCCGCCATCACCGCGATCCGGGCAGCGGTGGGCAGTGATGCTCTGCTGACCGCGGACGCAAACGGCGCCTACAAACCCTCCGATGTCGCGGCGCTGGACGCGATGCTGGCGGACTTCGGTGTCGCGTTCTCGGAGGATCCGTGTGCGTTGGCGCCTGATGCAGCGACAGAACGGCTGATCCGGTCTGCCAAGGTGCCGCTGCTGATCGATAAGGCTGGCAAGGCAGCGGACGCGGTTCGCGCCTTCCGGGACCGCGGCGCGACCCATTTCAGCATCAAGCCAACCCGCATGGGCCTGACCGAGGCCGAGACCGTGGCGGAGATGGCAGACGCGATCTGCATCGGCACCTCAGCGGAAGCGCCGCTGGGCGCGCTGGTGCAATTGCGGCTCGCCGCGAGCCTGCCGCATCCGCAGCGCCTGATCTCCGCCGAGCTGGATTTCCATCGGGAGTTGGCGGACAACTATCTGCTGGAGCCTTTGGTGCTCAGCGATGGGCGGCTGCGCCTGCTGGCAGGCAAAAATGCAGCGGGCTGCGTCGATTTCAGAAAATTGGCGATCTTAGCTCACTCCCAACTAGATTTCGATGTATAGACACGTTAGCCCAAAATCCGAAAACTCTTGTGGGAGACGATGCGGAAATTGACGATGATGGTATCGCGCCAAGTTTTCCACTCTCGCGTCAGTCTTCGGCGAACGAAATTGTCGATGGCGTCGGCGAAAAGAGCGAAGCTGACCTTGAACTCGGCGATCCGGTCTCTTTCGACGGGTTGAAGATGAGAGTAGCTTGACATGGCGGCACCGTTTTTCTGTTGGACTACAGACGGACACCAGATCCATCAACGGTGTTGCACCTCACCCTGGAATCCACCATCGCCATGAATGGCATGACCTTCGAGCGCGACCTGCTCAGTGAACGCGTGAAATCCGGCCTCGCAGTTGCCAGGCCCCGGGGCAAGAAACTTGGGCGTCAGCCGGGTCAGCGTCCGAAGTCAGACAAGTTGGCACCGCAGGTCGTTCAAGCTGTCACTGAAGGGCGTTCGTACCGTTGGATCGCGCGCGATATCGCCATCAGCAAAACCGCCGTCGCCGATATCGTCAAAAGGCACAGGCAGAATTCCTTAGCGTCGGATTTCGCCCCTTCCTGCAACAGCCACCCCTTTATGCCGCCGTTGACAGTTCCCGGCGCTACCGTATTTTCTCGTCAACTGCCGTGTTGCACAGTTTCTGTCGTTCTGCGCGGGCACTATCGATCCCACTGACATTGCGTAAGGTATTCTGCAAGATGCTGCTTTCGTCGCTTCTCCGTTCCGTCGTTCATCGCGGCTGCCTGGAAATTATTGGGCCAGACGGCCGCCGCCAGACGTTCGGCGACGGCGCGGGCCCTCATGTGGCCGTCCGCCTAACCTCCAGACGGACTGAAATAGCGCTGGCCCTGAACCCTGCACTTGCAATCGGGGAGGCCTACATGGACGGGAGGCTCGTCATCGTGGATGGGTCTCTCTACGATTTCCTCGACCTGTTGGTGCAAAATCTTGGAGGCGCCCCTGGCGGCCCCTGGCGTCGCCCGCTCGCATGGATCCGGCGGATGCAGAAACAGGCAAACGGCGTCAGGCGGGCGCAGCGCAATGTTGCACATCACTATGATTTGTCTTCAGAGTTCTACGACCTCTTCCTCGACAGCGACAGGCAATATTCCTGCGCCTATTTCCGGCATCCCGACGACACGCTGGAACGTGCCCAGGAGCAAAAGAAGAAGCATATAGCGGCCAAGCTCTTTCTCGACCGGCCCGGCATGAAGGTGCTGGATATCGGTTCCGGCTGGGGGGGGCATGGCCTGCTACCTGGCCGAGACCTTCCAAGCCGATGTCACGGGCGTGACGCTGAGCCGGGAACAACATGCGTATTCCGTCGAGCGGGCCGCGCGGTCGCCGGCGCGCGCGCGCCTGCATTTCGAACTGCTGGACTACCGCGACCTGGCCGGGCGCTACGACCGGATCGTGTCAGTTGGAATGTTCGAGCATGTCGGCAAACGCAACTATGCGGAGTTTTTTGAGAAGCTCGGCACCCTTCTGACTGCGGATGGTGTCGCTCTGATTCACGCGATCGGCTATTCTGACACACCCGCGCCGATCAATCCATTCATGCGCAAGTACATTTTTCCCGGGGCCGATCTGCCTTCGCTGTCCGAGGTCTTCACGGCGGTGGAACCAAGCGGATTCTTCGTCACGGATCTCGAAATCCTGCGCCTGCACTATGCTGAGACGCTGCACCGCTGGCGTCAACGATTTACGGCGCAAGCCGAAAAGGTCCACGCTCTTTACGATGATCGTTTTTACCGTATGTGGGAATTCTACCTGGTGCTGTGCGAGATAGGCTTCCGGCGGCGCACGCTCATGGTCTTTCAAATGCAGCTGACCCGTCAGATTGACCGCCTACCCATCACGCGGGACTACATGATCGAAGCGGAGCACGCCGAAGAGGCGGAACGCCTTTCTCAGCGCCGAGTGTTCTTGTGATGGCCACCGCCGGTCGAGTGTCTCGCGTGTCAGGATCGCCCCGGTCCACCACTGATCTGCATCAGGGCGCCGCCGCTTCTGCCAAGGTATTTTGAAACCAGTTCGGCGCGGCCGCCCCTTCCGCTCGGAACCACATTATGAGCGACGACAATGCGCTGCAGTCGGACGATCGCCGAATGCGGGAGATAAAGATGGCCAGTATTGCATTCCGCCACCCTCACGGAGACGACTTCCATCGGTTTGTGTACGCTTTGGTCCACCATCCCACACTTTGGGGCACGGTACACGACTCATGCTGATTGGATCAGCGTTATGGGTCTTCGCGGGCATG
>CAXBDI010000014.1:0-45897 GCA_963974445.1 uncultured Alphaproteobacteria bacterium
TGCTCCGTGACGCGCGGCGGATCGCGGGGAAAGCCAGTAACCCTGCCGCCACCGGCGCAAAGCCGAGGAACAGGCCAATCAAAATCATCTGCAGCGTCGCGGCCGCAGACGCCGACAGGTCGGCGACTGCAACGTCGATGCTATGCTTGAAGGTCAAGCCAGAGGCCGTGACCAGTAGAATGTGGTGCGTCTCCCCCTCCACCCAGGGGTAGGGAATATCAATTCGCGCGCTCTCCAGCCTGCCGATTTGGTTAAAGGGTCGGACGGTGAATTTGCGATACGCGCCGTCCACCTGTACCTGCGCGACCGTTACCGGAGCCGAGCCGTCACCGCGCACGGCCAGCGAAATCAAGCCTGGCGTTAATGTCGTTGCCTCGACAGAGATTTCCTCGACCGGTGGCGCCGATGCTGTGAGCCGGTCAAGCGGCCGCCCGATCAGCACCGCTGCCAGGATCGCCACCAGGGACAACGCCGGCAAAATCAGCCAGAACAGGCGCATCCCGGTCCGAGGCCCACGCTGACTTGCGATCATGCGATCCATTCCGGCACTCATGCGTCGGTCACTTCGAAAAAGCTCATCCAGCCGAGCTCCGCGAACTCGGATTGGTGAGCGTGAAACATGTACAAGCCAGGCTCATGTTCCGAAAAGTCGATCTCCAGGATGCCGCGCTGGCCCTGACACTGCATCACCGTGTCGACCATCCGCAGCGTCGGCGTCAGCGTCGTACCGTGATCGTAATAGTCGTAGAAATTGCCGTGCAGGTGCAGCGAATTGATCGGATCGAACTCGGTCGCGTTGACGAGGTAGATACGGATCGGCCGCGAGCGTTGGACCGAGATCGGCTTCTGCCCATAAGCGAAGGCGATCGAGTTGATGGCATAGAATTCGTTCTCGTCGTCGAAATTGGTGTCGAACCCATTCATCACCATGACGAATTCTTGCCAGCGCGCATGCTCGGGCGTACCGTGGCGCCGGCCCAGAGCAGCGTTTCGATGCTCTGGATGCCTGTCGGGGTCCGGGTCGATGATCAGCGCGCCATAGAGGCCCTTATGGATGTGGCGTTTCAGCGGCATGGCGTGGCAGTGGTACAAGTGACAGCCGAAAGGCCGGGCGTCGATCTCGTACGTGAAGGCTTGGCCGGGCTCGACCAAGCCAGCGCCCGCGATTCCGTCCATGCGCGCGGGGTGAATTGAGTGCAGGTGGATCGTGTGCGGATGCGAACCACCATTCTGAAAATAAATTCGGAGCCTCTCGCCCTCAACACAACGCAACGCCGGCCCGGGCACACGCCCATTATAAGTCCAGGCCGGGAAGAACACGTCGGGCGCGATCTCGATCTCTCGGTCCAAGGCCGTGATGGTCCACTCCCGTTGTGGACGTCCATCCGGCCCTCTAGAGGTCTCTCCATAGTCGAACTCGGTCAGCAACTGCTCCGGAGTGAAGCCATTCGCCGCATGATTGACCTCGCCGACCACCATATTGCCGCCCGCTGCCATATCATGGCCAAACGTACCTGCGGTCGTTTGCGCCATAGCGCGCTCAGTCAACAGCGCCGCCGTGCCGGGAATGCCTGCAAATGCAGCTAACGTCTGTCTACGTGTCGCACGCACTGGGGTCTTCCTAACGTTGGCTTCGCGATTCTGACGGGGGCTCGATTCTATTGTAAATTATGCCTTGGCTAACATTTGGCGGCAAGGCATAATTTTTTATCACGCAAATACAGCCGGGCTGGTATTGCCTTGTGATGCCCCAGGGAGGTTCAGGCGCGAGACCAATAGTCTCGTCGATACCGATCACTGCGTCGTCGTCAAATGTCGAGGCAATACCGGGCCGGTTGTCTCAATGGGTCGTTGCCGCTACCCGCTTCCCAGCGCCGCACCTCCTTTTTTCCTGAACCCAGTCATAGCTCTTGATTCAATACCTACCGCAGCCTAAATGGGGCTCTCGGGTCTATGCTATCGGTAGACCGCTGAGGCTGACTCGGAGATATCTAATGGTAAATCGCAACCAATTCGCTGGGCAGAGCGCCTATCGTGAATTTGCTCGACCCTCAAAATTCGGTATTATGTGAATTATTTCAAAATTCTACGCACTCATAATTAATTAAATGCTGACTGCGCTTACATCAATAATCCGGCCCCTGAAGTTGGGCAAATTTGTCTTCGCGTTATTTGCGTTCACCTTCCTCCTGTCCACAATGCCGGATGCAGTAGAGCTTTATTCCTCGGCGGAGGACTTTGTCTCGGTGGCGTCTGCCGATCAAATTCCGGTCGATACGGATGATTCTTATTCGCCTGGTACAATTCACCATGGTGCCCATTGTTCCGCACACACATCAGTGATGTTGCAGGCCGCTGCCGTACCGCTCGCTGTGTCGAAATTGGCCTATTTGCCTTCTCCTGCGGACCTGATCTCCTCCATAGATATCGCACCACAACTTCGTCCCCCTCGCGTCTGACCGGCTGTCCCCTTTGATGGGAATCCGCACAGAACTGATTGGTATCAGCCCAAGCCGATAACGGCTTCGCCCTTTTCGGCGAAAGCGCAACGGCGCATGGTGGACGAGGATATTTCATAGTGAGATACAAATGGCTGCCGATCCTCACGGTCGGCGTGGTAACGCTCGCTGTAAGCGGCTGCGGGAGCAGCACGGACGTCCAGCGAAATACAACACTAGCCGAAGCCGGTGTCCCAGGCCTCGATCAGCGGCCGCCGCAAACGTCGGCAGGATCTACACGAGCACTGACAGGGCTCTTTCAGAATGAGTCCGCCGTCACTAACGCCGAAGAAATCAGCGACGGGGACCCCACCGGCGCCCTTACGCTCCGGCAGGCGCTGTCGCTGGCGCTTCTGCGAAATCCACAACTCTCGGCGTTCTCTCGCGAAGTGCGAGCCGCGGAGGCGAGGATCATCGCCGCAGCCGCAATCCCTAATCCCTCCGCAGCAATCGGAGTCGAAAATTTCGGCGGACGGAATGAACGCCGGAGCTTTCGAGCCGCCGAAACGACGCTAGCGCTGAGCCAGTTGATCGAGCTTGGGGGAAAGCGATCGGGCCGGATCCGGGTCGCCGGACTGCAACGCGACCTCGCCCGTTGGGATTACGAAACCACGCGTCTCGACGTTCTCACCCGAACAGTGCAGGCGTTCGTGGATGTGCTCGCAGCTCAGCGGCGACAACTCCTCGCGGAGCGCCAGTTCGAACTGGCCAAACAAGTGTCAGAGTCTGTCGGAGCGCGCGTCCGGGCGGGGAGCGAGTCCCCTGTGGAAGCTCGGCGTAGCGACGTCGCTCTGACCACCCGTCGTGTCGAGTTGGAAGGAGCCCGGCGTTCGCTTGGCCGGGCGCGGATCTCGCTGGCGGCCTTCTGGGCAGGCCATCCGCAGTTCGAAACGGTCGAGGGCGATTTCGACCGGATAGCGGATGTACCCACACTTGATACGCTTCTGAACGCCATGGCCGGAAATCCGGATATCGCACGGTGGACGGCCGAGATCGGCTTGCGCGAGGCCGCGATCGAACTGCAGCGGGCGCGGGAAATACCGGATTTTACAGTCGACGCCGGCGTACGCAGATACAGTGATACGGACAATACGGCGTTCATTGCCGGCATTTCCGTGCCCATCCCCGTATTCGGAGCCAATCCGGGCGGGGTCGCGGAGGCGCGAAGCAATCTGGCTGTGGCCCTGGAAAGACGCCGGGCTGCCGCGGTGGCGGTAAGCGCCCAATTGACCAGAGCCTATGAAAGTCTGACAGGTGCGGCGCGCACGGTCGAACTGCTCGCCGACGATGGCATGCCGGGCGCAAAAGCCGCCTTTGAGGCGGCGCAGCAGGCTTACCGCGCCGGCAGGTTCGGCCTTTTGCAGGTGCTCGACGCCCAGCGCGCCCTTATCGAGGTCGAGGATCGCTATATCGGCGCACTCGCCGAGTATCACAATTCAGCCGCCGAAGTCGAACGGCTCGCCGGGTCCCCCTTGAACGACCTCCCGCAATAAACCGGGAGCGGAGACAGAGATGAAACGCAGTATAATGATAGTCGCTTTAATCGCCGGTATCGCGGGTGTGGCGATCGGTGCCGGGATCATGGAAGCCGGGGACACATTGCGGGGCCCTACCAATTCCGCGTCTGGCGCCGAAGGGCCGGACGCTCCTGCGGAAGAGCAGGAGCGCGCCGAAAAAGCTTCCGGCGGGCACGAGGGAGAAGAGGGAGAAGGGTCTCCGGGCGAAGTCAGTCTGACGCCGGCCCAGATCGAACTCGCGAAGATCACCGTTCAGGTGGTTGCAAGTGTTCCGCTGAGTGTCGAACTTCGTGTGCCAGGCGAAGTTGCCCTCGATCGTAACCGGACGACCTCAATTTTGCCACGGGTTCCGGGGGTGGTCCGCGAAATACGGGCTAACCTAGGCGAGCAGCTTTCAGCCGGCGCGGTGCTTGCACTGATCGACAGCCGCGAACTCGCGGATGCGCAATCTGGCTACATGACTGCGCGGCAGCGGACAGCCCTCGCACGCACCACGGCGCGACGGGAAGAGAAACTCTGGAAGCAAAAGATAACTGCGGAGCAGGACTATCTTGCGGCGAAACAAGCGTATTCCGAAGCTCAGGTCAACGAGCGGGCGGCCGAACAGAAGCTGCAGGCGCTCGGCCTCTCGGCCGCCGACATAAAGCGGGGCGGCTCGGGAGTTGAGGGGGCACTGACCTTGTTTCCGGTGACGGCGCCCTTCGACGGGACCGTGATCGAGAAAAATGTCGCGCAAGGTGACCTCGTCGATGGCCAGACGGCGCTCTTTAAGTTCGCGAACCTGGATACCCTGTGGGTCATCGGCAGCGTCTATGAGAAGGACATAAGCCGGGTATATCGGGGCCAGACGGCGCTGGTTACGGTGCCGGCATATCCCGAGCGCGGGTTCGAAGGGACGGTCACTTGGGTATCGGACGTTCTCGATGAACGCACCCGCACGCTTCCAATACGGGTCGAAGTAAACAACGTGGATCGCCTGCTCAAGGCGAGAACGTTTGCAAACATCGCACTTCGGGTTGGGACGGCAGACCCGGTTATCGCCATACCTCCCGCGGCCCTCCAGCGCCAGGGTACCGAAACGATCGTCTTCGTACAGGATGAGGCCGGTGATTTTGTCCGGCGCGAGGTCGAGACCGGCATCCGGACGGCGGACCAGGTCGAAATCCTGAAGGGGTTGAATATCGGCGACCGGGTCGTGGTGGACGGCAGCTTTATCCTGAAGTCTGAACTGGAGAAAGCAGGATTCGGAGGCGGAGATGGCCATTGAAGAGGCGGACATGGCCATTGAAACAGCGCGCAAAAGGCTACACTCATGATCGATTCAATTATCCAAATCTCACTGCGTCAACGCTTCCTCACGCTGCTGTTCGGGGCTGTGGTCGTCGCCTTTGGGCTCTGGTCGATGGCACGGCTCAATGTCGATGCTTTCCCGGACGTCACCAACATCCAGGTGCAGATCAACACATCGGCCCCTGGCCTGGCGGCGGTTGAAGTCGAGCAGCTCATCACATTCCCGATCGAGAACGTGATGAATGGTCTGCCGGACATTACCGAGGTGCGGTCCATATCGAAGGCCGGCCTGTCGCTCGTAACCGTGGTGTTTAAGGACGGGGTCGATATCTATTTCGCCCGCCAACTCGTGCTGGAGCGCCTGCAGGTCGCGCGGGAGCGCATCCCGCCCGGAATGGGCGATCCCGCGATGGGGCCGATTACGACCGGTCTAGGCCAGATCTATCGCTACGTCCTCTCCGGTGAGGGCATGAATCCGATGGAGCTGCGAACGCTTAACGACTGGCTGGTCAAGTTCCAGCTCCGCACCGTGCCCGGTGTCGCCGACGTCCTCAGCTTTGGCGGCAATGTCCGGCAGTATCAGGTTCAGGTCGATCCCGATCGCCTTTTGAAATTCGGGCTCGCGCTCGACGATGTGACTGCGGCGATCAAGGCCAACAATACGACCGCCGGTGGATGGTATCTCGAAGGGGCACAGGAACAACTTGTCATTCGCGGAGCAGGCCTGATCAGAGGGGGCCGCGACGGCCTGACGGACATCGCAAATATCGTCCTCAAGACCATCGACGGGACTGCGGTCTTCGTACGGGATGTCGCGACGGTCGAATACGGCGCCGAGATCCGTCAGGGCGCCGTTAGCCTGAATGGTGGCGGCGAGGTCGTGATGGGTAACGTTCTGCTGTTGAAAGGCGCCAATACAAAGCAGGTTATCGAAGCTGTTGAGGAGAAAGTCGCATCCTTGCGGAAGACCCTGCCACAAGGCGTCGAAATCGTACCTGTGTACGACCAGGCGGATCTGGTCGATAAGGCGGTGGCCACGGTGACGAAGGCTCTGGCAGAGGCGGCCGTCCTGATCGTGATCGTGCTGTTCCTGTTCCTTTGGGATGTCCGGTCGGCCCTCATCGTCGTCTGCTCGATCCCACTCTCCATGCTGATTGCCGTGATCATGATGCGGTGGTTCGGTCTATCGGCAAATCTGCAGTCGCTCGGAGGGCTGGCGATCGGCATCGGAATGATGGTCGATGGATCGATCGTCATGGTCGAAAACATCGTCAGGCATTTGTCCGAGGAGGATCATGCGCGCGAGCCGCTGGTTCATCGCGTCCTCCGCGCGGCTCAAGAAGTGGGCCAGCCCATTTTCTTCGCCGTGCTGATCATCATCGTGGTGTTTTTGCCGCTCTTCACCCTAGAGGGGGTGGAGGGAAAGCTCTTCGGCCCGATGGCCTTCACCGTCGCATTCGCGATGCTGGGATCGCTTGTGGTGGCCCTGACAATCGTCCCAGTGCTCTGCGCGACCGTGTTCCGCAAAACCATGCGCGAGCATGACCACTTCCTCATCCGCTGGCTTAAATCCGGATACCGGCCGCTGCTGCGCTTCGCGCTCGCCCGGCGCATGACGGTCGTGGCGATCGCGGTCCTGACGTTCGTCGCGTCGCTGGCCGTGGTCCCGTTTCTAGGCACGGAGTTCGTGCCCGAACTCGATGAGGGTACAATGAGTATCCGGGTTACCATGAACCCGAGCATCTCGCTCGATCAATCGATCGAGATCGGTAATGCACTGGAGAAGAAACTTCTGAAATATCCGGAAGTCATCTACGTGTTCAGCGGTATTGGCCGGGCCGAAATCGGTGGCGACGCGGAGCCAATCTCGAACAATGAACTGGTGGTCGGCCTCAAGCCACAGGCGGAATGGACAACGGCTGACAACCGCGGAAAACTGATCGAAATCTTCCAGAAGGATCTGAGTGAATATCCGGGCATCCTGCTGAACTTCTCCCAGCCTATTGCGACCCGTGTCGATGAACTCCTTTCCGGAGTGCGCGCCCAACTCGCGATCAAGCTGTTCGGCGAGGATCTCGAAGTTCTGCAGGAAAAAGGGCAAGAAATCGAAGCGGTCGTCAAGTCCGTGCCGGGGGCCTCGGATGTGCAAATGGAGCAGATCAGCGGCGAGGCGCAACTCGTCGTCACGGCCGATCGCGAGGCCCTCGCGCGTTACGGGCTCAACGTTGCGCAGGTGATGGACCTGGTTTCGACGGCGATCGGCGGCGAGGCCGTTACCCAGGTGATCGAGGGACAGCGCCGGTTCGACGTCTATGTCCGGATCGCCGAAGCCTTCCGTGACAGTCCGCAGGCGATCGGCAATCTGTGGATTTCGAACGGCGAGACACTTCGGGTCCCTCTGTCCCAGGTTGCCGACATCCGCATTATCCAGGGACCACCGACCGTGAGCCGCGAGGACGCTCAACGGCGGGTGGTCGTCCAGGCGAACGTTCGCGGGCGCGACATGGGCGGTTTCGTGGAGGAGGCCCAGCAGGCGATCGCCCGAACGGTCGATCTGCCTCCCGGGTACTACGTCACCTGGGGCGGCCAGTTCGAAAACCAACAGCGGGCGCAGGCGACGCTGACGGTGGTGGTGCCGCTGTCTCTCGCGATGATCTTTTTGCTGCTCTACATCTCGTTCGGCTCGATCCGGAATGCGTTACTCATCATCCTGAACGTGCCGCTGGCGCTGATCGGCGGAATATTCGCGCTTGCCATTTCCGGCCAGTATCTGAGCGTGCCCTCTTCGATCGGCTTTATTGCGCTGTTCGGCGTCGCGGTGCTAAATGGTGTCGTCATGGTCTCTTATTTCAACAAACTCATGCGGGAGGGCATGCCCGTGGCCGAGGCGGTCGCGGAAGGGTCCATGTTGCGGCTGCGGCCGGTGCTGATGACCGCCACCGTGGCCAGCCTTGGTTTGATCCCACTGCTCCTCACGACCGGAATTGGATCGGAGGTGCAGCGACCACTCGCTACGGTCGTCGTCGGTGGTCTCATCTCTTCGACGCTGCTGACACTCCTGGTGCTCCCGGCCCTTTATACGTGGTTCCCGATCTATGTGGAGCCTGCGGAAAGCCTCGAAGCTATCCCGGAACAGACACCCGCGGAATGATGGTCGTCCAAGAGAAGAAAGGAATTGGCGATGAAGATGATTGTCGCATACGTGAAGCAACACAGGTTGTCTGAAGTCATTCTGGCACTTCAGGAAATCGAGGGTATCAGCGGCGCCAGCATCGGAGAGGTGCAGGGGTTTGGAAGAGGACGGGCCAAGGATGCCCCGGACCGGATGCAGCGAGATCTGATGTCTTACGTGCCGCGCATTCGCGTCGAGGTGGCCAGCGACGACGCCTTTGTGCCGCAGGTCGTGCAGGCCATTGAGAACGCCGCTCATACCGGATTGCGCGGCGACGGAAAGATCTATGTGCTCAATATCGAGGAGGCTGTGCGGATCAGCACACATGAACGGGAGCCGGGAAGCATCTGATAGCAGAGTGCACTGATAGCAATCTGTGTCTCCCTGAACTGTGATGGGAATTGGGTAACTGTAACGGCCTGCAAACATCAACGGCCCAGCCGATAGTGGCAATAAATGTGAGTCACACCCGATGTTTGCAGGTCGATACAGCCGCGATCAGAGCGGGGACGCGGACGATCCGCCTCATACGCCACACCGGTCAATACCGCCGCCGCTGACGCTCCACGACAATCAGACTGAAACTGGACCAGCTTGAGAGCAAGCTCAAGAGGCGGCTTCGGCGATATTTTTACCGAACAGGGCGATGGCGCGTGCGAGGTCGCTCACCGGTATCATGGGCTGATGTCCGATATCCGGGCCATTGGTCACCTCCGTTTCGGGTCGGCAAGCAGCTAGGCTAGAGCCCGATGTTCGCTCGATCCACCCTGTTTGCCGGAGCCCCAGATGAAGCAGCGCAATGCGCCGACCCTTGCCATTCCCTTCAAAGCCGACGCGGCGCGGCGGGCGCTGATTGCGGAGGCGTTGGCGGGTGCCGGAACCGTGGTCTACCTGCAGGATTTGGCTGAGAGCGACCGGCGGGCCGCGCTGCGGAACGCGACCGCCGTCTTCGCCCAAAACATGACCGACCTGCCGGACGACGCCGGCGACTTGCTGGGGGAGAACTGCCGGCTGCTGCAATTCCACTCGGCCGGCGTCGACTATCTGCCATTGCGGCAATTGCCCGACGACCTGCCGATTGCCGGCAACGGCGGGGCCTTTGCCGAGCCGATGGCGGAGCATGCTGTCGCCATGGCGCTGGCGGCAGCGAAGCGGCTGTTCATCGAGCACGAAAAGCTGAAGACCGGCGAGTTCAACCAGTTCGTGCGCAATAAGATGCTGGCGGGCGGCACAGCCGGCATTCTCGGTTTTGGCGGCATCGGCGTTGCGACGGCCCGGCTGCTGCGCGGCCTCGGCATGCAGGTGCACGCGATCAAGCGCTCCGGCGCCACCGACCAGCCGGTCGATTGGATCGGTACGCCGGATCGGCTGGACGAGTTGCTGGCAGCCAGCGACGTTCTCGTCCTCTCGCTGCCGCTGACCCAAACAACCGAGCGCTTGCTGACCGCCGACAAGCTGGCGCTGATGAAGCCGGATGCGATTCTGGTCAACCTCGCCCGCGGCGAAATCATCGATGAGGCCGCGCTCTACGCCCACCTTCTCGCCAATCCCGCGTTCACCGCCTGCATCGACGCCTGGTGGGTGGAGCCGGTGCGGCATGGCAGGTTTGCCATGGGCCATCCGTTCTTGGACCTGCCGAACGTGATCGGCTCGCCGCATAACTCCGCCGCCGGCGGCAGTGGCCGCGGGGTCGCCGTGCGCCGGGCGGTTGAAAACTGTGCCCGGGCCATGCGCGGCGAGACGCCCTGGCACTTGATCGGGCCGGAGGAGCGGATGCTCTGACCTTGCGAGCGGTCGCGCATCGCTGGCCGGTTACTCGACGCCCAACACGTCGCGTACCAACAGCTTCACCGAGCTATCCAGCGGTTGCGGTGTCAACTCGACGCCTTTCGAGAAATGCTCCGCCACATGATCCAGGATGAACAGCCGAGTGTAGCGTTTGTCGTCGGCGGGGATCACGTGCCATGGCGCAATGTCGGTCGATGTCTTGGCCACCATATCGGTAGCGGCGTCCCGATAGGCGTCGTAGGCCAGGTGCGCGCGGATGTCGGATGCAGAGATTTTCCAGCGTTTGTGCGGCTGCTTCGCCCGCTCGATCAGCCGCGCCTGCTGCTCCTCCTCGCTGACATGCAGATAGAATTTGATCAGGCGGAAGCCGTCGGCACACAGCACA
Organism: uncultured Alphaproteobacteria bacterium; assembly: GCA_963974445.1. Lineage (GTDB taxonomy): Bacteria > Pseudomonadota > Alphaproteobacteria > Bin95 > Bin95 > JACKII01. The sequence goes on from CAXBDI010000014.1 coordinate 10,651, forward strand.
GCCTCCAGCGCGTTGATTTCGCCATAGGCGGCGTGCCACCGTGCCTCCGGGATCAACCCGTCGACGCGCTCCACCAAGACGCGGCCATACCAGGACCGGTCGAAGATGGCGATCTGGCCTTCGGTCGGCAGGCGGGTCCAGAAGCGTTGCTGGTAATGCTCCGTGCGTTCGATCTCGTTCGGCGTTCCGATGGGCCAGACGTGGAAGAACCGCGGGTCCAATTCCGCCGTCAGCCGGCGGATCGCGCCGCCCTTACCGGCGGTATCCGTGCCTTCAATCACCACAACGCCGCGCAAGCCGTGGGTATGGCCGGCCAGCGCCACCGTGCGCATGCGATACTGAGCGATCTTCAGGCGCCCGTCGTATTCGCGTTTGGATAGGGCGGGGTGTTGATCGTCTCGCGGCAATTCCGAACTCAAAGCCTAGCCCTTGTCTGCGTCCATAACGCTTTTCAGGTATTCAGGATCGCCGCCGAGCTTGTCGATGCCGGCGCGCTCCAATTGCAGCAGCATTGGCGAGCGGCTGTCGAGATTGCCCCAGCCGCGGGCGACCAGCGCCTCCGTCATCTCTGCATGCACCATGTTGATGATCCGCATCGGCACGCCCATGTCGCGGCCAAGCTCGGCTGCCAGCGTCACGTCCTTATGGGCGAGGCGCAGCGCGAAGTCCGGCGGGTCGTACTTGTCGATCAGAAACTGCTTGGTCAGCCGGTCGAAGGGGCGGGAGCGGCCGAGCGCACCCTGGCGCACCGCCTCCCAAATTGCCGTTGCGTCGAGACCAGCTTTGACGCCGACGGAGAACATCTCCGCCATCGCGGTCTGAATGGCATAGCCGGTGGCGTTGTGCACCAGCTTGGCGATGGAGCCGGCGCCGATCTCGCCGACATAGCGCACCTGATCGCCCATGGCGTCGAGCGCTGCGCGGTTGGCCTCGAACGCCGCCTTGTCGCCACCGACCCACACCGCGAGCTTGCCCGACTCCGCCCCCGCCGGGCCGCCGGAGACAGGGGCATCCAGATAATGCAGGCCCTTCTCTGCAAACTGCGCATGCAGCGCGCGGACGACGGTGGGGGAGTTGGTCGCCAGATCGAAGAACGCCTGGCCTGGCTTCATGCCGGCGATCAGCCCGGTTTCCGGGTCGGCGGCGACCGCTGTCACCTCCGGCGGGCCGGGCAGCGAGGCGAGAACGATGTCGGTCTGCTGCGCCACCTCCTTCGGCGTCTCAGCCCATGTGGCGCCGGCATCCAGATGCTTGCGCGCATGCTGGCGTGAGATGTCGGAGACCACCAGGTCGTGGCCGCCCTTTTGGATATTGGTGGCGAAATGGCCACCCATGGTCCCAAGACCGATAAAGCCGACTTTCATGGCGCTGGCATCCCTCACTGGCGACATTTCGTTATTGCCCGACAGTATGAACCGGGACCACCGATCCGTCATGGGAATTTGGCGGTTGCAGGCTGCGCCAGGCGTCTGGGCAAGCTCCGCCGCAACCTGTACCTTTTCCAGCATAGACTGCCACTGCCCCACTGCCCCATGAGGTCGCCATGCTGAAGCCGGAAGACAATGAACTGCTGTGTCGCGTTGGGCCGGGGACGCCGATGGGGGAGTTGTTCCGGCGGTTCTGGATACCGGCGCTGATCCCCTCGCAACTGCCGGAGCCGGACTGCGACCCGGTGAAACTGCGCCTTTTGGGCGAGGACTTAGTGGCGTTCCGGGATACCGAGGGGCGGATCGGCATTCTGGACGAATACTGTCCGCACCGGCGCGCACCGCTGTCCTTTGGCCGCAACGAGGAATGCGGCCTGCGCTGCGTCTATCACGGCTGGAAGTTCGACGTGGCCGGCAATTGCGTCGATATGCCAAACGAACGCCCCGAAACCGACTTCAAGCATAAAGTGCGGATCAAGTCTTACAGCGCGGCGGAATGGGGCGGCTACATATGGGTCTATATGGGCCCGGCCGACCGCAAGCCGCCGCTGCCGGAATTCGAGTGGGCAACACTGCCGCCGGAGCATCGCTGGCAGCGCAAATGGCACTATAGCGCCAACTATATGCAGGGATTGGAAGGCGAGTTGGATACCTGCCACACCAGCTTTCTGCACCGTATCGCCGATCGCTCGACGCTTTCGCCCGGCCTGGCGGAATCGACGGTCAACTGGGCCGCAGATGGCATGCCGCGCCTGGACGTGCGCAATACCGACTATGGCTATTACTACGGCTCACAGCGGGATTTGGGCGACGGGCGCTACAACTGGCGGCTGACGCAATGGGTGCTGCCCAGCAACTCCATCATCCCACACGCCAAATTCCCGATTTCCTCCCGCGCCTACATCCCCATCGACGACGAAAACACCTTTGTCTTCGGCACATCGTTCAACCCTGAGGCGCCGATGACCCAGGCCGACCGTGACTACCTGGAAACCGGCATGGGTGCTGCGCCAAAGCTGATCCCCGGCACCTTTACCCCCGTGGTCAACAGCAGCAACGACTACATGCGCGACCGCGCAGCGCAGCGCCAGGGCGACTCAACCGGTATCCCCGGGGTCAACAATCAGGACCGCGCGATTGTCGAGGCCATGGGGCCTATCGCCGACCGCTCCAAGGAGCATCTGGGGACATCCGACGTTGCGGTGATTGCCGCCAGGCACCGGCTGATCCGGATGGCCAAGGACCTCGCCAATGGCCAGGAGCCGGAGCTGCCGCACCACGCATCTGCCTTCGGTGTGCGGGCCATCGACGTGACGACCGGCGATGAAGCACTGGACGGCGTCGTCGATGCCTACCGCGACAAGCTGCGGCTCGGGTAGGGTGCAGGCAAATGCCGCCCGGATAGCGCCTTAGCTCCAGAAAAGCTTGCGCGCCTCCCGTGTGGCCGCGGCCCGGCTGACCCCGATATCCGCCAGCGTGCGGGCGTCCATCTCGCGCAGGCGGCGCCGCTGAATGTGGACGTCCTGCATCTGCACCAAGGGGCGCAGCACCGCCACGGCGATCGTCGTCGGCGACGGCAGGGTGAAAGGCAACGCGGCGGTCAGCGTGGATTTCAAGGTCATCTCAGGCCCTCACAGCATTTGCCGGCTACCCTTGAGCGGGTATCGCCATGCGTGAGACGAATATGAGCCCTCCCTCCCAAATAACGTGTAACGCAGGTCACACTTGCCGATAAAATCTCCCGGCCGAGCCGGAATCACTGCACGAATGTTTGCAGCCGCTCATGGATCGCCTGATCGACGTCGAAGCCGCCGGCGGCCCGCGCCGCCTCCCGCACCGCATGTGAGCGGTCGAACGGCATGCGCACCGGGCTGGCCGGGTCAGCCGGCTTGGCGGCGCGGGCGGTTTCGGCGTATTCGCTGATCCGGCGCTTGAAATCCGCGGTATCCCCGAACAGGTCCGGGCGGATCGCGACGATGGTGTAGCCGAACCCGGCCAGTTCCGGCGTCATGCCGTCGGAGCCGGCGAGAATGCCCAGCATCTGCACCACCAACCCCAGCCCCGAGCCCTTGTGCCCGCCCCACGAGGTGAAAGCACCGGCCAGAGCCGTCTCAGGATCGGTGGTCGGCTGGCCGTCGGGGCCGAAAGCGCGGCCCTCTGGCAGGGGTTTGCCCTGACGGCGGGCCAGCAGCACCTCCGCATGCATGATGGTCGAGGTGCCGATATCCCAGATGATCGGATGGCCTTGGCTGGGGAAGCCGTAGCAGATCGGGTTGGTGCCGAACCGGCCCTCGGTCGCCCCGTGCGGTGCCACCCAGGGTGAGGCGTTGGAGGCGATCATCGTCACCAGGTCTTCCGCCGCCGCCTGCTCGGCGAAGTAGGACAGCATGCCGGTGTACCAGGTGTCGCGCGCGCCGACGACGGCGACGCCCATGTCTTTCGCCTTGCGGATGGCGATGTCGTTGGCCCGTTGGGCGACCACGTAGCCGATGTGATCGGCGCCATCGATCTTGGCCGAGACCGGGGTCTCGTGCTCGACGGTGATCGGGCGTTTCGGCATGCCGGTGCGCTCAATGCGCTCGATAATCGCCACCGCCCGCGCCATGCCGCCATATCCCAGGCCGCGCAACTCGCAATCGATCAGGTGGTCGACGATGGGCGGGATGTCTTCGGAGCCATAACCGAGCTTGGCCATGACTTGGGTGAGCAGCGCGCTGGCGTCTTGGGTTGCGATGCGCATGGGTTGGGCTCTTTCTGAATTGAGGCTTAGTGCATGGTCGCCGGCAGCCAGGTGGAGATGCCGGGGAAGACGATCAGCACCGCCAGGATGACCACTTCCAGGCAAACGAACGGCAGCACGCCGTAGAACATGTCGCCGGTCTTCACCCGCCCGCCAGAAGCGGAAACGACCGCGAACAGATTCAATCCGACCGGCGGGGTGATCACCGCGATCTCGATCATCTTGGTCAGGATGATGCCGAACCAGATCGGGTCCATGCCGAACGACTGGATCACCGGAAAGACGAACGGCACGGTCATCACCAGCATGCTGAGCGGGTCGATGAACATGCCCATGATCAGATACATCACCACCATCGCCAGGATGAAGGTCGGGCCGGTGAAGCCCGAGTCCGTCACCAGCGTCGTTAGATCGGCGACAAAGCCGCTAACCACCAAAAAGCGCGAGAACAGCAGGCCGCCGATGATGATGATGAACAGCACGCTGGTCAGCTCCGCCGTCTGGCGCACGGACTCCCAAATCTGCGCAGGCCCGATCTTGCGACGGCCAAGCGCGATCAGCAGCGCGCCGACCGCACCCACCGCGCCGGCGGCGGTCGGCGGCGTGACGCCGGTGTAGATGCCGCCGAGGACGATGAGCACCAGCAGCAGCATCGGCCAGATGCCGGTCATGCCACGCAGCTTCTGCGCAAAAGTCGAGTGGATCTCGACCTGCGGCGCCCAGTCGGGCCGCACTTTCAGCATCAGCGGGATGGTGACGACATAGGCAAGCGCCGTCAGCAGGCCGGGAATAATGCCGGCGATGAACAACTCGCCGATGCTCACCCCGGTCAGAATGCCGAAGATGACGAAGGTCAGGCTCGGCGGGATCAGGGCTGCGAAGGTGCCGGCGGCGGCGATGCAGCCGGCGCTAATGCCCTTGTGATAGCCCAGCGCCAGCATCTCCGGCAAAGCGATGCGGGTGAACATCGCAGCGTTGACGACGGTCGAGCCACTGATCGCCGCAAAACCGGCAGACGCAACCGCGGTGGCGATATACAGACCGCCACGCACCGACTCGAGCCAGCGGTTCACGGCGGTGTATAACTCGGAGATGATGCCGGCGGACGACGCAATCGCGCCCATCAACACGAACATCGGGATGACCGCGAAGGCGTACTCGCTGGCCGTCGAATAGGGCAGCGTCTGAAAGGTAACGAGCACGAACTCGACATCGGTCACCAGCGCCATGCCGACCGCGCCGACCAGCGTGATGCAAAAGGCTATCGGCACGCCCAGGCCGGCAAACAGGATCAGAGCTGCAATCCCGACGAAGCCCATGGTGATCGGCTCCATCAGATCGCCTCACCTGTAGACGTGATCGGCTCCATCAGATCACCTCACCTGTAGACGTGATCGGCTCCATCATATGCCCGCATCCTCATCGATCGCGTGCGCCTCGTACACATCCGGATTGCCGAGGCAGAGGTGCACGAACTGGCGCAGGCTCTCCAGCAGCGCCACGATACAGCCGAAGCTAAGGGCGATTTTCGACGGCCAGATCGGGAAGCGGGTCAGGCCCCAGGATCGCTCGTCGATTTGATAGCTCTCCCAGGCGGCGATGCCGCTGCGCCAGGCGAGGAAACTGAAAAACGCAATGGCGGCGACCAGGGCAAGCGCAGTGAAGACGACCTTCATGCCGCCCTCGAACCGCCCGGTGAAGATGTCGACGGTAACGTGACCGCGCCGGCGCTGGGCGTAGGCGAGGCCCATAAACACGACCACGACCATGCCGGCCTGCGACATCTCCAGCGCGCTGGGCACGGGCATGGCGAATATTTGGGTCCCGATGCTATCGGCTGTGCCGACAATGGCCAGCAGGCCGATGAACACTGCCGCCACAGCCAGCGAGGCCGTGCCCAGCCAACGGATCAACGCGTCGAGGGAGCGAAAGAACGCTGTCATACTCTTAAAGAACGCTGTCATACTCTTACCGTCTCAGGCTTGATCCTGAGACCTCCGACCGAGCCCGGCGCTTCGGAAAGCCCCCGGCGCCGGGCCGGGGGCCGCTAACGGCCTTAAAGCCCCAGTTCTTTGCGGATGGTCGCGGCATAGGCCTTGGCCTCGGTCTCTTTGCCGAGCTTGGCCATTTCCGCGATCCATTCGTCGATCATGTCAGGCACGGTGTCTTCGAGCAGTTGCTGCTCCTCGAATTTGACCAGGGTCACGCCTTTGGTCATCAACTCCGCCAGGGACTCGTCTTCAATGCGGTAGGTTTCCTTCACGCCCCACTCGGTCGCGTCCTTGCCGGTCTGCACCAGCAAATCCTGCACGTTTTGCGGCAGGCTATCGAATTTGCGCTTGTTGATCGCCAGCCAGTAGGCGTTGATCCCGCCGAACTTCACGTCGATGACGTAGGGCGCCACCTCGTACAGCTTGAAGACGACGAAAAACGGATAGGTCAGGTAGGAGCAGTCCATCGAGCCGCGCTTCAGCGCCTCGTACATCTCCACCGGCAGCACGTTGACCGGTGTGGCCTTCAATGCCGCGAACATTTTCGGCATGAAGTTGCCGAAGGTGCGGATTTTCAGGCCCTCCAGGTCCTTGACCGTCTTCACCGGCTTGGTGCAGATCAGCTTATAGTTCGGCAGGAACCGGTTAATCAGCGGCTTGATATTGTTCTGCTCGTACTCGGCGATTTGGTCGGGATTTTCCTTGTCCATCTTCATGGCGGCGCGCATCGCCGCCTCGCCGTCGAAGAAGGTCATCGGCAGGCTGTTGGTCATCGCCGCGAACGGCAGCGCCGACGTGAAATAGCCCTGAACGACAGAGCCCATGTCTACTGCGCCTTTGGCGACGAGGTCGAGGATTTCGTTGGACTTGCCGAGCGTGCCGCCGAAGAACAGCTTGACCTTGATCTTGCCGCCGGAGCGCTTTTCCAACTCTTCGGCGAAATAGATCGCCGGGCCGTTCATATAAACCGCTTCGGGGAAACCCGTGGCGTAACGGAAGGTGATGTCTGGATAGTCTTCGGCGACGGCACCCGCGCTGGCACCCATCATGGCGAGTGTGGCGAGCGCAGCGAGGCCCGCCCGGAGCGATTTCATCATGGCGTGTGTCCCTGACAATTCTATTGGTGCGCGTTTGCGCACAGTCAGAGACTACAAGAGCGATTCGGGGATGGCCAGGGCTTACTTCGTACGCTGTTATTTCGCCAGAGCGGGCTCCGTTGCGGCGTTGATATCCTCTTCGATCTCCCAGTAAGGCACCGGCTGATACTTCTCGACCAGGAAATCGACAAAGGCGCGCACTTTGGCGGACAGCAGGCGTTTGTGCGGATAGATGGCGTGGATAGCGGTTTCGTCTGGCGTCAGGTCAGCTTCCAGCGTCGGCAACACCCGCTCCAGACTGCCGGACTGAATGTCGTCGCCAACCAGCCAGATCGGCAGCAGGGCGATGCCGACGCCGCCGAGGACAGCGGCGTGCAGCGCCTCCGCATTGTTGGCGGCAAGACGCCCGGTAACCCGCACCGCCTCCTGCTTGCCCGACTCGCCGCAGCAAATATGCCATACGCCCGTGGTCGACTGCAGTTTGTAGACCAGGCAGGTGTGTTGCGTCAGGTCCGCGGCGCTCTCCGGCCGGCCTCGCCGGTCCAGATAGGCCGGGGCGGCGCAAAGTATCCGCCGGTTCGGCGCCAGGCGGCGGGCAAACAGGCTGGAGTCCGACAAGCCGCCGACGCGAACGACCACGTCCGCCCCTTCTTCGATCACGTCGACGAAGTGGTCGGTGAGGGTGAGGTCGATATCGATCTCGGGGAACCGCTCCATGAACTCCGGCAGGTGCGGTGCGATGTGCAGCCGGCCGAACACCGTCGGGCCATTCAGGCGCAGCACGCCGCGCGGCACCGCCTCCAGATGGGTGACGGAGCGGTTGGCGTCGTCGATATCGGCCAGGATCTGCCGGACCCGCTCGTGATAGAGCCGGCCGGCCTGGGTCAGCGACAGCTTGCGCGTCGAGCGGTTCATCAGGCGGGCGCCGAGCGAATCCTCAAGCGACCCGACCTGCCGGGACACACTGGATGCGGCCAGGCCGAAGCGCCGGCCCGCTGCGGAAAACGAGCCGGAGTCAACCACCTCGGCAAACAGTTTCATGCTATGCAATGTGTCCATAATCGACCCTCTGTCTTTGCATGTTTCGCAAAGATCATATGGCCGTTTATTCGATTAGGACAAGAGGTGTTTGACGTGTGTCAAGCGTCGTCGCGAATCGGGCCGGGGACCGGCATGATGTCGATGCCCTCCTCGATTAGCTCCTTGGCCTCGGCCAAGTCAGCCTCGCCGTAGATGTTGCGGTGTTCGGTTTCGCCATAGTGGATACGCCGCGCCTCCTCCGGGAAGGCGGCTCCGACATGATCGCAATTTTCCTCGACGTGGCGGCGAACCTCGCGCAGCAGATGCAATTGATGCGCCATGGCCATCACCCGCTTCTGCCCGTCGTCGCGCGCCTCCGACTTGCCGACGGCGGGCGCCATCAGCGCTTTCTGTACCGAGGCAGAGCCGCATTGCGGGCACAGCACCTCCGCCGACGCCAATTGCGTATCGCAGGCCGCACTGTCGCGGAACCATGCTTCAAACGAGTGGTCGTGGTCGCAGCGAAGGTCGTACTTGATCATACCTTGTGTCTCACGATTGCGTGGCCGCGCTGTTGCGCCGTCAACCTGCGTTTGTTGAGCATATAGACTGGCCGCCGCCATTGCCAATGCGGCGCGGTGCTATTCGCATTCGGTGACAAGCGTTTCGCGCTGGCTGTCATAGGTGATCTGACAGACGACCTGTCGCTCGTCGCGCACCAATCGGTAAGTCGAGACATGCAGTACCCGCTGAAGATCGTCATAAGGCGGGGCTCCGGGCAGTGTCCGGTGCTCGACTGTTTTCTCCGCAACCGCGAAGCCTTGAGACAGGTAGTCTGCCAGCGGGGAAGCAGATGAGGCGGACGCTATCGGCGCGCCCCCAAGTGCGGCGGTGGCTGCCGCGATACCGAGTAGAAGCGCCAGTTGCCGCGTTGGGCTATTCCGCCGCTTCACGATGTAGCGGCTCCGGCCGGGCATAGGGACGGTCGTTGAACAGGGAGGGTACCATCTGCCGCGCCTCTTTCACTTTGGCGACGTCGATTTCGGCGGTGATCACGCTTGGTTCGTCGCCGCCTTCCGCCAAAACCTCGCCCCAGGGGTCAATGATGATGGAATGTCCGTAGCTTTTACGCTTCGGAAAATGCTGACCGCATTGCGCCGCGGCGAAGACGAAACAGCCGGTCTCAATCGCCCGCGAGCGCAGAAGCACATGCCAATGTGCCCGCCCGGTCGGCACGGTGAAGGCGCTGGGGACGGTCAGGAAGTCGGCGCCGGCATGGGCCAGATCGCGGTAGAGGTAGGGAAAGCGCATGTCGTAACAAATGGTCATCCCCAGCCTGCCCCAGGGCAGGCCGGCGGAAACCGCCTTGTCGCCCGGCTGATAGGTGGAGCTTTCGCGGTAACTCTCGCCATTCTCCAGGTCGACGTCGAACATGTGGATCTTATCGTAGGTCGTCACCAATCGCCCGTCTGGGGCGAATAGCATGGAGCGGTTGGCCAGCTTCTCCTCGTCCAGTTTTACCACCATGGAGCCGGCCAGCAACCAGGCGCCGGTCTCTTTCGCCAGCGCTTGAAAGGCTTTGATGCCGTCGTGCGCCTGCATCGTCTGGGCGTTCTCCAGCACCGATTTGCGCGGCCCCAACATCGACACCACCTCTGGCGTCGTGATGAAATCCGCTCCGGCAGCCCGCGCCTCGCGGATCAGCGGTGCGACGGCATCCATGGTCGCGGCAGGGTCAGGCAGCGACGTGATCTGCACACAGGCTGCGGTGAAGGTTTCGGCCATGCGCTGGCGCTCCTCAACGGTATCAGGGACTGGGCAGGGTCCCCGCGGCTACGGAATGCTATGCGGCTTCCCGCAACAGCTTATCCAGCTTGCCCTTCGACTCAAGGGCATAAAGCTCGTCGCAGCCGCCGATGCCGTCGCCGTTGATGAAGATTTGCGGCACGCTGTTGCGGCCATCGGCACGCTCGCGCATCGCCGCCCGCACGGCGGGACTGCCGTCCACGTCGATTTCCTCGAACGCGACGCCTTTTTTCTTGAGCAATTGCTTGGCCCGGTAGGAGAACGGGCACCACATGCTGGAATACACTTCGACTTTGGCCATGATGTGCAAAAGCTCCTGATGTTTGTCTCCCTATAATCAAGGGAGAGTTTAGCCGTTCGTCAAGGGAGCCTGGAATCCGGCGCGACGCGCGCCAGGCACAGGGCATCGACTCGGGCGGCGCCGGCGACGATCAAAGCCTGGGCACAGGCGTCGAGCGTGGCGCCGGTGGTCATCACGTCGTCAATCACCACAACATGCTTGCCAACGATCTTGCTATCGTGCCGGGCCGGCGTCTGAAAGGCGTCGCGCACGTTCGCCTGCCGCCGCGTGCGGGAGAGGCCGCCTTGCGTCGGCGTCTTGCGGGTGCGCACCAGTCCATCGGGCAGGGTGGGAACGCCGGAAATGCGGGCGAGAGCGCGGGCCAGTTCCGCCGACTGGTTGTAGCGGCGTTGAAACAGGCGCGCCCAATGCAGCGGCACCGGCACCAGCCAGTCGGCTTCCGCCAGTTGAGCCGCGCCGGCCCGCGCCATCCAGCGGGCCATCACCGGCACGCCGGAGAGGGCGTCCGCATGCTTCAACCGCAGCACCAACTCCCTGCTGCCGTCGTCGTAGAGCAGCGCCGCGCGCGCCTGGCGGAAGGCCGGCGGGTCGATTTGGCATGGTCCGCAAAACTGTTGTGCGGCGTCTTCGAGGGGGACGCCACAGCACTGGCACAGCGGCTCGGCCAGGAATTGCACCATCGGCCAACAGTCGGGGCAGAGACCCCCCGGCGGCGACATCGGCTCCTGACACGACAGGCAGCGCGGCGGCAAAACCACGTCGAGCGCCCGGGCGAATGGCGCGGTGAGATTGTCCGCCAGGCTCACCGGATGGCCGCCGGGACGCGGGCGGCAGCGAGGTTATTGTCGCTAGTGATGCGAGCGAAACAAAAGGGTCTCTGCCCAGGGCGGCGCTGCCACGCCACCGCCGTCATTGCGAGCCGCAGGTGACGAAGCAACCCAGATAAACGCTTGTGCCGGCTGCGGTATTTCCTAGGTTGCTTCGCCTTCGGCTCGCAATGACGCCGGGAGATATGGCGAGGATCGCACAATGAATCACTACCATCCGAACGGGTCGAACCACGGCGCAGGCTAGCCGAGGTCATCAGGGCGACCAGAACGACACCGTATCGTCGCGTTTGATCTGGTCGACCAACGCGATTTCCCAGGTCAGGTACTCATTCATGAAATCCTCGACCGTACCCTTGCGCTCATAGGGTTTCAGCCAGACATCCGTGGGCTCGGAGGCCATGTGGCTCTCACCTTCTTCCAGTGTATGGCCTGAATCGGCCCAGGCTTGCGTGCCGCCAGCCAACGCATGCACCGGCGCGCCAAGGGCTTCCGCCAGCTCTGGCGCTGCCACCGCCGCGGCGAGGCCGTCTTCGCTGGTCACGACGTAGCGCTCCGCCTTCGGCAGGTTCACCTTGTCACTGTCCAATCGCGAGCGGATCAGGAAATGCGCGCCGGGAATGTGGCCCCGGCGGTAGTCGCGGGAAAATCCCAGGTCGATCACCACAGCCTCGCCCTTGTCCAGCGCGGTCTTCAGAGCGCCGGCATCCACGGTCGGCGCCTTTTCCGGCGCGCCCAGCACCGGCTTGGCGATCGCGCCTGTCTCCAGCCCGGAGGCCGGCAGGCCGCCATCCAGCACGTAGACCTCCCAATTCATCTGCTTCAGCCAATGCGCCGTCATGGCCGAGCGCACGCCGCTATCGCAGATGGTGACGACCCGCGCGCCGCGCACCCCGGCATAGCGGTCGGTCGCCTGCACCAACTGGCCGCCCGGTGCGTGCTTTGAGCCGGGCAGGTGGCCGACAGCGAACTCCTCCGCCGTGCGCACGTCCACCAGGTACAGGCTGCGGCTCTTGTCCTGCTGCCAGGCGCGCACCTGGTCCATGCTAGTATGCGGCACCTGAAAGCGCTGCTCGACATCGTCTGCCCGCTGTTTCGCGACCAAAACCGCCGGCGCGGAGGGGTCCGGGTGCAGCGCGGTATTGCCATGCTGCAACTGAAAGCCGGAGAGATGCCAGCCCATGGTGCCGTTCTGCAAGGCCACCACCTTGTTCGGCAGGCCGGCGTTGATCAGCGACTGCGCGCCGATGATCGAGCGGGTGCGTCCGGCGCAGTTAACGACGACGGTGGTCGAAGGGTCCGGTGCGATCTCATGCACGCGGTAGACCAGTTCGCCGCCGGGGCAACAGGTGGCGCCCGGAATGTTCATGGTGTTGTATTCGTCCATCGGCCGGCTATCGAGAATCACCATGTTCTCGCCGCCATCCATCATCGCCTTCAGTTGTTCCGCCGTGACCGAAGGCGTGCCGAAATGATGTTCGACATACTCGCCGAACGCCTTCGACGGCACGTTGAAGCCGGCATAGGTCTCGTACCCAGCCTTGGCCCAGCCGGCGACGCCGCCGTCCAGCACGCTGACGTTGGCATAGCCGTAGTCGGCCAGCTTCGCCGCCGCTCGTTCCGCCAGTCCCGCGCCGTCGCCGGCATCGCAGACCACAACCTGAGCGCCTTTTCGCGGCGCCAGGTCAGCCATCAGCAGTTCCAGGCGCGAGAGCGGTACAGAAATTGCGTAGAGCAGGTGGTCGTCGGCAAACGCCTGCTCCTCCCGCACATCGACAATCGCCAGTTCGGTACCGTCGTTGGCGAGGGCTTTCAGGATCAGATCGTGCAGGGCTTTGGGGTCGATGGATTGGGCCATAAGCAGCGGTTCTCCAGCAGAGGCGGCGATGCGTTAACCTGCACTCTAAGCCTTGGGCCCCATCGATGCTAGGTTGTCCGCATGAGCGCCCCGCAAATCTTCGACCGTGCCCTGGTCCGCGCCCGCCGCGAGCGTGCGGCGGCGGGCTTTAGCGCGTTCGGCTTCCTCTACGACGAGGTATGCGAGCGTCTGGTGGAACGGCTGGAGCTGATCCAACGCCCATTTCCGCGCACCCTGATCCTGGGCGCGCGCACCGGCGGCATGGCAGCCCGGCTCGCCGGGCGGTTCGGGATCGAGACATTGGTGCAGGCAGAGTCGTCCGGCGCGATGCTGGCACGGGCCGATGGGCCGCGAGTGGTGGCAGACGAAGAGTGGCTGCCGTTCGCCGACAGCGCGTTCGACCTGGTCATCAGCCCGCTCAGCCTGCACACGACCAACGACCTGCCGGGCGCCTTGGCGCAAATCCGCCAGTCTTTGAAGCCGGACGGTCTGTTTCTCGCGGCATTGTTCGGCCTCGGCACACTGGCGCCGCTGCGCGACGCGTTCCTGGCGGCGGAGGCGGAACTGAGCGTTGGCGCCAGTCCGCATGTCGCGCCGTTCACGGAGGTGCGCGACGCCGGCGGGCTGCTGCAACGGGCCGGATTCGCGCTGCCGGTCGCCGACGCGGAGCCGATCACCGTCACCTACGAAAACCCGATGCGCCTGCTCGCCGACCTGCGCGGCATGGGCGAGAGCAATGTGCTGGCCGACCGCTCCCGCCGCACCTTGCGCCGTGATGTGTTGATGGCGGCGGCGCAGCGCCTCGCCGCTCAGACCATCCCGTTCGAGATCGTCTTCCTGGCCGGTTGGCGGCCCGATGCCGCCCAACAGCAGCCACTCAGCCCAGGCAGCGGCCAGGTCTCGTTGACCGACGTGTTGGGCAAATCTTAAGGCGCGGCGGAAGCCCGCTCGACTGTGGCAAACCATACGGTGTAAAATACTGCTGGCGCGAGATATTGAGTTTTGTTATAGAAGCCAGATGACTCACCAGATGCATCCGTTCTGCGCAACGCGAATTAGCCACCCGGTCCTCCGCTGAGGGCCGGGCCACAGGCGTTTGCATAGCGTCCCTATCGCGTTCCCACTGCATGCTGAAGAGTTTATCCCATGTCGAACATCATGACTGCGGCGCCTGATAGCGTCGTGACCTGCTTTTCCGTCGCCGCCTGCCCGGACCCGGGCCTGATGCCCCGCGTGTTGGAGTTGTTCGCCAAGCGCGGTCTGGTGCCCAGCCGGTTTATCGGCCAGGTCGAACACACACCCGAACCGCGGCTGGAAATGGATATCCAGGCCTGCGGCCTCGATTCCGAAGTCGCGGCCCATATCGCCCGTTCCCTCGGTCAAATCTTCGGCGTGGAGCAAGTGCTGATGGCCGAGCGTTTGAACGGCGCGAATTAGCTCAAGTCCGACGCGAACCCGGCGGCCGCAGCGCTATCGCGGCAGCACGACTTCGATGCGGAAGTGGCCGTCCGGCGTGGCGCGGGCCGACAGCGATGCGCCGTGCAGTTGCAAGAAGGATTTCACCAGCGACAACCCGAACCAACTGGAGGCGCCGCTGGCCTCCGTCGTGTTCAGACCGGTGCCAAGCGGGTCGGTGATCATCCGCTCGATCTCCCGCTGCAAGCCCTCGCCGTCATCCTCCAGCCACAGCACCGCATGCCCCGCGTCCTCGCCCAGGCTGGCGCCGATGGTGACGGTGTGAGAGACGCGGGCGGGGCGGGTCGCGAACTCCAGCAGGTTCACCAGAATCTGGCGCAGCCCGCGTTCCTCGCCCCAGACCGACACGCTGTCGCTAGCGGGTTGCGCCAACAGCTTCAGATTGCGTTCGGTCAGGCGCGGCGCCACCAGATCGATGACCTCGACGATGACTTCGTTCAGGTCGCACACCGATTTCGACAGCGAATAGCGGCCGGATTCGAGGCGGGTCAGGTCGAGAATATCGTTGATCAGTTCCAACAGCCGGTTGGCGCTTTCGTTGACCGCATCGATGCACTGAACATAGTCGGCGGAAAGCGGGCCATAAATCTCGTCGCGCATCGCCTCGCCAAAGCCCAGTATGGCGTTGAGCGGTGTGCGCAACGAATGGTTCATCAAATGCAAGAACGCCTCCTTCGCCCGGGCGGCGTCGCTCGCCGCCTCGCGCGCCAGGCGCAATTCTTCCTCGGTGCGGCGCAATTCCGTAACGTCTTGGTCGACACGCACCACCCGGTCGACCCGGCCGGCGCGGTCGATGTGGCGGCGCCCGATACTGCGCACATAGCGCACCTCGCCGTCGGTGCGGACGATGCGTACTTCGCTGGAGTCGGCCAGCACGGTCGAGCGTTCGCCGCCGTCGGCCTTAAACTGCAGGTCCAACGGGTGGATCATCGCCACCATGTTTTCGAATTCCCGTTGCGAATGCGCCTCCGGCACACTCCAGATCCGGGCCATGCCGTGGGTCCAGGCGCCGCGCCGTTGATCCGGCCAGAAGGCGTAGTGCCCGAACGCCCCCATCTCCTCGATCTCGTTCAACAGGGCCGGATCGGCGGCGCCGGCCAGACCATCGCTGCCGTGCAGGTCGTCGATCAGGCAACCGCACACCAACAGGCGGAGCGGCTGCTTCAGGTTGACCGGCGAGAGCGTCAGGCGCCACCACGCAGCGGCATCCGGCGGGCCGATGCGATGGTCGACGCTTACGGTTTTCTGCGAGGGAGCCCACGCCCAGGTCGTCCAGGGCAGCGGGTCCAACCCGACGGTTTTCAGGTCTGTCACCGAACGGGCGAACCATCGGCCGGCGGCGTCGAGGTCGAAAAATGCAGTGTGGGCGGCGGCGTTCAACAGGATCCGGTCGACCAACCCAGGCCGGGTCGATTCAACCAGTATGACAGGCGAGGCCAAGCCCGCCATGGCGTCGAAGCCGGCGGGCGCCATCGCGCCTTGGTCGCGGGGCGCTTGAGAAGTCGTCACGCTCGTTTGGCTCACAATGGGCCCTCCCACAGCTTTCGAGCGGCGCGGAGACGCATAAAACGACAGTGCGTCCCAATTTTGCGGGAGCGTTCGCGCCTGCGACTACAGCCTACTGTAATAGTACCTTTGCCCACTTGGTGAATCAAACCTTTGCGATTGTGCTCTACTAACAATGGATATACAAACATAGTTATTCAACCGTTAATAGTTAAGAAATAGTTAACGGTTGCAAAGCAGAAAGGAGCATAGCCATGATCAATCGCGATCATCTTGACGTCCGTTTGCCCGATGCCGTCACCGTTCAGGACGGCCCCGTGGAGGAAATCGCCCAGTTCCTGTTGTTGGCCGACCGCACCGCCCGCGACAGGGGTATTCACCTGCGTGTCCGTACCGACATGGATGAGTTGATAGCCTTGAACGAGCGGGAAACCGCTCTCGGCAACTGGTACCGCGGTCTTCCTATTTACGACCCCCAGCGCGATGATGTTGACGAAACCAACGCTTACTGGATCAGCGGCACGACCGAGGATGGGAAGACGGTAGTTGCCCAAGCCGGCCGCCTGTTCCACTGGCCGGACTCCAATTTGACGGACGAAATGGTCAACGTGCTCTACCCGCGCACGCCGGATCACGCGCCGTTCTATGTAACCTGCGCCAACGCAGCCAGCGTTTCCGGTACGGTCTGCCTTTCCGGCAGTACATGGTTTCACCCAGAGTACCGCCGGCTGGGGCTCGCTCGCATTCTGCCGCGGGTCAGCCGGGTGTTCGCATTTAGTCAATGGAACACCGACTGGACCGTTAGCTTTATTACACGCGAACTGGTGGCGTTGAATATCGCCAGCGCCTATGGCTATTCCGATGTTCAGTTCGGGGTGCAAGCGCCGGGGCATCCTTTGGGTGAATTGGATCTAGCCCTAGTTCGCATGCCGCGCAGCGAGCTTTTTAGCGATATCAAGCGTTTCGTCGCTGAGCGCACTGCTGCGAGCCGTCAGGTTGCCTGAGGCAGCGGCGACGACATCAGGCTGCGGGTCGGGGCTCCCCTTCACTTCCGCCTCCGTTTCGGTAGAAATCAGGATGGAGGCGCAAGTGACCAGCAGCTTGTCGTCGGCGGTTCGCCATGGCAGCAGCAATCGCTCATAGCGGCTGCGACGGCCTGGCCCCGGGCCGGAGTGGATGCTGGCGGTGACATAGTCGAGGCTGGGCTTACCGCTCTCAATCACTTTGCTGTATTGCTCTCGCAGCCAACGGCCATAGTCTGGATCCGGTTGCCTGTCGATCGGCGCGCCAATGATGTTAGCCTTTTGTTTGGCATCGTAGAATTTGAAGCCCTCACCAACAAACTGAAAGCGCAGGGGGTCGGCGCTACCCTGTGCGGTCATCACCATCAACCGATAGTCCAGACCGTAGCCGATCAGAAACGGCATGGTGGTGTCGTCAAACACGCTGTCCGACACCCGCCATTTCTGAAACAACGGCCGCAGCGGGTTGCCGTCGGTATCGGCGAGGGTATCGAGCTGCAGCGCCTTGGAGCCGAATTTCGGTTCCTGAGTCTCGCCGTCTTTCTGACAGAGCTCCACCAGCCGGTGCAGCATTGCCGGGTCGTTCGGCCAGACCTCCGACGTCCATTCCTTGGCGTAATGCTGAATTTCGCCCTGAGTGAAGCTCTGTCCAACCAACACCCGCAGCGCGCTGTCGAGGGCCTGGCCGCTGACCAGGCTAGGCCTTAACCGTACCATCACTCGATCGCTAGAACGGCGAGAGATGGACACGAAGCCCAGGTTGCGCACGACATAGTCACCCGCGTCGAAATCAGGGTTCGAGTAGCCGATCCGCTCAAAAAACGCCTCGGTACCAGGGGCATAGACGGCTCCTTCGGGCGAGACACTGACTTGCATCTTCCTTGGTCCCCCGGTTCTCCGCACACCTCGGGCCAGTTCGCTAGCAAACATCTAGCTACTCTCATTCAACTATCGGTAATTACTTTCTGCGGGATTAACAACTTTAAGCAGAGTTCAAGATACCAATGGCTACAGGCTTTTGCCGGCGGACGGATCGGCGGTTCAACTGCATCCGACCAAAGCTCATGACTTCGGGGTGTCGGCAGCCGGGATGGCCGGCGCCTCCGGCTCCCGGTCGTGGTAGTCCTCCGGCCGGCGCCGGGCCCAGAGCCCGAATTCCATCGGCCCCAACCGCAACGCCCGCAGCAGTTCCGTCGCTGCCGTCAGGGCCTCGGTCGGGCTGACCACCTCATCGTATTGGCCGAGCAGGGCCCGCGGCGACCGCTCGCCGCGATCGGCTTTGGCCGCGTACAGTTTGACCGCGGCGGTCAGCAGCTTGGCAACGGCTTCGTCGGAAATGCGATCCTCGTCGCCATCCGCCACTGCCCGCGAGGCCAGTGCCCAGGCTTCGTCGGCCAACGCATCGGTCGCGGCATAGGGATCGTTGACGCGGCGGTTGCTTGGGGAATCATTTGACAAAGGATAGCTCCTTATCGGTGCCGCCAGCGGATAACCGCAACCGACGCGCCGGCGCGCGTTGACCGGGGTCAGGCGTCGCTAGCGGCCTGATGCACCCGCCCGTTGCAACGCTAACGCGGTTAACCTGTTGGGCGGCAGATCAATGGTTTATCGGCAGCAACCTTAACCGCGGCGACGGGCGGCTGCAATCCACGCGCGCCTGGGCCGGGGCTGGCGGCAAGCCCAGACCTGCGTTTCAGCAAGCTTAGCACGGTATTAAGCCTAGGCAAACAGAGTCTGCAACCCCGACGCGGGTGGACCCGCGGCGCTCAGATGCAGATGGTCTGCAATGGCGGCAGACCGTTGAAGCCGACGGAGCAATAAGTCGACGTATAGGCGCCGGTCGACAGGATCTCGATCTTGTCGCCTACCGCCAGCGCCTCCGGCATTTCGTAGCCGCTGTCGCGGTAGAGCACATCGACCTCGTCACAGGTCGGCCCGGCGATGACCACCGGCGATGTCGCCGCGTTCTCGTTGTCGTGTGGCGTGCGGAAGCGGTATTTGATCGCCTCGTCCATGGTCTCGATCAGGCCGCCGAACTTGCCGATATCCAGATAGACCCAGCGCTGATCGTCGGCATAGCCTTTCCGGCTGATCAGCACGACCTCCGCCTGGATCACGCCGGCGTCGCCGACCAGCGAGCGGCCGGGCTCGACCACGACTTCCGGCATGCGGTTACCGAAATGCCTGGTCAGGGCCGCTACCACCGCTGCGGCATGCTGGTTCTGGTCCGGCGCATCGGTGCGGTAGCGGGCGGTGAAGCCGCCGCCGATATTCAGCATCCGCAGCTTGACGCCGGCTTCGGCCAGGTCGGTGAACAGCATGGCGGTCCGCCCAACCGCAATATCCCATTGGCCAACATCGCGCTGCTGCGAGCCGACATGGAAGCTGAGGCCGTAAGGGTCGAGTCCCAAGTCGCGCGCCCGGATCATCAGGTCATAGGCCATGTCGGCCTCGCACCCGAACTTGCGGGCCAGCGGCCAGTCGGCGCCGGCGCCGTCCATCACCAGGCGGCAATAGACCTTGGCGCCCGGTGCGGCGGTGGCCAGCTTCTGGAGTTCCGCCGCGCAATCGAACGCAAACATATCGACGCCCAAGGCTCTGGCTCTGGCGATATCGCTTTGCTTTTTGATGGTGTTGCCGAACGACAGCCGCTCCACCGGCGCGCCGGCGGCCAACGCGTCCTCGATTTCATAGATCGAGGCGCAGTCGAACGACGCGCCCATCTCGGCCAGCAGTTCCAGCACCGGCGTCGCCGGATTGGCCTTCATGGCATAATAAATTGTCGCCATCGGCAGCGCCCGATGCAGGCTTTGATATGCCTCGCCTACCGCTTCCAGGTCGACGACCAGGCAGGGAGTTTGCGGTTGTTCGTCCGCCAGATAGCGCAAAATTCGCGAAGTCATCCCACAAGGGCCCTTCCACCAATCGATCGAGACCAGCAGTGTGCCGCCACCGGACCGGTTGGACTTGAAGTCAGCGTGCCGTAACACGCGCCACAAGGCCGGCCCGGACGCCGACACCTAGAGCGCACATGTTACCTCGTTACCAGGTCGCCTGACCGTCCTCGCGAGACGGGGGAGGTGCCCTCCCAGGCAAATCAAAGACCCGTGCGGCACGTGGGCTTGCGTGCGAGCGACGGGTGCTACAGGAAGCGATGTCGCGACGCAAGAGGAATTTTTCAAGGCTGAACCGTACTATAAGGTCAAAGCCAACACATTGTAGCCGATGGGCCGCGGGTTCTCGATTTGCGCAAAGAACGGGCGGTCGGGATCCGGCACGAGGCCCGGCACGTCCAGCACCTCGAACGACCAGGGCCGCAGGTCCAGCAGCCAGCGCAGGATGACCGACGGATCCTCGCCAATCCGTTCCGCCTGCCGGATGTGGGCCTCGAATACGACCGCGGCGGCGGGCGCTTGCCGCAAAGTCGCCGTTGCGCCTCGCAGGGCCGCAAGCTCGCCGCCCTCAACGTCCAGTTTCAGGATGACCGGCCCGGAGATGCCGAGATCGTCGATCGGCTCGACCGGGAAGTCGTCGCCTGAGCCGACGAAGGCGGAGTGGGCGTTGCCGCTGAAATCCGGTTGGCGCAACGCGCCATGGCCGGCCTGGCTGCCGACACCGGCGCGCCTGGCCTCCGCCGGAATATCCAGCCGCGCCAGGTTGCGGCTGAGCACGGCGAAGGCGGCGGCATTGGGCTCGTAAGCGAGGATCCGCGCTAGCTTGGCTCCGCCAGCAACCGTTTGGGCGGAGACCGTGCCGATGTCGGCGCCGGCATCGACGAGCACCGGCGGCGCCGGCATGGCTTGGGCGGCGCGCAACATGCCCTCGATCAGCGGCGGGTCGTAACGGGCGAGGTCGGCGGCGTCCCAGGAGTTCTCACGCCGGCCGACCGGTACTTCGAACTCGACGCCGCCGCCCAGATCGTACACCGCAGGCCGGGCCAGCAACCCGCCGCGGCGCATCGCTTCTTGCAGGCGGAAGCCGCCAGGGACGCCGGCGCGCATCATCCAGCGGGCAAGGCGGAACCCGAGCGGCGGGGCGGCGGTGGACATGCGGGCGCCTCCTGGTGCGAAGCAGTTGTGCGAGGTTAGGATATTGCACGCCGGCCCGCGCTCCCTTAATGGACGCATACCGGCCAATCCATAGAGGTGCGCAACCATGGCGAAACCGATCTTCATCCTGAACGGCCCCAATCTCAACATGTTGGGGCTGCGCCAGCCGGAGATTTATGGCCATCAAACGTTAGCGGACGTTGAGCGGAGTTGCGAGGCATGCGCGAAAACGTTGAACCTGGAGATCGATTTCCGGCAATCGAACGTCGAAGGCGAGTTGGTGACCTGGATTCAGGAGGCGCGCAGTGCCGCCGACGCGCTGATCATCAACGCCGCCGCCTACACCCACACCTCCATCGCCATTCAGGACGCACTGATGCTGCTCAGCATTCCAGTGATCGAGGTGCACTTGTCGAACATTCATAAGCGCGAGCCGTTTCGCCATCACTCCTACGTCGCTGCGGCGGCGCAGGGGATGATCTGCGGCTTCGGCTCGCGCGGCTATTTGATGGCGCTGGACGCCATCGCTGCCCAGACGCGGGCTCATTGAAGCGAAGGAGACCGAACCATGGCTGAAGAGATTGCGTTGATTGTCGGCGTGGGTCCCGGCTTGGGGGCGGCGCTCGGCCGCCGCTTCGCCAAGGCGGGAGCGAAGGTGGCTCTGGCCTCGCGGCGGCTGGAGCCGGTGCAGGAGATCGCCAAGGAATATGGCGCCAAAGCCTATGCCTGCGACGCCACCGACGAGAAATCGGTGCTGGATCTCTACACCGCGGTCGAGCGCGACCTGGGCGCGGCTCCGTCGATCGTCGTCTACAACGCGTCTGGCCGGGTGCGCGGTTCGGTGTTGGATATCGCCGTTTCGGATTTTAAGGAGGCGTGGGACCGCGGCTGCCTTGGCGGGTTCATCGTCGGGCGCGAGGCGGCGAAGCGCATGGTCCCGGAGGGCCGCGGCACAATCCTGTTTACCGGCGCGACGGCCAGCGTCAAAAGCTATGCCAAGTCGGCTGGGTTCGCGGTTGGCAAGTTCGGCCTGCGGGCGCTCTCGTTCGCCATGGCGCGGGACTTTGGACCCCAGGGCATTCACGTGGCGCACGTGATCATCGATGGCGGCATTCATGGCCCGCACCATGCGGTGGAGGGCGGCCAGCCGGAGCATCACCTGCTGGAGCCGGACGCCATCGCCGAGACCTACTACCAACTGCATGCCCAACACCGCAGCGCCTGGGCCGCGGAAATCGATGTGCGGCCGTGGGTGGAGAAGTTTTAGAGCGGACTCATTAACTGCTACCGGCGCGGCGGCCGGAGAGCGGCCAGTACACCGTAAACTTGCTGCCCTCGCCCGGCTTGCTTTCGATGGCGAGCCGCCCGCGATGGCGGTTGACGATGTGCTTGACGATGGCGAGGCCGAGGCCGGTGCCGCCGGCCTGGCGCGACCGCGCTGCGTCCACCCGGTAAAATCGCTCGGTCAAGCGGTGCAGATGGCGGCGGGCGATGCCCTCGCCGTCGTCCTGTACGCTGAGCGCGATGGTGCGGCCCTCGATAGCGGCCGAAATGCGCACCGAGCCGCCCTCCCGCCCGTATTTGATCGCGTTCTCCACCAGGTTGCGCAGCACCTGCGCCACCTGATCCGGTTCGCCGATGATCGGCGGCAGGTCTGCGGCGACCTCGGTTTCGAGAGTGACCGAACGGTCGCGGGCAATCGGCTCCAGCAGGCCGGTCGTCGATGCGATGACGTCGGCGAGCGCGATCCTTTCCGCCGGCGGATTGTGCTCCTCCATTTCGATCCGGGAGAGGGACAGCAGGTCGTCGACCAGACGGGTCATTCGCTGTGTTTGCTCCTCCATGATCGCGAGGAAGCGGTCGCGCGCCGCCACATCGTCGCGGGCAGGGCCTTTCAGGGTTTCGATGAAGCCGATCAGGCTGGCGAGCGGCGTCCGCAATTCGTGGCTGACATTTGCGACGAAATCGACGCGCATCTGCTCGGCCCGGCGGACCGCGGTCAGGTCCTGCAGGACAACGACAATCGCCTCGCCGCCGGCGCCGCCGCGCAGCAGCGGCGCGGTGCGCGCCCGCATTTGCCGCTCGACCGGCCCGGCCAGGACGAAATCCACATCCAGAGGCTGGCGGATCAGCAACGCGCGCTCCGTCCCTTCCAACACATCCGGGCTGCGGATGACCTCGGCCAGCGAGCGGCCAACCAGGGCCGGCCCCAGCAGGTCCTCCGCCGCGAGATTGCCATGCAGGATGCGCCGACGGTTGCTGACGACCAGCATCGGCTCTGGCAGGGCGTCGATCAGGCGCTCGGCATCGAGGGCGCGTTCTTCCAGCGCGTGCTGCACGCTAAGGGTGCGCCGGCGGCCTTCCTCCAATTGCCGGGAAAGAGCCGCGCCGATGGGCGTGCGTTGCGCGAATGCCCGCGGCTCGTCGCTATCCGACCCGATGGTCGCGGCGTTCCGGCGGAGGCTTGCGGCGTCCCGCGCCCAGGCGAGCGCCAGGGCCGCCGCCGCCAGCACGATCAGAGCGATGGCGCCGCCCAGCACCGGCAAGGGGACCGCATGGACCAGATACAATATCAGGACGGCGGCGATGCCCGGCGCCGCCGCCGAGAAGAACACAAACAGATAATCCGTGCGACTTATGCCGATACGCTGCACCGGCTAGCGCCCTCCCATGGTCGCGTGCTTCGGCGACTGCGGTATTGCAATGCTTGCGGACTACGCCTGCGCCAAACCGTGCGCAAGCGTGACCGGCAGCGGCCTATTCGATCGAGGCGTGCGCAGCTAGGGCTGCCATATTGACCACCTCCGAGACGGTCGCCCCCATCTGCACAACCTGCACCGATTTATCCAGGCCCAACAGGATCGGACCGATCACGCTGCCGCCGGCCATTTTCTGCAGCAGTTTCGCCGAGATGTTGGCGGAATGCAGCGCCGGCATCACCAGCACGTTGGCCGGGCCGGAGAGGCGGGCGAAGGGGTAGAGCCGCTTCAGCAGCCCATGATCCAGCGCCACGTCCGCGGACATATCGCCCTCGTACTCGAAATCCACGGTGCGGGCATCCAGGTTGGCGACGGCTCCGGTCACCCGCTCGGTCGAGGGGATGGCCGGATTGCCGAAGCTGGAATGACTGAGGAACGCGACCCGCGGCTCCAGACCCAGTGCGCGCGCGGCGGCGGCGGCTTGCACGGCAATTTCGGCTAACTCATCGGCGGTCGGGACCTCGTGCACCAGCGTGTCGGCGATGACCACGCGGCGGTCGCGCGCCATGATCGCCGTCAAACCGATCACGGTGGAGCCGGCTGTTGGCCGGATCGCCCGTGTCACCTCGTCATAGCAGACCCCGAAGGACCGGGTGAGCCCGGTGACCATGGCGTCCGCATCGCCCATCGCCACCATGCAGGCGGAAAAGACGTTGCGGTCCTGATTGACCATGCGCTGGCAGTCGCGCTCCAGATAGCCGTCGCGCTGCAACCGCTCATACAGAAACTGCGTGTAGCGGGCGTTGTCGTCGCTGAGGCGGGCGTTGTGAATTTCCAGGTCCAGTGTGGTTTCGTGCCCGAGTTCGCGCATGGTCTCCGCCACCACGTCCTCGCGCCCGATCAGGACCGGGTGCCCCAGCCCATCGGCACGGAAGGCCAAAGCGGCGCGGATCGCCCGCTCCTCCTCGCCCTCGGCAAAGACGACGCGGCGCTGATTGGCGCGCACATCGGTGAAGACCCGGTCGAGCCGGTCGGCGGTCGGATCGAGGCGGGTCGCCAGTTCCCGCTCGTAAGCCGGCCAGTCAGTAATTTCCTTGCGGGCGACACCGGTCGCGATAGCAGCCTTGGCGACCGCCACCGGAATCCGGGTGATCAGGCGTGGGTCGAATGGCGTCGGGATGATGTAATCCGGGCCGAACCGCAATTGCAGCCCGGAATAGGCGTCAGCAACTTCGTCCGGCACGTCTTCGCGCGCCAGCGCGGCCAGAGCCTCGGCGGCAGCCCGTTTCATCTCGTCGTTGATAGAGCTCGCGCGCACATCCAGCGCACCGCGGAAGATGAAGGGGAAGCCCAGAACGTTGTTCACCTGGTTCGGATAGTCGCTGCGGCCGGTGGCGATGATCGCGTCGCCACGGATCGCCTTGACGTCCTCCGGTGTGATCTCCGGATCGGGGTTGGCCATGGCGAAGATGATCGGGTTGGCGGCCATCGAGCGGATCATGTCCTGCGTGAACGCGCCCTTCACGGACAGCCCGAACAGCACGTCGGCACCGCGCACCGCTTCCTCCAGCGTGCGGAACGGCGTCGGCACCGCATGCGCCGACTTCCACTGGTTCATCCCGGCTTCGCGGCCCTGGTAGATGACACCACGGCTGTCGCACATGATGATGTTTTCGTTGGCGACGCCAAAGCCCTTGATCAGCTCCGTACATGCGATCGCCGATGCGCCGGCGCCGTTGATCACCACCTTGATGTCGGCTATGTTGCGCTTGGTCATGTGTACGGCATTGATCAGCCCGGCAGCGGCGATAATTGCGGTGCCGTGTTGGTCGTCATGAAAGACCGGAATATCCATCAACTCGCGCAGGCGCTGCTCGATGATGAAGCATTCCGGCGCCTTGATATCCTCCAGGTTGATGCCGCCCCAGCTTTTTCCCAGCAGCTTCACGCAGTTGATAAAGGCGTCGGAATCGCGGGTATCGACCTCGATATCCACGGCATCCACGTCGGCAAAGCGCTTGAACAACACCGCCTTGCCTTCCATCACCGGCTTGGAGGCCAGCGCACCGATATCGCCGAGGCCAAGTACGGCCGACCCGTCGGAGATTACCGCGACCAGATTGCCTTTCGACGTGTAGTCGTAGGCAAGCGACTCGTCTTTCTGGATCTCCAGGCAAGGGGCTGCGACGCCCGGCGAATAGGCCAGCGACAGATGGTATTGCGTCGTCAGCGGCTTGGTCGGCACGATCTCGATCTTGCCCGGCCGGCCGGATTTGTGCATGCGCAGCGATTCTTGGTCGAGCGCTGAGTACATTGAATGATCTGCCATTTGGCTATTCTCCCACCGCTATAGGGGATGATCGCGACTGCCGCCATCCCGTGTGCGCAAATTCAGTTGTTATGAGTAAAGGTTAGATGTTTCCGTATCGCCAACTGCATTTCCACCAGCCGAAACAATTCTGGCCGCAATTGCTGTGGCGAGGCAAGTTCGACGGCGCGGCTAGGCGGCCCGCCCTAGCCGTTGCTCGACCAGGGTTGCGAAGTAGCTGGCGCCGATCGGCAATGCATCGTCGTTGAAATTATAGCGGGGGTGGTGCAGCGCGCCTTCGCCGCCGACCTGACCGCCCTGGCCGAGCCAGATATAACAGCCCGGCTTTTCCTGCAACATGAACGAGAAATCTTCGGCGCCCATGACCGGCGCAATATCGCGCAGCACCTGCCCTGCACCGACGACATCGGCGGCGACCGCGGCGGCGATCTCTGCGTTTTCCGCATGGTTGCTGGTGACCGGATAGCCGCGGCGGTAGCGCAATTCCGCCGACCCACCCAGTGCGGTGGCGATGCCGGTGGTGATCGCTTCCATCCGCTCGATAATCATGTCCTGCACCGCCGGATCAAAGGTGCGGACAGTGCCACCCATGAGGACGCTGTCGGGAATCACATTGAACGCCTCGCCGCCGAAAAAGCGGGTGACACTGATCACCGCGCCTTTCTGCGGATTGGCATTGCGGCTGATGATGCTTTGCAGCGCTACGACGATCTGCGAGCCGATCAGCACCGGATCGACCGAGGTTTGCGGAAAAGCGCCATGGCCGCCGCGGCCCTGTATCACGATGTCGAACGTATCCGCCGCCGCCAGCATAGGGCCAGCGACGACGCCGATCTTGCCGAATTCCATGTGCGGCGCATTGTGCAAGCCATAGACCTCGTCGCAGGGGAAGCGCTCGAACAAGCCGTCCTTGATCATCGCCTTGGCGCCCGCATAGCCTTCCTCCGCCGGCTGGAAGATGAACTGCACGGTGCCGGTGAAATTCCGCGTCTCCGCCAGATATTTGGCGGCGCCCAGCAGCACCGCCGTGTGGCCGTCATGGCCGCAGGCGTGCATCTTGCCATCATGCTGCGACTTGTAGGGCAGGTCGTTCAATTCCTGTAGCGGCAGCGCATCCATGTCGGCGCGCAGGCCGATGGAGCGGCTGCCCGGGTCGCGCCCTTCCAGAGTGCCAACCAGACCAGTCTTGCCGATGCCGCGGGTGACCTTGATGCCCCAACTCTCCAGCTTCTCCGCCACCAGCGCTGAGGTTCGCACCTCCTGAAACGCCAATTCCGGGTGGGCGTGGATATCCTGACGCCACTCGGCCATTTCATCTCGGATGGCGGCGATGGAGTTGATCACGGGCATTGTGTCGGCAGCCTTCTGTCGGCGGGAGCGGGGGATTGGCCTGACCCTATCGTGAATTGGAAGCGGTGGAAACAGGGGTTTGGCCGCGCTTCCAATAAGCGCCCCGCACCATCGCTTTTCTGAAATTATCCATTATGGTAAGCGGCTCTCCCTTGTCCCCCAGAGCCGCTACCCAGCGCCCATGCCCGATACCTCCGCCGACCCCTCCGTCACGCCTATGATGGCGCAATATCTCGCGCTGAAGGAAGCGAACGAGGGGTTTTTGCTGTTCTACCGCATGGGCGATTTCTATGAGATGTTTTTCGAGGACGCGGTCAAGGCCGCACCCGTCCTGAACATCGCCCTGACCAAGCGGGGCCGGCACGGTGGCGATGACATTCCGATGGCCGGCGTGCCGGTGCGCTCGCACGAGGCCTACCTGCACCGCCTGATCGGCCACGGCTTCAAGGTCGCGATCTGCGAGCAAACCGAGGACCCGGCGGAGGCCAAGAAGCGCGGCGCGAAATCCGTCGTCGCCCGCGATGTCGTCCGCCGCGTCACCCGCGGCACGCTGACCGAAGACTCGCTGCTGGATTCACGCCAGCACAACTTTTTGGCCGCCTTGAGCGAGGTCGCGGGCGAGTACGGCCTCGCCTGGGTCGATATCTCCACCGGCGCGTTCACGGTGCAGACGTTGCCGGAGATCGGCCTCGCCGCCGCTCTCGCCCGGCTGCAACCGAACGAACTGCTGCTGCCGGAGCGATTGACCGGCCACGAGCCGTTGTTCGAACTGTGGGGTGAGCACAAGACCGCGCTGACGCCGCTGCCCGGCGTGAAGTTCGACACCGCGAACGGCCAACGCCGCCTGCTGCGCGCCTACAATGTCGCCAGCCTGGATGCTTATGGCAGCTTCACCCGGCCGGAGATCGCGGCGGCGGGCGCGCTGCTGGACTACCTGGAACTGACGCAGGTCGACCGCCTGCCGCGCCTCGACCCGCCGCGCCACTTTGCCTGCGCGGAGGTGATGGAGATCGACGCCGCCACCCGCCGCAATCTGGAACTGACCGAGGCGCTATCCGGCGGGCGGCAAGGCACGTTGCTGGCCAGCATCGACCGCACGGTGACCGGCGCCGGCGCGCGGCTGCTGCTGGCGTGGCTGTCGGCACCGCTGACCGACTCGGGCCGGATCGCAGGTCGGCTGGATGCGGTGCAATTCTTCGCGGAGGCCGGTTCCGCTCGCGCCGACCTGCGCGAGCAGTTGGGCCGGTGCCCGGACCTGGCGCGCGCGCTGCAACGCCTGTCACTGGAACGCGGCGGCCCGCGCGATCTGGCGGCGGTGCGGGAGGCGGCGCGGATCGCCGGCGTCTTGCGCGTGCTGCTTGGCGAGGCGACCGCGGGCCTTACCGACAACCGCCCCGACCTGCTGAGCCAAACCCTGGCCGAGTTGGGCGCATTCGGGCCGCTGGTGGAGCGGCTGGGGCGGGCGCTGGCAGACGAGCTTCCGGCCAACGCCCGCGACGGCGGCTTTATCGCTGCCGGCTACGCGGCCGAATTGGACGAGTTGCGGACCCTCCGCGACGACAGTCGCCGCCACATCGCAGCATTGCAGAAACGCTATGCGGACGAGACCGGCGCCGCCAACCTGCGGGTCAAGCACAACAATATGCTGGGCTATTTCGTCGAGATCGGCCAGGCGCAGGCGGAGCGCTTGCGGAGCGACGACCGCTTCGTCCACCGCCAATCCATGGCGAACGCCATGCGTTTCACTACGGTGGAATTGTCGGAACTGGAGGCCCGCATCCTGCAGGCCGGTGACCGCTCGCTGGCCCTGGAGTTGCAACTGTTCGACGACCTGGCGGGCGAGGTGGCGGCCCGCGCCGGCGATCTGGCGCGTACGGCGGAAGCGCTGGCTGTGCTCGACGTGCTGGGCTCTTTGGCGGAATTGGCGGTCGATGGCCGCTATGCCCGGCCCATCGTCGACAATACCCTGGCCTTCCGGATCGAGGCCGGGCGGCATCCGGTGGTGGAGGCGGTGTTGGCCGCGAATGGTGACGCCTTCATCGCCAACGACTGCGACCTGTCGGCGGACCGTGACCCGGCAGAGCGGCTGTGGCTGATCACCGGCCCGAACATGGCCGGCAAAAGCACCTATCTGCGCCAGAACGCACTGATCGCCATCCTGGCGCAGATCGGCAGCTTCGTGCCGGCGACCTCGGCGCATATCGGCGTGGTCGATCGGCTGTTCTCCCGGGTCGGCGCGGCGGACGATCTGGCGCGAGGACGCTCCACCTTCATGGTGGAGATGGTGGAAACCGCCGCGATCCTCAACCAGGCCGGGCCGCGCGCCCTGGTGATCCTGGACGAGATCGGCCGCGGCACGGCGACCTTTGACGGCCTCTCCATCGCCTGGGCAGCGGTCGAGCACTTGCACGACCAGTTGCGTTGCCGGGCGCTGTTTGCGACGCACTATCACGAGCTGACTTTGCTAGCAGGCCGCCTCGACGCGCTGCACCTGGCGACCATGCGCATCCGCGAGTGGAAGGACAGCGTCGTCTTTCTGCACGAGGTGGCAGATGGTACCGCTGACCGCTCCTACGGCATCCATGTCGCGCGCCTGGCGGGCCTGCCGCGCAGCGTGCTGGAGCGGGCGGAGGAGGTGTTGCGGCTGCTGGAGGAGGGCGATCAGGGCTCCGCCGTCCGCCGCCTGGTCGAGGACCTGCCGCTGTTCGCCGCCGCCCCGCCGAAAGCGCCGCCGGTGCGCGAGCGGGTGGCCGAATCTCAGGCTGCGGTCCCAAGCGAACTGGTGCAGGTCCTCGACGGGCTCAACCCGGATTCGCTGAGCCCGCGCGAGGCGTTGGACATGGTCTATCGGCTGAAACGCCTGGCCGGGGAGGATGGCGGCGGATGACCTGCGCTGACCCCACCCTTCTGCTGCAACGCGCCGCCGCGGCTCTCAGAGCCGCCGATCTGGCGACGGCGGAGCGGAGTTGCCGGATGGTCTTGAAGGTCGCGCCGAACCATCCGGGCGCTTTGCATCTTTTGGGGCTGGTGGCGCGGCGCGCCGGTCATCAGGGGCCGGCTATCGACCTGTTCCGCAAAGCGGTAGCAGCAGCACCGCGGTATGCGGAGGCTTGGGCCAACCTGGGGGGTTCTTTGCTGGATAGGGGCGAAACCGTAGAGGCCCGGCAAGCATTCGAGCGGGCTTTGGCGGCGCGTCCACAGTATTGGCCGGCGGAAAGCGGTCTGGCTCGCGCGCTTGCGGCGAGCGGCGAGACCGCCGCAGCGGTGCGCCTGTTGCAAGCATCCGCCGCGGCGCATCCGGAACTGGCCGCGCCCTCACTGGAACTCGGCAATCTTTTGCAGACGGAATCGCGCCTGCCGGAGGCGATTGACGCCTATACGGAGGCATTGGCTCGCGGCCCGGCCCTGAACGCCGCCCGCAGCAACCGCGCCGCGGCCCGGTTGAAGGCGGGGGACGCAGACGGCGCGCTCGCCGATGCGGATGCCTATCTGGCGAGCGGCGCCAAAAGCGCCAACGTGGTGGCCTATCGCGTCCTGGCGCTGCAATGGTTGGGCGAGACCGACGCGGCGCGGTACTGGGCCGATGTGGAGACCATGATCTACCGCATTACGCCGGATGTCGGGCCGGGGTTTGCCGATCAACTGGAAGCCGATATCCGCACGCACCAGCACCTGATCGACGACTGGGACCCACGCCTGCGCGCCGCCCGCGGCGGCAAGGTCATCCCTGACTTGACCCGCGACCCAACCCCAACCATCGCCGCCTTCCTGGAGACCGTACGCCGCAGCGTCGACAAGCTCGCCATCGGCTTGCCCAGCCAGCCGGACCACCCGTTTTTTGGCGCGAAACCCGACGCCTATCGGATGATCGTCTGGGCCAATATTCTGGCGTCAGGCGGGCACCAGGCGGCGCACATTCACAACTATGGCTGGATTTCCGGGGTCTATTACCCAAGTGTACCGGCAGATATTGACGGTAAGAGCGACGCTGGTTGGCTCAGTTTCGGGCGTCCCGGCTACGACCTGCCAGCACCGCCGCAACTGGAAACACGGTCTGTCAAACCGGAGGCCGGGGCGATGGTGCTGTTCCCCAGCTACCTGTGGCATCACACGGTCCCGTTGGAAACCGGCGCAGAGCGGCTGAGTATCGCCTTCGACGTCGTACCGACATAACCAGCCAACTTGACGGGCGGCCAACTGCACAGGCAAGTGTCACAGCCATGCAACACACACAAAAGACCGCAAGCCATCCGCACGACAACTATCCAATAAGCCCGCCAGCATGGCCGGAGCTTCTGGCTGTCGAGATGGCCGGTGACCGCGCGAATCGCTCCGAAACCCTTGGCATTCTCAAGGAGGCTCTGGCCGAGGCCGAAGACGACCTGCGCGCCGAGTTCGAAGCGGGCGGACAGGCCGAAACCCTGATGCCGGCCCGCTCCGCCCTATACGACAGCCTGATCTGCGGCTTGCTCGACCACGCCAGCCGCTACAAGTTTCCGGCGGCCAATCCGTCCAAAGGCGAGGCGCTCTCGGCGGCGGCGGTTGGCGGCTATGGCCGAGGCGAACTGGCGCCGTTCTCTGACATCGACCTGCTGTTCCTGCAACCGGTCAAGACGTCGGCCCGTAGCGAGCAGGTCATCGAATACGTGCTCTATATGCTGTGGGATTTGGGCCTGAAGGTCGGCCACGCGGTGCGCACGCCCGAAGAATGCATCCGCATGGCCAAAGAGGACCAGACCATCGCCACCGCCTTGCTGGAGGCTCGGCCGCTCTGGGGCGACGAGGCTCTGTTCACTGATATGAAGGACGCCTTTTGGGAGAAGGCGATGGGGCCAAACCCGATGACCTTCGTCGAGGCGAAACTGGCGGAACGGAACGAGCGCCACCAGCGCATGGGCGACACCCGCTATGTGCTGGAGCCGAATATCAAGGACGGCAAGGGCGGGCTGCGTGACCTGCACACGCTCTATTGGATCGCCAAGGCGCTGTATCACGTCGACAGCATGGACGAGTTGGTGAGCCAGGGCGTGTTTTCGAAGACGGAAGCCCGGCGCTTCGAGAAGGCGGAGGATTTTCTGTCCGACGTGCGCTGTCACCTGCACTACTACGCCGGCCGGGCGGAGGAGCGGTTGACCTTCGACCATCAGTATGCGCTGGCGGACCGAATGAACTATCATGGCCGCCGCAACATGCGGCCGGTCGAACGCTTCATGAAGCACTATTTCATGGTGGCGAAGGACGTCGGCGACCTCACCCGCATTTTCTGCGCCGCGTTGGAGGCAGAGCACAAGCGGCCCGGTATATTCTCCCTGTCGCGGCTGTTATCTTTCGAGAAGACACTGGGCGACTTTACCCTTAGCCATGGCCGTCTCAGCCTGCGCGAGCCGACGGCCTTTCGCGACGACCCGCTGAACCTGCTGCGGCTGTTCCACACCGCGCAGCGGCACGAGGTGGATATCCATCCCGAAGCGCTGCGCATCGTCCGCCGCGACCTCCGCCTGATCGACCAGGTGCGCGATACGCCGGAGGCCAACCGCCTGTTTCTGGAGATGCTGACCGGGCGTCGCGAAACTATCACCACGCTGCGCCGCCTGAACGAGGCCGGCCTGTTCGGACGGTTCCTGCCACCCTTTGGCCGCATCGTCGCGATGATGCAGTACAACATGTACCACTCCTACACCGTCGACGAGCACACGATCCGGGCGATCACTGAATTGCGCCGGCTGGAAGACGGCAAAACGGCGGAGGCCGCGCCGGTCGCCAGCCAAGTGGTGCAGTTGGTGCCGCATCGCCGCGCGCTTTACGTGGCCGTGCTGTTCCACGATATCGGCAAGGGCCGCGGCGGCGATCATTCGGTCATCGGCGCGGACCTGGTGGCGGAATACGGCCCCAGACTGGGCCTGAGCGCGGCGGAGACGGAAACCGCCGTCTGGCTGGTCCGCTACCATCTGGTGATGTCGGACATGGCGCAGCGGCGCGATCCGAACGACCCCAAGACCATCACCGACTTCTGCGCCATCGTGCAATCGCCGGACCGGCTGCGCCAACTGCTGGTGCTGACCGTTTGCGATATCCGCGCGGTCGGCCCCGATACCTGGACCGGCTGGAAGGCAGCATTGCTGCGCGAGTTGTATTGGCGTGCCGACGAGCGGCTGTCCGGCTCCGGCAATGTCGAATCGCTGCCGCACCGCGCCAACGCCGCCAAAGACCGGCTGACCGAGCGCCTGGCCGATTGGCCGGCGGACGAATTGGAGGCGCACCTGGCGAAGGCGCCTATGACCTACTGGGTCGCGTGGGACGTGGACACGCTCGCCTATCACGCCGATCTGCTGCGCCGAACCGAAAGCACCGAGCCCGGCCTCACCATCGAACTGCACGACGATACGGAGGGGCAGGCCACCGTCGTCACCGTTTGCACGCTCGACCACACCGGGTTGTTCGCGCGGCTGGCGGGCGCCCTGGCACTGGCCGGCGCGAATATCGTCGGCGCGCGGGCGTTTACGCTGCACAACGGCTATGTCATCGACAGCTTTTGGATTCAGTCCGGCGAGGGCGGCTTCTACCATGAGGGCGACCGCCTGCGCGACCGGGTGCACAAGGTGCTGACCGGCGGCTTGGCTTTGACGGAAACACTGCAACAGCCGCCGGCCTGGCTCAGCCGTACCGCGGTGTTCAAGGTGGAGCCGCGGGTGATCGTCGACAACGAAGCCAGCCGGTATTTCACCGTGATCGAGGTGAATGGCCGCGACCGCCCGGGCTTCCTGAACAAGGTCGCCTGGACGATGACGAGACTCGGCCTGCAAATCGCCTCCAGCCATATCTCCACCTACGGGGAGCGGGCGGTCGATGTGTTTTATGTGAAGGACGTGTTCGGCCTGAAAGTCTCGCATGCGGGCAAGCGGGTGCAGATCGAGAAAGCTTTGGTCGAGGCGATCCACGAAAGCAATGCACTGGTCACCAACGACACGGCGTAACCGACCTCGGCCATGCAGTTTCACCGGCTGATCATGGCCGATTGGTCGGCGGCAAGCGCGCCGGGGCCGAGGCGTCCGCATAAGGATCGGTGTTGGGTGGGGCGCCTGGATGCCAGCGAGGACATGCCAGAACTCGTC
The DNA here is from genome assembly GCA_963974445.1 of uncultured Alphaproteobacteria bacterium. Lineage (GTDB taxonomy): Bacteria > Pseudomonadota > Alphaproteobacteria > Bin95 > Bin95 > JACKII01. Next base: position 45,261 of record CAXBDI010000014.1, read on the forward strand.
TACTGCCGCACCCGCTTTGCCGCGCTGGCGCAGATCGAGGCCTGGACGGTCGAGGCGGCGAGCGGAGCGGTGCTGATCGGCTTCGACTTCCCGTTTGGCTACCCGGCGAACTGCGGCCTGCCGGGCGGGCGGGCCCTTTGCGAACTACTGGGCGGGCGTATCGAGGACGCGGCAGACGACCGCAACAATCGCTTCGAAGTCGCGGCGGCGCTGAATCGCAGCCTCAACCCTGACGGCCACGGGCCATTCTGGGGCCATCCGGCGAGGCTCAATATGACGGATTTGCAGACGGCCAAGCCGAACCCTTGGCCGGCGCACATCGCCGAGTTCCGCGCCGTCGAGCGCGGCTTGAAATCCATCGGCATTCAGTCGGTCTGGAAACTGGCCTATCCCGCCTCGGTCGGCAGTCAGGTGCTGATGGGCATGAGCGCGGTCGGGCGGCTGCTGACCCGACCCTCGTTTGCCGCGGCCCGTCTGTGGCCGTTCGAGACGGCGTGGGCCGAATGCTTGGATGGCATCACCATCGCGGAGATTTGGCCGAACCTGTTCTATCCGCACTGGCGGGAGGACTCTCGCGTTGCGGCGCACCCGATCCGCGACGCTCAGCAAGTCGCGGCAACGCTGCTGGCGTTGCGGG
>CAXBDI010000015.1:0-44629 GCA_963974445.1 uncultured Alphaproteobacteria bacterium
GCACCCGCCGCGCCGGCGACTTCGCCTTGATCAGCCGCTTGGCGAGGCCCTTGTTGAAGCCGCTGGAATCGATTGTGACGACCACATCCGGGCGAAAGGCCAGGATGGCGGCCTCCGCCTCTCGCCAGCGCTGTTGCAGGCGTCCCAGCTTCGGCAGCACCTCGAAAACGCCCATGATCGCCAGATCGTCGTAGGGGAACACCAACTCCATCCCGGCGCCCACCATACCAGGGCCGCCGATACCGCAGGCCTGCATGCCCGGTGCTTCGGCCCGCAGCGCCCGCAGCAGCCCGGCGCCGAGCGTATCGCCGGAGGGCTCACCCGCGACCAGAAAAACGCGGGGGTCAGACAGGGTCATGGGCGGCTGGCGCTTCGCGTAATATGCGGGCGGGGTCTATGCCGTAGACAAACAGCCCGGCAGCATCGGCGGCGTCAATCAGCGCCGCGCGTTCCATCACCAGGGCGCTGCCAGCCTCGACCGCTAGGCCGCGCAGGCCGGCGGCGAAGCCGCGTCGGATCGTATCCGGCCCGACGGTTGGCAGGTCGATGCGTAGGTCCTGAGCCGGTTTCGCCAGCTTGACCAGCACGCCGCCAGGGCCGTCGCGACGCAGGCTGGCGGCGCGGGCGAGCATGGCATCGGTCCCCTCGACCGCCTCGACGGCCAGCACGATCCCCTGCTGAACCACACAGCCCTGGCCGACATCCACACGGCCGAGCGCCTGCACGACCTCGACACCGCGGCGGATATCGCGCCAGGCGGCGTCGTCCGGCTCTGTCTTGGTGAGGGCGCCAGCCGGCATGCGGCCTTCGCCCCAGATCTGGTCCGCACCGATGACGCGGAAGCCTTCGACTTCGAACTCTGCGACGATGGCCGATAGCAGCGAGTCGTCGCCCAGCGCCCGCCAGCCGGCCTTTGCCAGAAAGGCTGCGGCGCGCCGGTCCGGGCGCAGGCTCAGCAGGGAGGGCCGCCGGACGCCACCCGCAAACACGACCTCCCGGACGTTGGCGCCTCGCAGATGCGACAGAGCCGCCGCGCCATCGGCGAGCCTGACCCACGCATGCGGGTAGTGACGCACCAGTTCGGGGTCGGCCTGCCCTTCCAGCGCCAGCATAAAGATGCTGCGGCCCTGCGCCCGCGCCGATTCCGCCAGGCGTCCCGGCAGGTCGCCTCTGCCGGCAACGATGCCGAGCGGGGCGGGGGAAGGGCTAGCGGGCATGCTCCGACTTGGGCGCGAGCAGGCCGCGACTGGAGGAATCGCGGACAAAGTCGATCATGCCCTTCACAACTGGCGACGCACCCAAGCTGGCCTCGACCTGGGTCAGGCGGTCGGCAATGGTACCCTCGTGGCTAAACAGCAGGTCATAGGCTTGCCGCAGCGCCTTGATGTCGTCGCGCTCGAACCCGCGCCGCCGCAATCCCACCAGGTTCAGGCCGGATAGCGCCGCGTGGGCTCCGGCCACCATGCCATAGGGAATGACGTCGTTGACGATCCCCGACATGCCGCCGATCATCGCGTGCGGACCGATGCGCACGAACTGCTGCACCGCGGCCAGACCGCCGATGATGGCGAAGTCGCCTACCTCGACATGCCCGGCCAGCGTGGCGTTGTTCGCCATGATGACGTTGTTGCCGACCTTGCAGTCGTGCGCCACATGCGAGCTGGCCATGAACAGGCAGTTATCGCCGACCTTGGTCAGCATGCCGCCGCCCTCGGTGCCGGGGTTCATGGTCACATGTTCGCGGATGCGGCAGTTGTCGCCGATCTCCAGGCGAGACGGTTCGCCCTTGTACTTCAAATCTTGCGGCGCGTGACCGATGGAGGCGAATGGAAATATCTCGCCCCCTTTGCCGATATGCGTGCGGCCCTCGACCACCACATGGCTATGCAATTTGACGCCCTCGCCCAGACTGACGTCCGGTCCGATGACGCAGAACGGGCCCACATGAACCGACTCGCCGATGGTCGCCGCAGGGTCGATGATGGCGGAGGGGTGGATCGACGCCATCTAACGGTCGACAATCATGGCGCTGAAGCTGGCTTCCGCCGCGACCATGCCATTCAGCATGCACTTGCCATTGAATTTCCAGACATTGCCGCGGTTACGGTTCTTCTCGACCATTACTTGCAATTGATCGCCCGGCGTCACCGGGCGGCGGAAGCGCGCGTTATCGATGGTCATGAAATAAACCAGCTTGCCTTCGGCCTCGACCCCCATGGTCGCGACAACCAGGGCCGCGGCCGTCTGCGCCATCGCCTCCACCAGCAACACACCCGGCATCACCGGATGCCCCGGAAAGTGGCCCTGAAACTGCGGCTCGTTCATCGTGACATTCTTGATGGCGACCGCGCTGACGCCCAGCTCCATCTCGACGATCCGGTCGATCAGCAGCAGCGGGTAGCGGTGCGGCAGCATTTCCATAATGCGCCCGATCAGCATCGGCAACTTGGGAGCGCGGGCAGGCTGATCAGCTTCTGTCGTCATCGTAGGTCTGATCCTAAACCGTAATCACTGTGCCGTTTCCTGAGCACTGTGCTGTCGCATGGGGCACGAGGATGTCGCGGTCTTAGAAGCGGGTGCCGAAGCTAAAGTGGAAATACTGCGTGCGGTCGTAATCCTCTTTCAGCACGGGCAAGGCGAAATCGACCCGGATCGGACCGAACGGCGAGTTCCACGATGCACCGACACCGACCGTCGCGCGTAACGAGTTGGAATTGCCAACACCGACGAGACCGCTTTCGTCTAAGCCGAATAAGGTCCCAGCCTCCGCAAACACCCGGCCCTTGAGCCCGAACTCATCGGGCAGGCCCACGGGGAAGGAAGCTTCCAACGTGCCGACCGTGAAGAAATTCCCGCCGAGGGCGTCACCGGTGACGAGATCGCGCGGTCCAATACCGGATAACTCGAAGCCACGGAACGAGTCGCCGCCGAGATTGAAGCGTTCATTGACGGTAACGTCTTTGCCTAAGCTGATGATATGGCCAACCTGTCCCAGCGCTGAAACTACCACATCCGGCACGACGCTGTAGTAGACGCCGCCGTTCAATCTGTTGCGGAGATACCGCGTGCTGCCGCCAAGTCCAGCGAGCTCGTTGGTTGTGCTGACCACATAACCGCTGTTCGGGGTGAAGCGATTGTCGCGGTTATCGAAGCTCAACGTGTGGGCGATGGCCGAGGTCGTCGATTTGCCGGAAGCCGCCTGAATGAACCGCGACGCGTTGGATCGGGGGCGGATGTCGTCTGTCCGCAATGTATAGGACCAACTCTGTCGGAAGTTTTCAGTGAAGCTATAGCCGGCGCGCAAACGACCGCCGGTCGTATTGCGCCGGAATGAGCTTTGTCTGGTAATGTTATCGACGACCTGGAAAACATCGAAGCCAACTGCTAAATCCCGGTCGAGGAAATAGGGTTCGGTGAAGCCCAGATCGATCTGCTGGCGTAGGGTGGATATCTGTAACCGCAAGCGCAGATCCTGACCTTTGCCCAACAGGTTGCGCTCCCGGATGCCGATGTCGCCCAGAATGCCGGTGCTGGTGGAAAACCCGGCGCCGAACGAGATTTCGCCGGTGGACTTCTCCGCCACTTCGACCCCGATATCGACGCGGTCGGGCTGGTCGGTTGGCTTGTTCTTGACCTCGACCGTCTCGAAGAAGCCGAGGTTCTGAATCCGGGTGCGCGAGCGGCGGATTTTCGACGCGCTGTAGGCGTCGCCCTCGGCCAGGCGGAACTCGCGCCGGATCACACGATCCTTGGTCCGCACATTGCCTTGGATATCGATGCGGTTGACGTAGACCCGCGGCCCTTCGCCAACCGCGTAGGTCAGATTGACCAGCAGGTTCTCGCGGTCACGGCGCACGCTCGGCCGCACGGTGACAAAAGCGAAGCCGCGCTCGGCGACTTGATCCGTGAGGGCATCGATATCGGTTTCGACCACCGAAGCGTCGTACCAATCCCCAGGCTCGACCGACAGGGCTTGCAGCAGCGATTCCGCCGGCACCTCCGGCAATTGGCTCTCGATATCCACTTTGCCAACGCGGTAGCGTTCACCTTCCTCCAGGTTGAAGGTGATGATGAACCCGGTCCGCTCCGGCGTCAGTTCCGCGACGGCGGAGATGACGCGGAAGTCCGCATAGCCTTCCTTCAGATAGAAGCGGCGCAATTGCTCCTCATCGAAGGTAATGCGGTCCGGGTCGTAGACGTCGGCGTTGGTATAGAACCGCCACCATGCAGTTTCCGTCGTGTTGATCTCGCCGCGCAGCCGCGAATCGCTGAAGCGCTTGTTGCCGATAAAGACGATGCGGTCGACGCTGGTGATCTCGCCCTCGTCGATCTCGAACACGACATCGACCCGATTTTGGTCGAGGCGAATCAGCTTGGGCTCGATTTTGGCGCCGAAACGGCCGCTGCGCCGGTAGACGTCGGCGATGCGCTGCACGTCCGCCTGAACCTTGGCCCGGGTGTAGATCGAGCGTGGGCGCAACTGCGCCTCTGCCTGCAATGCGTCGTCATCGATGCGCTTGTTGCCCTCGAAGGTCACGCGGTTGATGATCGGGTTTTCCTTCACCCGCACGATCAAGGTGTTGCCCACCAGCGATTGCAACAGTTCGACCGTTGCGAAAAAGCCGGTTGCGAACAGCTTTTTCAAGGAGGTGTTGATTTCGCGGGGATCGAACGGGTCGCCGACCTGCACGGTCAGGTAGCTGATCACGGTTGCCCGGTCGACGCGTTCCGTACCTTGCACGTCAATCGCCGCAATAGTATCCGGCGCTCTCTGCTGCGCGGATGCTATCGAGGCAAGTCCGTTTGGAACTGCCAGCGCCAAAAGGAAGATTGCCAACCATCGCGTGACGATGCCTGCCGCGTTCCTGTGCCTGTTCATTTGATTCCGATGCTTAAATATCTAACAGGTCCAATACCCGGAAATAGACGAGATCGTTCCAAGAGGCAAAGACCATCAATGCGATAACCATGCCGAATCCCACTCGCAGCCCGGCATCGCGCACCCGTTCCGGCAAGGGCCGGCCACGCAACGCCTCGATGGTAAAAAACAGCAAATGACCCCCATCAAGCATAGGCACCGGCAGGAGGTTAATCAACGCCAAGTTCAGCGACAGCAATACCATGAAATTCAGCACGGCGGCGAAACCGATTTGTGTCACCTCACCCGATATCTGTGCAATGCGGGCAACACCGCCGATCTCATTAGCCGGTCTGGCGCCGGTGATAATTTGCCCAACGACGTCGATGATCGTTCCCGTCAGTATCCAGGACTGATGCGTTGCCTCGATCAGGGCGGAGACTGGCCCGTGCTCGATGCTCTCGTATCCGGTTCGGGCGATGCCGATGCGGCCAAAAGCCTGTGGGTTTCCAAAGCTGTCCGGGCGCTCGATTCGCTCCGGCGTCAGCGGAATCTGCAGCAAGGTACCGTTGCGGTCGATCTCTGCGGCCATGGTCTGGCCGGGCCGGAGCGACACGATCCGCTGCAGATCTTCAAAGCGTTCGACCCGTGCGCCGTCCAGACGCAGGAAGCGGTCGCCCGGCTGTAACCCTGCCGCCGCCGCTGGACTTTCCGGCAGCACCTCGCCCACCACCGGCGGTGTGTAAGACTGGCCGAGCGTCATGAAGGTGATCGCCATGACGACGATGGCGAACAGAATGTTGGCGGCCGGGCCGGCAGCGACGATGGCCATGCGACTCATCACCGGCTGGGCCGGAAACGATGTCGCCCGTTCGGCCTCAGTCATCTGCGCCACGGCCTCGTCGTCGGGGCTCGACGCCTCGTCACCATCGCCGCGCATCCGCACATAACCGCCCAGCGGCAGGATCGCGACCCGCCAGCGGGTGCCGCGCCGGTCGTACCACCCGAACAGTTCCCGCCCGAAGCCGATGGAGAAGACCTCAACGAACACGCCGCAGCGCCGCGCCACCCAGAAGTGTCCATATTCGTGCACGAAGATCAGCACGGACAGGATGGCGATGAAGGGCAGGATATAGTCGATGATGATCATATCTCGGATCGCCTTTCGGCAATGGCGTGCTACTGGGCCGCGTGAACGGTTAGGATCGCTTTCGGGTGGCGCCCGATCGCGTCGAGAGCCGCGGCCCGGGACGCACGATCAACCTCCCACAAGGTGGACAGGCTATCCAACGGTACAGCGGGGATGCGCTCCAGGCAAATGGCGACGATGGCTGCAATATCAAGAAAGCCGATTTCTTCCGCCAAAAATGCTTGGACGGCTGCCTCATTCGCCGCATTGAGCACGGCAGGCGCGGTTCCGCCTAGCCGCATCGCCTCCCGCGCGAGCCGCAGCGCCGGGAACCGGACGAGATCCGGCGCCTCGAACGTCAAATCGCCCATCCGCGTCAGGTCGAGGTGGTCGACCGCGCAGGCCGCGCGCTCCGGCCAATAGAGGGTGACAGCAATCGGCGTGCGCATGTCCGGCAGGCCAAGTTGCGCCAGCACAGAGCCATCGCGATAGGCGACCAGGCTGTGGACGATGGATTGGGGATGCACCACCACGTCTATCCGCTCCTGCGGCATAGCGAACAGGTGCCCGGCCTCAATCAGTTCCAGGCCCTTGTTGAACATCGTCGCGGAATCGATGCTGATCTTCACGCCCATGTCCCAATTCGGATGCCGCAGGGCCTGAGCCGGCGTCACGTGGCGCATCTTTGCCTCGCTCCAGGTGCGGAACGGTCCGCCGGACGCGGTGAGGATGATCCGCTCTACCCCCTCGGGCCGGGTTTGATCGAACACCTGGAAAATCGCATTGTGTTCGCTATCGACCGGCAGCAACCGCCCGCCCGCGGCTTTGGCTGCGGTGGTGAGCAAGTGGCCGGCGCAGACCAGGCTTTCCTTGTTCGCCAGCGCCACAGTTGCGCCGCGCTGCACCGCCGCCAATGTAGGGGCAAGGCCGGCAGCGCCGACAATCGCCGCCATCACCCAGTCGGCCGGGCGCTCTGCTGCGGCCAGAACCGCCGCATTGCCTCCGGCGACTTCGATTGGCAGATCGCTGAGGGCCTCCCGCACGATAGCGGCTGCGGCCAGGTCGGCCATGGCGACGAATGACGGGCGCAGGCGGCGCGCCCACGGGATCATCGCTGCCGCGTTGCAATTGCCGGTGAGTGCTTCCACCCGGAACCGGTCGGGCGCTTCCGCCAGCAGCGCGCAGGTGGTCTCGCCGACGGAGCCGGTGGCGCCCAGGACGCTGATGCTGCGCGGATCGCTCATAGCCATCTCCATCCTGCCAAATACAATGCCGCGGTGACCGGTGCGGCGGCTAGCAGGCTGTCGAGCCGGTCGAGCACCCCGCCATGACCGGGGATCAGCCCGCCCGAGTCCTTTGCCTTGAACGTGCGCTTCACATGCGATTCGAACAAGTCTCCCAGCCCGGATGCGGCGCCGACCAGCATCCCGGCTATCGCAGCGAGCGCAAACGCGCCGTCGCCCAGCAGCAAAGCCACGACGCCGCCAATCAAACCTGCGGCAACCAGCCCGCCCGCCAAGCCGGACCACGTCTTGGTCGGACTGATACGAGGCGCTAGCCGCGGCCCGCCGACCGTGCGGCCCACCGCATACGCGCCACTGTCTGCTGCCCATACGACGGCCATGACCCACAGGATCAATGCCAGGCCCTCAGGCTCCAGCGATCGCATCCATACCAGGCTGAGACCCGCCGGCAGGATGGCCGCCACGCCGACCGCCAGCCATCCGGCCCGCTTTGCACCCAGTTTCTTTGCCGTCAGAATCATCACGCCGATGGCGAGGCCAAAGCCGGCCATACCAGCCGCAAGATGGCGATGCTCCACCACGGCGGCGGTGATCAACAGCATAATACCGCCCGCCAAAAACCACCCGGCAGGCACAGACGGCGCCCCGCACAGCCGTGCCCACTCCCGCGCCAGTAGTCCGGCGCAGGCAATGATCAGTATGAAGAACGGCCAACCGCCGACCCACGTCAGCAGCAGGGTTGCAGGCACCAGCACTGACGCCGCGGCCAAGCGCCGGCTCAAACGGTCGTCACGCAGCAATGCGGAACCGCTTGAGCCGCTACCCACCAAAACGGCGCTCCCGCGAGCGGAAGTCCACAAGCGCCGAGGTCAGCGCCTGCCGGTCGAAATCCGGCCAGAGCGTGTCGAGAAACAGCAGTTCGGTATAGGCGATCTGCCAGAGCAGAAAGTTGCTGACCCGCTGCTCGCCGCCGGTGCGGATCAGCAGATCCGGGTCGGGTATGCCGTCAGTGTAGAGATACCGGCCCAGCACGTCTGCATCGATGGCGGACGCATCGACCTCGCCCAACAAGGCCGCCTTTGCCAGCCGCCGCGCCGCCGCGGCGATTTCGTCCCGCCCGCCATAGCTGAGCGCGATCATCACGGTGAGGCGGCTGTTGTGCGCGGTCTTGGCCTCGATCCCCGCAACCGTGGTTCGCACATCGTTGGGCAGCCGCTCGCGGTCGCCGATGATGCGCAGCCGCACGCCGCGGGCGCTCATCTCGCCGGCCTCGCGCTGCATGGTGTAGCGCAGCAGGCCCATGAGGTCGTCGACCTCTTGCAGCGGCCGCCGCCAGTTCTCCGAGGAAAAGCTGTAGAGCGTCAGATACTCTATCCCCAACTCCAGTGCGGCGATCACCGTGTCTTTCGCGGCCTGAGCGCCGCGGCGGTGGCCCGCCGCTCTCGGCAGATTGCGCCCGGAGGCCCAGCGGCCATTGCCATCCATGATGATCGCCACATGGCGCGGCGCAACGGGCGGCGCACCGGGGGAGGGCTTGGCAGAGAAAGGGGAGGGTGAGACCATGAAAAATCCGTGCAGGTTCAGCCGCCGGCAAGACCGTCGGCCATACGTTATACCTGCATGATTTCTTTCTCTTTAGTCGCCGCCAGGTCGTCGATCTGTTTGATGTGATCGTCGGTCATTTTCTGGATGTCGTCGCCGAGGCGCTTATGATCGTCCTGGCTGATCTCGCCGTCTTTTTCCTGCTTTTTCAGGTGATCCATGCCATCGCGGCGGACGTTGCGGACGGCGACTTTGGCTTGCTCCGTATAGCGGCCTGCGACCTTGGTCAGTTCCTTGCGGCGGTCTTCTGAAAGCTCTGGGATCGGCACGCGCACCAATTGACCGTCGGCGGAAGGGTTCAGGCCCAGTTCGGAATCGCGGATGGCGCGCTCGACGGCGCCGACCATCGACTTGTCCCACACCTGCACGGTTAGCATCCGGGGTTCAGGCACACCGACGGTGCCGACCTGGTTCAGCGGCATGCTCTGGCCATAGGCCTCGACCTTGATCGGATCGAGCAGACCGGCGGAGGCGCGCCCGGTGCGCAAGCCCGCGAACTCACGCTTCAGCGCTTCGAGCGCTCCATCCATGCGGCGTTTCAGGTCGTCCATGTCATTGTCCGACATTCGTCTACTCCTCCAAACCAGAAGCCTGGCGTCCAGCGAACCAGTGCAGCAAACTATTCCGTGACGATGGTATAGCGTCCTTCGCCGCGCAACGCTTGCACAAATGCGCCGGGCGTGTGGATCGAAAATACGAGGATAGGGATGCTGTTCTCGCGCGCAAGGGCAATTGCCGAGGTATCCATGACGCCCAAATCGCTGGTCAATACGTCCAGAAAGCTAAGGCGTTCATAGCGGGTTGCGGTCGGGTCTTTCTTCGGATCGGCCGAGTAAACACCATCGACCTGTGTACCCTTTAACAGCGCGTCGCAGCCCATTTCCGAGGCGCGCAGGGCGGCGGCGGTATCGGTGGTAAAGAATGGATTGCCGGTCCCGGCTGCAAAGATCACCACGCGGCCTTTCTCCAGATGCCGCTGCGCCCGTCGTCGAATATAGGGCTCGCACACGCTTGCCATCGGGATCGCCGACTGCACGCGGGTCGGCTGGCCCCGGCTTTCCAGGGCGGCCTGCAGCGCCAGCGCGTTGATCACGGTTGCCAGCATACCCATGTGATCGCCTGTCGTCCGCTCCATCCCCCAGCCTTTGGCTTTGATCCCGCGGAAGATGTTGCCGCCGCCGACCACGACGCAGACTTCGATCCCCAGATTGCACACGCCGATGATGTCATCGGCCATGCGCGATACGGTTTCGGGATCGATGCCGTACTGTTGGTCGCCCATCAGCGCCTCGCCGGATACCTTTAGCAACACCCGGCGATAGGCGTGGGGCGCGTCGCCTTGGGCGGCTGCGCCGGTATCGGACCTATCGTCAAGTGCATCAGGCATGGCTGTGGCCCTTCGGAAAGTATTAGCTGTCTTTTTTCAGCGTGGCGGCGACTTCGGCGGCAAAGTCGCTGTCCTCGCGCTCGACACCTTCGCCCAATTCCATACGCACAAAGCCCGTGCAGGTAACCGGCGTGCCAAGCTCCTTAGCCAGCTCCTCGATGGCCTTGCCGACGCTCTTGTCCGGATCGATGACGAAGGCCTGCTCCAGCAGCACGCTTTCCTCATAGAACTTGCGCATCCGGCCCTCGACCATTTTTTCGATGATGTTTTCCGGACGGCCCGAGTCGCGGGCTTGCTCGATCAGCACCTGTCGCTCGCGCTCGACCAGAGCCGCGTCGACGTCGTCGCGGCTGACGGACACGGGATTCGAGGCTGCGACATGCATCGCCACCTGCCGGCCAAGCTCAGCCAACCGCTCCGGATCGGCAGCCGATTGCATCCCAACCAGCACGCCGATCTTGCCGAGGCCAGGGGCGACGCTGTTGTGCATGTAGCTGGCAATCGTCCCTTCGCCCACAGAAAGCTGAGCCGCGCGGCGCAGGTTCATGTTCTCGCCGATGGTCGCGATGGCGTCGGTGATCGAGGCCGAGACAGTCTTACCCGGGGTGAGTTCGGCACCGGCCAAAGCCTCCACCGTGACGGCCTTATCGATAGCCAGAGTGGCGATGCTGGCGACCAACTCCTGGAATTGCTCGTTGCGCGCGACGAAATCGGTTTCGGCGTTGACCTCGACGGCGGCGGCGCGGGTGCCGTCGGTCGCGATGCCGACCAAGCCCTCTGCCGCGACGCGGCCGGCCTTTTTGGCGGCGGCGGCCAGGCCCTTGGTGCGCAGCCAGTCGACCGCGGCTTCGATATCGCCGTCGGTTTCCTGCAACGCCTTCTTGCAATCCATCATGCCAGCGCCGGTCTGTTGGCGAAGCGCTTTCACATCCGCTGCTGTGAATGCCATAATGACTGTGTCCTTGAGCAAGAGAGAGCACGCGATAGCTGCCCCGGTTTTGGCCGAGGCAGAATGCGTGTTGGTGTCGCGCCGCACTATTTCGCGGCGGCGCGCCTTAGTGAATCGAAACGGACCGTCAGGAAACCTCTGGCTTCACCGGCGTTTCATCCGCCGCAGAGCCGGTCTCCGCCGACACCGCCGGGGCGGCTTCGCCCGTCGCCGGTTCTGGCGTCGGCTCTGAAGTAGGCTCCGGCGCTGGCGTCGGCTCTGAAGTAGGCTCCGGCGCTGGCGTGGCTTCAGGCGTAGGCTCGGGCGCTGGCGCCTCGGCTGCCGCTGCCACCGCTTCCTCCTCCGGAGTCAGTTCGACAGTCGGTGTTGCCGATGACCCATCGTCCAGGCTCTCCGTCATCGCCACTTCGGCCTCGCCGATGTCGATACCGGACGCCGCCATCTCCGCCTCAAGGCCGTCGAGCACAGCTGCGGAGATCAACTCGCAATACAGGCTGATCGCCCGAATCGCATCGTCATTGCCGGGGATCGGGTAGGTCACGCCCACCGGGTCGGCGTTGCTGTCCAGAATGCCAACCACCGGAATGTTCAGCACACGAGCCTCGGCCACCGCCAGATGCTCTTTATTCGTATCCAGGATGAAGATCAGGTCGGGCAGGCCAGCCATTTCCTTGATGCCGCCGAGCGTGCGTTCCAGCTTGTCGCGCTCGCGCGTCAGGTTGAGCAGTTCCTTTTTTGTCAGGCCGAGATTGTCTTCGGCCAACTGCTCCTCCAACTCGCGCAAGCGGCGAATGGAGTTCGACACGGTGCGCCAGTTGGTGAGCATGCCGCCCAGCCAGCGGTGGTTGACGAAATACATGCCGCAGCGTTTCGCCTGCTCGGCAATGATCTCCTGCCCCTGGCGCTTGGTGCCGACGAACAGCACGCGGCCGCCGCCGGCGGCGACTTCGCGTACGGCCAGAAGGGCACGGTGCAGCAGCGGAACGCTCTGCTGGAGGTCGATAATGTGGACGCCATTGCGTTTGCCAAAGATGTAGGTCTTCATCTTCGGGTTCCACCGGCGCGTATGATGGCCGAAGTGGACGCCAGCTTCGAGGAGCTGGCGCATCGTGAACGTGGGCATCGCCATGGGCCCTGGACTCCATTTTCCGGTTTAACCGCCGCGGGCCGAGAGCCGCTACCTGAAGCAAATGTCAGGCGCCAGCACCGGAGCGGCAGATCGCACCTTGGGGGTACGGCGCCGCGAGGCTCGCGTGTGAGATGACGGGACGCTTACAGCAGCGGCTGATGCAACGCAAGCGTCTATCTGCGACGCCGGCCCGGCCCAGCGAAAAGCGCGGTACTGCTATGCAACACTCTCAAACTGTTAGCGTGGTAACGGTTTCGGCGTATGCTAACCGCCATGAAGCCCGTCATCACCGTTGGCAACCGGGAAATCCGGCCGGTTGCCGCTGCCCTATTCATGCTGGCCGCCTGCGCCTGCTTCGCCCTCAACAGCGTCTTCGTACGGCTGGCGACGGAGCAGGGGACGCACCCGTTTGTCGCCGCATTCTTCCGCAACCTGTTTTCCTTGGGCATCCTGCTGGTCATGACGGTCGGGCGCTCCGGTTTTGGTATTCTGAAGCCGAAGCGGCTGGACCTGCTGACCCTGCGCGGCACAATCAATGGCGCCAGCATGTTGGCCTGGTTCTACGCCGTGCCGCTGCTCCCGCTGACGGACTTAACCGCATTAGGGTTTACAGCGCCGCTATGGGCGACGGTGCTGGCGGTGCTGTTGCTGGGGGAGGTGGTGCGCTGGCGGCGTTGGGTTGCGACGCTGATCGGCTTTGGCGGCGTCGTTGTGATCCTGCAACCGGGCTTTGGCGAGGTGCATTGGGCGACCAGTCTGGTGCTGTTCTCCTCGGCGATGTGGGCGTTGACGGTGATCGTTATCCGCCACCTGACTTTTATCGAGCGGCCGGAGACCATCCTGGTGTATCAGGCGCTGATGATGGCGGTCATTGCTGGCGTACCCTCGATCTTCGTCTGGACGACGCCCAGCGGCGAGGTATGGATCTGGCTGCTATCCCTCGGCATTTTAGGCGCGGCGGCGCACTCCTTCCACGTGCGGGCCTATACGATGCAGGAGGTGGCGGCGTTGCAACCGCTGGACTTCGCCCGGCTGCCGATTATCGCAGTCGCTGCCTGGGCCATCTTCGGCGAAGTGCCGGCCACGGCGGTGTGGGTCGGCGCCTTCATCGTGTTTGCCGCCGGCACCTATATCAGCCATCGGGAGGCGCAGTTGGCGCGCCGGGCGAAGGCGGCCGCCGCTGCTGCGATGCCGGTTGCCGATGCCAGCGGCGCATCGGGCGCACCCGCTAAGGCCACGGCAGCAAAGCAGGCCACATCTCAATGACCCCGCTGCTGAAAGCCGCCCTGTTTGCGACCGCCGCCACCGTCTTTTTCAGCGGCATGTCCATGCTGATCCGGCACGTCTCCTCAGAATTGCATGCGCTGGAGATCGTGTTCTTCCGCAACCTGCTGGCGCTCATGTGGATGACGCCGTGGCTGCTGAAGGTCGGGGTCGGCGGCATGCGCACCAAGCGCTTCGGAATGTTCGGCATCCGCGCCTGCATCAGCGTCGTTGGCATGACCGCCGGGTTCTGGGCCATCACCGAAATGCCGATCTCTGAGGCAACGGCGCTCAGCTTTCTGGCGCCGATCTTCGCGACCGTGGGTGCGGCTCTATTCCTCGGCGAGGACGTGCGCCTGCGCCGTTGGACCGCGGTCATCGTCGGCTTCCTGGGCGCGATGGTGGTGTTGCAGCCGGGCGCGGAGATGATCCGGTTCGGCGCGATTCTGGCGCTGATCAACGCTGTCGCCGCGGCCGGCAATAAGCTCGTGCTGAAGTCGCTGGCCCGCACCGAACCGGCCGAGGTGATCATCACCTATATGGTGTTGCTGCTGACACCCATGACCTTCATCCCGGCCCTGTTCGTGTGGGTGACGCCCAGTTGGGAGATGCTGGGCTGGATGGTGCTGCTGGCCGGATGCGGTACGCTCGGCCACTACGCCATCACCCGCGCCTATGCGCTGGCCGACCTGACCGTGGTGATGCCGTTCGACTTCACGCGGTTGCCGATCACCGCTCTGCTGGCCTTCCTGCTGTTTGCGGAGATCCCGACGATATGGACCTGGATTGGCGGCGCGCTGATCTTCGCCTCCACCTTCTATATAGCACGGCGCGAGTCCCAACTCGCCCGCGCCCGCGCGCTGGAGGCGCAGTTGGCCAAGGTGGTATAGGGCTTGAGGTAAGCGCGGATTCGTGGGAAACCCGCGGCTCGGATTTTCTCGATCAACAAGAACTGTGAACAACGCCCATGCCCGCCAATAAAAAAGTCTTTGTCCTCGCCGGTGACGGCATCGGCCCGGAAGTGGTCGGCCAGGTTCGCCGCATCATCGATTGGATGGACCAGCGCCGTCACGTCTCGTTCGACCTCTCCGAGGGCCTGGTCGGCGGCGCCGCCATCGACGCGCACGGCACGCCGCTGAAGGACGAGACTCTGGCCGACGCCATGGCCGCCGACGCGGTGCTGTTCGGCTCGGTCGGCGGGCCGAAGTGGGAGAAGCTGCCGTTCGAGATTCAGCCAGAGCGCGGCCTGCTGCGCCTGCGCAAGGAGCTGCAACTGTTCGCCAACCTGCGCCCGGCCATGGTGTTCGACGCGCTGGCCGATGCCTCCTCCCTGAAGAAGGAGTTGGTGGCCGGCCTCAACATCATGATCCTGCGGGAACTCACCGGCGGCGTCTATTTCGGCGAGCCGCGCGGTATCGAGGAACTGCCGGACGGCCGCCGCCGCGGCGTCAACACCCAGGTCTACACCTCCGACGAGGTGATCCGCGTCGCGCGCGTCGGCTTCGAGCTGGCGCGCAAGCGTGACAACCGCGTCATGTCGGTCGAGAAGGCCAACGTGATGGAATCCGGCCTGATGTGGCGGCAGGAGGTGCAGAAGCTGCACGACGCCGAATATCCGGACGTCACGCTCAATCACATGTACGCCGACAACTGCGCCATGCAGTTGGTGCGCGCACCGAAGCAGTTCGACGTGATCGTCACCGACAACCTGTTCGGCGACATTTTGAGCGACTGCGCAGCCATGCTGACCGGCTCGCTCGGCATGTTGCCGTCGGCGTCGCTGGGCGCGGAAGACCCGACCACCGGCGCGCGTCAGGCGCTGTATGAGCCGGTGCATGGCTCCGCCCCGGACATCGCCGGCCAGGGCAAGGCGAACCCGATTGCCGAGGTGCTCTCCTTCGCCATGCTGCTGCGCTACTCGTTCGATATGGGCGAGGATGCGGACATGGTCGAGAAGGCCGTCGATAACGTGCTGAACGCCGGCTTCCGCACCGGCGATATCATGACCCCCGGCGGCAACCTGGTCTCGACCGAGCAGATGGGCGACGCCCTGCTGGCCGAGATGGACAAGATGGCGGCATAGACCATGGCGAAAGTTGCGATCATAGGCACCGGTGGCACAATATCCTCCGTCGGGCACGGCCCGCTCGACCTGCTCGACTACGCCCACACCGGCGTAAAGCTGTCGGTCGGTGAACTGGTCGATAAGTTCCCGGTTGTGCGAGAGGCAGCCGACCTGACGCTGGTGCCCTACAAGGCCGTCGGTTCGCCGGATATCGGCCCCTCGCACTGGCTGGAACTGACGCGACTGGTGCATGAGACAGTGGCCGCCGAACCCTCGCTCGACGGCGTGGTGATCACCCACGGCACCGCCACGACGGAGGAAACCGCCTACTTCCTCAACCTGTCGCTGAAGGTACAGCAGGCGGTCGTCATTGTCGGCGCGCAGCGGCCCTCCAGCGCGGCGAGCACGGACGCCGCCCTCAATCTCTACAACGCGATTCGCACGGCGGCCTCGCCGGCCTCGCGTGGCATGGGCGTGCTGGTGCTGCTGAACGACGAGATCCAGGCCGCGCGCGAGGTGACCAAGACCTCGACCCTGCGCCTGCAAACCTTCCGCACGCCGGATTTTGGCGTGCTCGGCCATGCCGATGGCGACGAGATCCGCTACTATCGTCAACCGCTGCGCCGCCGCATGCCGGATACGGAGTTCGACGTCGGCGGCCTGTTGGGGCTGCCGCGGGTCGACGTCTCCTACTCCTATGGCGGGGTTGATGGCACTGCTGTCCGCGCCTTCGTTGACGCTGGCGCCAAAGGCATCGTCAACGCCGCCTTTGCACCCGGCATGAGCCATCCCGACGACGTTGCAGCATTGGAAGAGGCAGTCAGGCAGGGTGTCTACGTCGTCATCTCGACCCGCGCCGGTAGTGGCCGCGTCACCCAGCGCAAGGCCATGGACGACCGCGGTTTTATCGCCGCCGACAACCTGAACCCGCAAAAAGCTCGCATCCTGCTGATGCTGGCGCTGACCCGGACCGAGGACCGCGCAGACATCATCCGGATGTTCGCGGAGTATTGACGCGGCCTGCCGCTGCCCGGCACCTGTAGGCGATGGACTATTTCCTCGCACTTACGGTTAGTGGCCTGCTGTCCGGCGCGGTCTATGCGCTGGTAGGCGTCGCGTTCGTCGTCGTCTACCGCGCGTCCGCCGTGCTTAACTTCTCGCTCGGCGAGTGGGTGAGCCTCGGCGCACGCACCACGGCGGCAGGCATGCACGCGGGCGGATTGCCGTTGCCGGGTGGGCTGGGGCTGGCCATCGTCGTGATGATCGCTTTGGCCATCGCGTTTAACCGGCTAGTGATCCGCCCCCTGATCGGCCGGCCGATTGTCGCCGTGGTGATGGCGACCCTGGCGCTGGGCATCTTCATGCGCGGCGGCTCCAACCTGACCCTCAGCAATTTGCCGAGCAGCATCCCGTTCCCGCTGACCGATACGCTGTGGTGGTGGGGCGATATTCCGATCCCGCCGGCGCGGGTGCTGGCCAGCGGTGTGGCCATCGTGCTGGTGCTGGCGGTCATGGCGCTGTTCCGCTTCAGCCGCATCGGCATCGCCATTCGCGCCATCGCCGACGACCCGCAGGCCGCGACGGTCATGGGTATGAGCGTCACGCGGCACCTGGCGTTTACCTGGGCGATCTCCGCCGTGCTGTGCGTCGCCGGCGGCGTGCTGTGGAGCATCGACGGCCTCGGCGGCTTCGGCATGGGCCTGGTGCTGGCGAAAGTGCTGCCGGTGGTGGTGATCGGCGGCCTGACCAGTTTCGCCGGCGCGTTCGTCGGCGCGATCCTGGTCGGCCTCGCCGAGACGCTGACGGCGGGCTATGTCGACCCCTGGATCGGCACCGGCAGCGGCGGCATGATCGCGGCGTCACTGGTGATCCTGATGCTCTGGGTCCGCCCGACCGGCCTGTTCGGGGCAAAGGTTGTGGCGCGGGTGTAGAATTGGAGGGACAAGAAGCATTCACAGCCCTCCTCCCCGTGCTCGACACGGGGCCCATCCCTGAAAGCCGACTGCCAAGTCCGATCTCTGTAACGAGCACTCAGGCATGGACCCCGGGTCAAGCCCGGGGCGGGGGGGGGATGTTGTTGCGGACGAATCCATACTTCTCGCCTTTGTCGCTAAAACGCCCCCGCCTGCCGCAGCGCCTCAATCTCATCCTTACTCAGCCCGAGTTCCGCCAAAATGCTCGCCTGATCCGCCGCCATCGCAGGTGCTGGATGGGCGAGGGGCGGCACTCCCGGTATTCGAACCGCCGATCCGGTCGAGCCGACTTTTGTGCCATCCGGTGCGGTATAGCGGATTTGCTGGCCGGTGCTGCGTGCGAAGGGATTGTCCAGCGCCTCGGCGATATCGTTGACCGGGGCGGCCGGCACCTTGCCGCCAAAAACCACCATCCATTCCGCAGTGGTCTTGGCACTCAACGCCTCGTCCAGCAGTTCGGTCAGCCGGTCGCGGTGTTTCAGGCGGGTGGCGAAATCCGGATAGATCGCCGCCATCTCCGGCTCGCCAATGGCGTTGCAGAGGGCCGGCCAGAACTTCTCCTTATTGCACATCAGGAATATCCAGCCGTCCTTGGTCTTGTACAGTTGGCTGGGCGTCAGGTTCGGGTGGGCCGAGCGCGGCTCCCGCGTCACCTTCTCGCCCATGGTCAAGTACCAGGCGGCGACATAGGCGAGGTTGGCGGTCGCGGCGTCGAACAGGCTGACATCGTAGTCACCGCCCTTGCCCGTCGTCCGCGCGCCGATAATGCCCGAGGATAGCGCGATGGCCGCCTGCAAGCCGGTGGAGAGGTCGACCAGCGACAGGCCCATCCGCGCCGGCGCACCGCCGGGCTCGCCCGTAACCGAGAGGTAGCCGCACTCCGCCTGCATCAGATAATCATAGCCGGGCCACGCCGCCCGCTCGCCAAAGCGGCCATAAGCGGAGAGGTGCACGCAGACGATCTTCTCGTTCACGTCCTTAAGCTCATCATAAGTCAGGCCGAGCTTGCCCGGCAGATCGCCGCGCAGGTTGTTGAACACCGCGTCCGCCCCCGCCGCCAGCTTGCGGAAGATCGCCTGACCGTCGGCGTTTTTCAGGTTCAGGGTGATCGAGCGCTTGTTGCGGTTGAACGACTGGAAGAACAGCGAATCGCCCTTCGCCAGCGGGTCGTTCGGATGGCGCACATGCCGGCCGACATCGCCGCCGTCGCTGGCATTCTCGATCTTGACGATCTCCGCCCCCAGGTCCGCCAACTGCATGGTGCCGAAGGGACCGGCGCCGTATTGCTCGACCGCCAGGATGCGGACTCCGGTTAGCGGCAGCATGGGCCAGTCTCGGGCAAAGCGTGAAAACGCGGCGACAGGCTTTGCATGTGCGGGCAATCCTCGCGATAAGGGTGTCACAGATTTCCGCCGCAACATGACACAAAGGGCACTCGCATGACCATCACCATCACTGGCGCCGGCGGCTTTCTTGGCCAGCGTTTGACCAGGCTGTTGGCGGAGCGCGGCGAAGACCTGGTGCTCGCAGACCTGGTGCCGCCGCCGAACCCTCCCGCTGGCGCGAAGGTGTTGAAAGGCAATCTGGTCCAGACCCTGGCCGAGGCCATCACCGAGAAAACCACCGCGGTCATACATCTGGCCGCCGTCGTCTCCGCCGGGGCGGAGGCGGACTTCGCCCAAGGCTACCGCGTTAACCTCGCCGGCCTGCGCCGGGTGTTGGAGCACTGCCGCGGCCTTAAAACCTGCCCGAAATTCCTGTTTACCAGTTCGCTCGCAGTCTTTGGTGCCGTCGAGAATGTCGACGACCACACCGCGACCATGCCGCAGAGCTCTTACGGCACGCAGAAGGCTCTGGGCGAGCTTCTGGTCAACGATTACAGCCGCAAAGGCTTCATTGACGGGCGCACGCTGCGCCTGCCGACCGTCGTGATTCGCCCGGGCAAGCCGAATGCGGCGGCCAGCAGCTTCGCCAGCGGCATCCTGCGCGAGCCATTGGCCGGCGAGGAATCGATCTGCCCTGTCAGCGAGGATCTGGCGCTGTGGATCGCCTCGCCGGCGAGCGTAACTAACGCCCTGATGCACGCCCTGGACTTGCCGAAGGACGCGCTCGCTCCCTGGCGCACGGTCAACGTGCCCGGCATCACGGTGACGGTTGCGCAGATGGTCGAGGCGCTGGGCAGAGCCGGCGGCGATACATCCCTGGTGAAATTCCGGCACGACCCGGCCATCGACGCCATCGTCGGCTCCTGGCCCGCCCGGTTCGAGACACCGCGCGCCCTCGAACTGGGCTTTTCCCCGGCCGACGACCTCGATACCTTGGTGCAGAGCCATATCAACGGCCTCTGAACATTCGCCAAACCTGACTTAAGGAAACGCCCCAATGAGCGGTCTCTATTTTGAAGAGTTCGAAATCGGCCAGGTCTTCGACCATGCCCTGACCCGCACCGTGACGGAGATGGACAACGTCATGTTCTGCGCCATGACGCACAATCCCCAACCGCTGCATCTGGACGAAGAATTCGGCAAAAAGACCGAGTTCGGTGCGCGGATCGTCAACTCGCTGTTCACGCTGGGCCTGGTGATCGGCGTCTCGGTCAACGACACGACGCTCGGCACTACCATTGGCAATCTCGGCATGACCGACGTGGCTTTCCGCAAGCCGGTGCTGCACGGCGACACCATCCGCAGCCAGACCACCATCCTGGAAAAGCGCGAGAGCAAGTCGCGCCCCGACGCCGGCATCGTGCTGTTCGAGCACCGCGGCTTTAACCAGCGCGGCGAGGAAATCGCCTATTGCAAGCGCACCGGCCTGATGCACAAGAAACCGAAAGCCTGAGGCAGTCTCATCTCACCCTGAGTAGCGGCGGAGCCGCGTATCGAAGGGTCGACTACCGTTTGCGGCACGCCCTTCGATACGCGCTCGTGCCGAGCGCTACTCAGGGTGAGACGGAAGGTTTTGGCGGCGGTCCACTCACTCGTTCATCCTGAACCCGCCAAAGGGTCCGGCTTCATATCCCGGACTCATTTTATCCAGGGTAGCGGCATAGCCGCGTATCGAAGGCTGAGACAGACGGTCTAAACGGCTTTGCCGCCCCCACCGTCACCCTAAGTCCGTCGATGGGTCCTTGCGTCTGGTCACCGCCTAGCCGCCAAACGCCTTTTTCAGCGTTTTGGCCACGTGCTGTTGCGCCTCTACCGCCAGGTCGACATCCGGCGCCATGCTGAAAAAGCCGTGGATCACACCCGGATACAGCACATACTCAGACTCGACGCCTGCCGCCTGCAGCGCCTCGTGGTAGCGTACCCCATCGCTGCGCAGCACGTCACACTCGGCGGCGGTGATCAGCGCCGGCGCGACGCCGCTGAAATCCTCTGCCAACAATGGCGAGGCGCGCCAGTCTTCGGCGTCCGACGAGGCCTTCAGATAATGGTCGCGGAACCAGACCATAGACTTGTTGGTCAGCACGCCAAAGCCGTTCGCGTATTTCATATAGCTGTCGCCAACCAGGTGGTAGTCGCCAACCGGATAGACCAGCGATTGCATCACCAGTTTCGGTGCGCCGGCGTCTCGCGCCATCAAGGCGACGACGCCGGCGAGGTTGCCGCCGGCGCTATCGCCGGATACCGCCAGCTTCGACGGGTCGGCGCCAAGGCTCTCGGCGTTTTCGGCCAGCCAAAGCAGTGCTGCCCAAGCATCCTCAACCGCGGCGGGGAATTTGTGCTCCGGCCCCATACGGTAATCGACGGAGACCACCACAGCCGCCGCACCGACGCAGAGATTTCGGGCGACCTTGTCGTGCGTGTCCAGGCTGCCGATGACATGGCCGCCACCATGGAAATACAACACCGCGCCCAGAGCCTTACCGGCGCTCGGCCGGTAGATGCGCACCGGAATCTCGCCGCCTGGGCCGGGGATCTTGCGGTTTTCTAGCTTGTGCACCGGCGTGGGCCTGCCGCCGCGCGCCTTCGACATCATTTCCATCTGCGCGCGCGCTTGCGGCGCGGACAGATCCTCCAGCTTCGGCAGATTTGCCTTGGCGAGGGCTTCGAGTCCTTTGACGATTTGTGGGTGCAGGGCCATGCTTCAGCGCTTTCCTCAACGTGCTTTAAGATCCCCGTGGGGACGGCGATCCATGCGATGGGAAAATGTCGGAGGCAGTGGCGGTGTTGTCAACACGGGCGTGGCCAAGGGCAAGGCCACGGAAGCCGCGAAAGCGCGTGGTACCCGGAGCGAGACTCGAACTCGCACTCCCATAAGGAACCAGATTTTGAGTCTGGCGCGTCTACCATTCCGCCATCCGGGCACGCGGTAGAGGCGGGAATTTAACGCGATTTTGCGCCAATGCAAGCGCCTGCGTCTCCAAGAGCCCTTGTGCCGCGGCCGCCATCTGAGCCAAATCGCGCCGTCCGCGAATGCTCCCAACGACCGCCTACCGAAAAGGGCCGCCTTGTGCTCCGCCGCCTTTACGACCGCACCATGGCCATCGCCGCCACGCCCTATGCCACCTGGGGTCTGGTGATCGTCGCCTTTGCTGAAAGCTCGATCTTTCCGATCCCGCCGGACGTGCTGCTGATCCCGATGATCCTGGCGGCCCGCGAGCGCGCCTTCCACTATATTTTCATCGCGACCTTGGCGTCGATCGCCGGCGGCCTCGCGGGTTATGGCATCGGCTGGGGCCTTTGGGAGGTGGTCGGCGCGCCGATCCTGGAATTCTATGGCGCCATGGACAAGTTCGAAGAGTTCCGCAGCGGCTATAACGAGCACGGCGCGCTGATCGTCTTCATCGCTGGCCTGACCCCCTTTCCCTATAAAGTGATTACGATTGCCAGCGGCGCCTTTGGCATGGACCTGATGGCGTTTATGGTGGCCTCGGTGCTGGCGCGCGGCGGCCGGTTCATGATCGTTGGCCTGCTGCTCTGGCGGTTCGGCGATCCGATCCGGGCGTTCATCGAGCGCTATCTGGGCCTTTTGACTGTGGTGTTCTGCGTGCTTTTGGTCGGCGGATTTGTGGCGGTGCGGTATGTTTTCTGATCTACGAGCGCTCTCGCTCTTAACCTTGGTCTTCGCTGTGGCGGTTTTGGCGGCGGCCTTCGGGTTCCAGCACATCGGCGGGCTCGACCCGTGCGTGCTGTGCATCTATCAGCGCTGGCCTTGGGTGGCGGTGATCGCCCTGGCGGCGCTCTCGTTCGCGCTTGGCGGCAGCCGGGCTTTGCTGGCGTTGGCGGGTCTTGCCATGATCGCCGGGGCCGGGATCGCCGGCTTCCATGTTGGCGTGGAGCAGCACTGGTGGGCCGGCACATCCGAATGCGGCGCGCAGTCCGGCGCACCGCAGACGGTCGAGGCGCTGAAGCAGCAATTGCTCGCCACCGCCGTCACCCGCTGCGACGAGATCGCCTGGTCTTTGTTCGGCATCTCCATGGCCGGCTACAACCTGATCCTATCGCTCGCCGGCGCCGTAGTCCTGGCATGGAGCCTGACGCACGCCCGCGCCTCGCCAAGGAGTGCATAGCGATGACGAGCGCCCACCGACGCCGCCTGCCCGGCGATCTCTCCCGCGCTCAGGAATTGGCGCGGATGCTGCGGGTCGATCATGCCGGTGAGTACGGCGCGACCCGCATCTACGAGGGCCAGTTGGCCGTGCTCGGGCATCGCCCGGTCGGCCGCACCATCCGCCATATGGCGGCGCAGGAGCAGGCGCACAAAGCCACCTTCGACCGCCTGTTGATCCAGCATCGGGTGCGCCCCACCGTGCTCTCGCCGATCTGGAATGCGGCGGGCTTTGCGCTGGGCGCTGCCACAGCACTGCTGGGCGAGCGGGCCGCCATGGCCTGCACCGTGGCGGTCGAGGAGGTTATCGGCGACCACTACGCAGCCCAGGTGCAGCGCTTGGAGGAGATCGGGCAGGGGGCAGAGGACCGGGCTTTGGCCAAGACCATTGCCCAATTCCGCGATGAGGAGTTGGAGCACCGCGACACCGGCCTCGCCCACGATGCCGAAGGCGCGCCGGCTTATTCGCTGCTGTCCGCTGCGATCAAGCGCGGCACCCGCACCGCGATCTGGCTGGCCGAGCGCTTTTAGGCCCTCCACCTGGCATTAATTTGGCACTTTGGGTTTGGCGGCTTCTGCGAGGCGCATTTCACAATGCGGGCATCGGCAGCGGCGAGCATGCTCTGCCTATCCCTGTCCATGGCCGGCCCCTCCAAAAAGCCGACCTTCGATGACTCATCGAAAACCCGTCTTGGGGATCGCAAAAATCCTCTCAAACTAAACCATGCCGAAGGAGTATTAGTCCTTCGCACCTGCCGCCTGCAGCAGGTCGGCGCTGCGTTGGGTCACCTTGCCGGACTTGTAGTCGGTCAGGCGGTAGGCCCAAGGGGCCAGACGCTTGTTCAGGTCTTCCACCGTCGCCACGACGGCATCGGCGGCGATGAACTGGTCGGCGATACGGCCGGCGGTGGAATCCTGGCCCTTGTTCTCGGTGATGAACGCCTCGGTGCCGTCGGCGCGCGGGCTTTCGGCGGCTGCGACGCGGACCCAGGTGTTGGTGCCATCCTTGACAGCGGTAATCGTCAGGGTCAGGCCGTCGAAAGTGCGGTAGGTGCTGACGACTGCGGGTTGGCTCCAGTCGACATCTTCCACCGGCTTGACCTCCTCGAAGATCAGGAAGTCGGTGATGCTGGCCATGTTGTTCATCTCGTGCACCGGCTTCGGCTGTTGGCCTTTCGGCACCGGCGAGGCGTAGGCCATGTCTTCCGAGCCCATTTCCGGCTTGGTGACGGTGAAGGTATCGCCGTCCGGATGAGTGACGGTCACCTGCTGCACCCGGCGCGAGTCGATATTGACGACGTTGCGGTCCAGCCATTGCAGCGGCTTCTGGTTCGGCTGGTAGGAGCCGGTGGCGAGCCATGCCTGGTCTTCGCCATATTTGCGCACGAACACGCCGGCGCCAATGTCTTTGGGCCGGGCGCGGCCGACCAGCAGATCGGCCAGCACCTCGTCGCCGGCTTTGGCTGTGATACGGATCGACTTGGTGGTAGCGCCGTCCGGGGCCTCGACATTTTCGACGGCGAGGCCCGGGTAGTTTTCCGGCTTGGCGGTTTTGGGCTCCAGGGTTTCGAGGCTGGCGAGTTCGACCAGAGTTTGCCGGATCTTGTCGAAGTCGACCCGATAGCCGTGTGCCTCCGCCATGGTCCAGACGCCGGCCTCGCCCTTGGTCATGGTCATCGGGCCGTCGGCCTGTGTGGCGACGCGGAGCGCGGTGACGTCATTCACTCGCTCCAGCAGGCCGGGATAGAGCGCCTGGCGTTGCCATGGATCGGCGATGGAGGCGTCGCGCTGCTGACTGACAAAGTAAGCGCCGCCGGCGACGACGAGTGTTACGGCGGCGAGTGCGGCGAAGGTGGTGGCTTTCATTGGGGGAGACCTTTGCCGGTTAAGCGTGCGCGGCGCGGCGGCGTTTGCGCCGGCGGACGAAGGCGAGGGCCATGGCGAATATCGCGACCAGCACCGGAACCGCGGCGATGTTCAGGACTTTCACCCAGCCGGTGACCTGCTCCACATCCTTGCGCAACTGAAACTGCACGTCGCGCAGTTCGCGGCGCAGGGCGACGGCCTTGTCGCGGAAGCGGGCAATCTCGTCCTTCTGTTCCGGGCTCAGCACCAGAGAGCCGTCGCCGCTCGCCTGGGTTTGCAGCTTTTTCAGGCTTTCCTCGGCCTGGGAAAGCTCCTGCAACAACTCCTGCTCCTTCTGCCTGAAGTCGCGCTCCGCCTCGCGCTGGATATCCTGAATGTAAGTGAAGGGGCGCTTGAACACGCCGCGCGAGCGCAGGCTGATCAGGGCGTCGGAGCCCATGAGGTTATCGACCGCGTTGATCAGCAGGTTGCCGTTGTGGGCGTAGGGGGCGGCGACCTTCTGGCCGAAAAAGTCCTGCACCCGCACCCAGAGGCCGTCGGCCAGGAAATCGACGTCGGCGATGACGATGGCGTTCAGCGGCGCCTTCGATTCGAAGATTTGCGAGGCTTTGGCGTCCTCCCATTTTTTCAATTCTTTTTCGAGCTCGGCTCGCTTGGCGCTGACGTCTTCGCCGTCCTTGGCGTCGGCGATGGATTTCTCCAACTCGTCGATAATCACGGGCTTGGGCGGGCCGTCCGGGAAAGCGGTTTTGACCGGACCGGTAATGCGGGCGGCGAGGGTGTATTGGCCGTCGGGCTTGAAGGCGTTGGCCTGCTCCAGAATTTTCATCGAGCCCTGCTGCGCCAGATTGAGGCTGCCCTTGCCGCCTTCCTCCGAGGTTTGCACAAGTGGCGTGAAACTCGTCGTGGCGCCTTCGACCGGTTCCAGGTGGCCGGGGGAGGCGAAATGCAGCAGCGATAGCTGGCTGGTCACCAGGTCCTCTTTGTTCAACTGGTCCGGGCCGATGGCGAGCCAGAGCGGGTAATCGACCGCGGCGACGCGGGTGGCGACCGGGCCCTGCGTCGGGGCCTGTACGCGGCGGGCGAGTTTGGCGTCGCCGATTACATCCTCCGACGGCATCTCCACACCCCAGGATTTCAGCAGATCGGGCAGGTTGGAGCCGGCGGCGACGATGGGGGAGGGGCCGCGGCGGCGCTGCGGGTCAGAGGCCTGCACCTCCGAATGCGGGTCGAGCAGTGCTACAACCTTGCCGCCCTTCATGACGAACTGATCGATGGCGTAGCGGCTGCGGTCGTCGATCTTGTCCGGGTGGATCAGCAGCAGCAGGTCGGCGTCGTCCGGAATTTTGGCGTCGACCATCGGGATTTCCTCGACGCCGAACAGGTCCTTCAACTGACCCCAAATGGCCCAGGAATCGTCGGGTGCGCCTGGGACTTGCTTGGAGTAAGGCGAGCCGGAAATCGGCAGGCCGCTCATCACCGCGACCACCGGCTTCTTCGGGTGGGCCAGATTGTAGACCAGCCGCGTCAGGTCGTATTCCAGAAAGCGCTCGCGCTGTTGGTCGAAGAACGGAATGACCTGCTGGTAGTCGGTGGAGTTGGTGCCGGAAAGGCCGAAATACACCAGATCGCCGCCCTGATCGATCGGCACGCCCTGCAGGCCGACGGCGACCGCGTTGTCTTCCTCGTCGGTGAAGGGCTGTGGGTCGAACACCTCCAGCCGGATCTTGCCGTCGGCGATGCTGGCATATTCCTCCAGCATGTCGCGCACCCGCTGGGCGTAGACGCCGATATCCGGCAGGTCCTCGGCAATGCGGCTGGAGTAGTAGAAGCGCAGGGTGATCGGCTCGTCGATCTCGCTCAAGACCTGGCGGGTGCCTTCGGAGAGTGTGAACAGCTTATCCTGGGTCAGGTCCAAGCGGGCCGAGCGGAACATCTGGTTGGAGAAGACGACCACCGCGATGAACAGCGCCGCAATGATGAACAGGCCCAGCACCGATAGCAGATTGCGCTGGCGCACTGTGTTCTTGACGGTATCAGCCATGGGATCAATCCGCCTTCTTCAGGTCGACAACGATGACGTTCGCCGCCAGCCAGGCGGCAATCAGGGCGGCGTAATAGATGGCGTCGCGCAGGTCGATGACGCCTTTGGCAATGTTCTGGAAGTGATTGAGGAAACTCAGGCTTTGGATGGCGTTGACGATGACCTCCGGCGCCCAGCCCTGCACCAGGCCCAGCACCGCGGACGAGCCGCCGGCGGTGAACAGGAAGGACACGGTGATGGTGATGATGAATGCGATCACCTGGTTCTTGGTGAATGCCGACAGGCACGAGCCGATGGCCAGATAGGCGCCGGCCATCAGCAGGCTGCCCAGATATCCTGCCGCGATGACGCCGTTGTCCGGTTCGCCCAGCACGTTTACCGTGATCCACATCGGAAAGGTGAGCGCCAGCGCCAGGCCGACAAACGCCCACGCGGCCAGGAACTTGCCGACCACCGCCTCGGTCAGGCTGATCGGCAGCGTCAAGAACAGCTCGATGGTGCCCTGTTTGCGCTCCTCCGCCCACAACCGCATGGAAACCGCCGGGATCAGCAGCAGATAGAGCCAGGGGTGGAACAGGAAGAAGGTCTGGAGGTCGGCGTTGCCGCGCTCGATGAAGAAGCCCAGGTAGAATGTGAAAGACCCGGCGAGCGCCAGGAAGATGATGATAAAGATAAAGGCGACCGGTGTCAGGAAATAGCCGGCGAACTCGCGCTGGAAGATGGTGAACACGTTACGCATGATCTAGGCCGCTTTCCGACTGGTTGGGTTGGTCAGTGTGCGGAAGACATCGTCGAGATTGCCGCGCTCAGTATGCAGGTTTCTGATTGGCCAATGGCCCGCCGCGGCGTGTTCGGCGATGGCGGCGGCGACGTCTGCGCCCGGCTGAGGGAAGGCGGTCAGCAGTATGCTTTCGCCTATTGTCTGGCCCTGCTCAACCCTGATGACGCCGGCAATGTCAGCCAACGCGGTTTTCGCATCTTCGGCATGGGCTTGCGCCACGGTCAGCGTGACGGCGCCGTGCCGTGGCGAGCGGGCGATCAGGTCAGCCGGCGTCTCGTCGGCTATGACCCGGCCCTCGGCGATGACGACAGCCCGCGAGCACACGGCCTCCACCTCCTCCAGGATATGGGTGGAGATGATGATGCCTTTGGTTGGCGAAATTTCGCGGATCAGCTGGCGCACCTCATGCTTCTGATTCGGGTCGAGGCCGTCGGTCGGCTCGTCCAGGATCAACACGTCGGGGTCATGCAGCAGCGCCTGCGCCAGGCCGACCCGGCGCTTGAAACCTTTAGAGAGCGTATCGATGGGCTGGCTCAGCACCTCCGCCAATTGCGTCATGGCGATGGCCGCATCAACGGCGCGGGTCTTGTCTGCGCCGCGCAAGCCGCGGATGCTGGCGATGAAATTCAGGAATCCGCGCGGGCTCATATCCGGGTAGAGCGGCGCGCCCTCCGGCAGATATCCCAGGTGCCGCTTCGCCTCAATCGGCTTGTCGAGCACGTCGAAACCGCAGATCGCCGAGTTGCCGGCGGTCGGCCGCAGATAGCCGGTGATCATCTTCATGGTGGTGGACTTGCCGGCGCCGTTCGGGCCCAGAAAGCCCAGAACCTCGCCGCGCTGCACGGTCAGGCTGACGGAATCGACGACCCGCTTCGCGCCGAACTCCTTGGTCAGGCCCTCGGTGGCGATCATTGTATCCATGGTGGCGCGACGCCTCCCTACTCAACAGCTTGCGCGTAGACGAAAGCCAATTCCCGGCGGTGGCCATAGCGTCTTGACGCGCTGCAAAACCGCTAACGTGGGCCGAGGTAGGAAATTGGCGGCAATGATGCAAGTGGCGAATTGGCAGGCCGCCGCGGCGAGTATTAAATCGAGGCCTAGAAATCGAAGATTAGGCAGGTAGTGCTGCCGTGCGCCAACAGCTTGCCGTCGGCATCGACGATCTCGCCCTCCGCGGTGCCGGTGCGGCGGCCGACATGCCGGGCACGGGCCTCGCAGCGTACCGGACGGCCGTCGATTTTCGCAGCACGGATGAAGTTGAGCTTAAACTCCAGGGTCGTCTGGCCCTTGCCTGCCGGCAGGGTGGATTGCACCGCACTGCCCATAACGGAGTCCAACAAAGCCGCATACCAGCCGCCATGCAGCGTGCCGACCGGATTGCTGTAGGCGTCATGCGGCGTGCCGGTGAAGACGACGCGTCCGGACTCCGCCTCCGCCATATACAGATCGAGCGATTCCATGATGGACGAGCGCGGCAGGTCGCCGGACTTCATCCGCAGCAGCACCTCCAGATACGGCAATTCGCGGACGGCGGCGGCGAGTATCTCTGGCTCGGTATAGGTGTGAGTGCGTGTTGGCATAGCATATCCTTGCGTGACGCCGGGTCCTTGCGTGGCGCCAACATACGTGCCCAACTGCGATCCGGTCGGTGAAGCGATAGGAGTGACTGAAATGACGAACATTAACCATTCGATCAACTATATCGAGTTCCCTTTGGTCGACCCTTCGAAAACAAAGGCCTTCTATGCCGCTGCGTTTGGTTGGACCTTCACCGATTGGGGCCCGGATTATATCAGTTTCAGCGGTGCCGGTGTCGAAGGTGGTTTCAACCGAGAGAGGCGTGTTTCTGCGGGAGCGCCCGGTGTCCTCGTTATCCTGTATGCCGAAGATTTGGCAGCGACCGAGCGCCAGATAGTCGATGCCGGCGGTGAAATTTCGACCGAGGCCTATGCTTTTCCGGGCGGCCGCCGCTTTCATTTTACAGACCCGAACGAAAACGAGCTAGCGGTCTGGTCGGAACGCTAGCTCGTTCCGGTGTTCGTCTAAACCGCGCAATGCCCTCCATCGACGACCAGTTCCGCGCCGGTGATATAGCTGGCTTCGTCGGAGCAGAGGAACAGCGTGGCGTTGGCCACTTCCCATACTTCGCCATTCCGGCCGAGGGGGACGCGCTTCAAC
Organism: uncultured Alphaproteobacteria bacterium; assembly: GCA_963974445.1. Lineage (GTDB taxonomy): Bacteria > Pseudomonadota > Alphaproteobacteria > Bin95 > Bin95 > JACKII01. The sequence goes on from CAXBDI010000015.1 coordinate 30,019, forward strand.
ATCTTGCCGCGGACGACCGGATCAGCGGTCTTGCCGCTGGTGCGCATCGGCGGCATCAATCCTGGGTGGACGCTGTTGACGCGGATGTTGTCCGGGCCGAAGCGGGCCGCCGCCTGCTTGGTCAGCAAACGCACCGCACCCTTGGACGCATTGTAGCCGGGATGGATGAAGCCCTGGCCGACAATACCGCTGATCGACGAGATGTTGACGATGGCGCCGGCCCCCGTCTTTTTCATCTCCGGTGCGCAATATTTGATGCCGAAGAACGGCCCGGTGGAGTTGATCTCCATTAGACGGTTCCAGGTGTCGGTATCGTCGAGGTCCTCGGCGGCGCTGCCGGAAATGCCGGCATTGTTCACCAGCAGATCAAGCTTGCCGTAGGCATCGACCGCGGCTTTCACCGTGGCGGCCCAATCGGTCTCGCTGGTGACGTCGAGGTGGTGATACGTTGCGGTCAGGTTCTGGCTGACCAGTTGCTGGGCCAGGTCCTGGCCGGCCTGGTCGTCGACATCGGCGACCACCACCTTGGCGCCCTCGCGCGCGAAGATTTCGCAGGTGGATTTGCCCATGCCGTGGGCGCCGCCGGTGACGATGGCGACTTTGTCTTCTAGGCGCATTGGGAGATTCCTTCCTTGTTTTGAGCTATGGTTTTTGAGCTATGCTTACGGTGGGAGCCTGAGTGTTTCACTCGAAGCCTATGCTCACAAGAGAATGCTTGATGGCGAGGTGTCAGAGGCCGACCATGCGCCAGACGCTGGCCTCGGTGATCGGGTTGGCCTCGATCTCCTGCGAGGTTTCGACCGAATAGGTCGCGACCTGGCGGATGCCCTCGCGCGGCATGAATTGCCGGCCTGGATCGCCGAACAGCACCGGGGCGGCGGCCTTGCGCAGGTGGTCCGTCAAATCCTCCGACTCGCCGCGCGTGTAGCAAACATCGCCGACCAGGATCAGGTCGAATGGGCTGAAGTCATAGCCGATGGCGTCACCCGTCGCGGTCGTGATGCGGGCTTCGACATCGTTCAGCGCGGCGTTGAGTTCGCAGACTGTGGCCGCGACCGGATCGATATCCAGCGCGGTGATGTGCAATGCGCCGGCCATCGCCGCTGCAATCGAGACGATGCCGCCGCCGCTGCCGATATCGACCACGTGCAGGCCCGCGATGGCGTCCGGCTCATCCAGGATAAAGCGGGCCAGCGCCTGGCCGCCGATCCAGGCAAAGGCCCAGAACGGCGCGCCGATATTGCTCTGGTTCAGATAGGATTCGGTGGCATGCCAAAGCGGCGTCAACTCCGTCGCCAGGTGCAGACGGATTTCTGGCACAAGCGGCGCGCTCTCTACCACGGTATTGGCCTTTATGAAGTCGTCGAGTTCCAAGGGCTCAAATCCATCCCAGCAGGAGAGCGGCGGTCACGATCAGGCCGGCGTCGCGATTGGCCCGAAATTTGACCAGGCAGTCGTCCGGGTCGTCGATCCGCAGCGTCGCGACCTGCCAGACGAAATGCCCGGCGAGCGCCGCCAGACCTAGCCAGAACCCGGCCCCCAGTCCAGCGAGCCAACCGCCAGTAGCGATCAATGCGAGCGTGCTGCCATAGAAGCCCGCGAGCCACGGCTTGGTGGCCGCGCCGAACAGCAGCGCGGTGCTCTTGACGCCGATAATGGCGTCGTCGTCCTTGTCCTGATGCGCATAGATCGTGTCATAGCCCAGCGTCCACGCGAGGCCCGCCGCATACAGCAGGCCCGCGGCCAGACTGAGGCCGCCGGTCAGCGCCGCAAACCCCACCAGCACACCCCAGTTGAACGCCAGGCCCAGCACAGCCTGCGGCCAGTGGGTGATCCGTTTGGCGAAGGGGTAGGCCGCGATCACCGGGATCGAGCCAAGGCCGATGAGAATTGCCACCGGGTTCAGCGTGAATAACACAGCGGCGCCCACGGCCAATTGCATGGCCAGAAAAACCCAGGCCTGCCGCACCGTCACCTCGCCGGAAGGGATCGGGCGCAGCGCGGTTCGGGCTACCCGGCCGTCATAGTCGCGGTCGACGATATCGTTATAGGTGCAGCCGGCGCCCCGCATCGCCAACGCGCCCACTGTGAACAGCGCGCCATAGACGATAGCACTCCAAAAGCTCCCCGCCCCGACGCCCAGGCCCAACGCCAATCCCCACCAGCAAGGCAGCAACAGCAGCCAAGTGCCGATGGGCCGGTCGAGGCGGGCCAGCCGCACATAGGGGTGCAGACGCGCCGGCAGCAGCCGCTCCGCCGTGCTGCGGCGGATGTCCGTTGCCTTATGCGGATCGCGGGAGAGGGCTGTGCGCGCAGGGCTCATTTTCGAGATGGACAAATCGGTTCATAGTTAGGGGATGACCCAGAATGATGATAGCGATTTTGTGACCGCACCGCGCCTGTTCGTTGACGCGACCCTTGCGCCCGATACCACGGTGACGCTGGGGCCGGAACAGACGCATTACTTGCTGCGGGTGATGCGACGGCCGGTTGGCTCGGTTCTGGCCGTGTTCAATGGCCGCGACGGCTTGTGGCAGGCGCGGATCGGCGGCAGCGACCGGCGGCGCGCAACCTTGAAGATCGAGACGCAGCGGGAAAAGCAACCGACGACTGAGGGTCCCTGGCTGGCCTTCGGCATTCCAAAGCGTCCGGCGCTGGAAACTCTGTTGCAAAAGGGCACCGAGCTGGGCGTGACACGCTTCATCCCGGTGGCGACATCGCGGGCGATCACCGAACGCATCAACCTGGACCGTTTGGATCGCATCGTGATCGAGGCGGCGGAGCAGTGCGAGCGGCTGGATGTGCCGGACGTTACGCCGGTCTGGCGGCTGCCGGATTTTCTGAAGGAATGGCCGGCGGAGCGGGCGTTGCTGTGGTGCGACGAGCGCGGCGGCGGCATGCCGATTGCCGATGCCTTGGATGATTTGTTGGGCGACGACGACGATGCGCCCCTGCCGCCATGGGGATTGATGATCGGGCCGGAAGGCGGCTTTGCATCCACCGAGCTTGACGGGCTAGACGAACTTCCGTTTGTTACGCGCGTAGCTTTGGGACCGCGTGTCCTGCGGGTCGATACTGCCGCGATTGCCGCCCTTGCCATCGGGCAGGCCTTGGCCGGCGATGGCGACTTGCAGGTTCGGTCGGCAAAATGGCTCAATCAATGATCTCGATGCTGTAAGGCTGCATGCATGGCAGGACAATCGGGCGGCGCGCCCATCACCGGCAAAGATCAATTGGTCGGCTGGTTCGAAGCAGGCTGCCGGGCGCCGGACGACTGGCGTATCGGCACAGAGCACGAGAAGCTGGTGTTCCGCCTGTCGGACCTGACGCGCCCGAGCTATGAGGCGCCGGACGGTATCGGCACCCTGCTGCGCGGCCTGGCGGAGCGCTTCGGCTGGGAAGAAATCCAGGAGCATGGCAAGACGATTGCCCTGACGGACAACGCCGGCGGCTCCATTACGCTGGAGCCAGGCGGACAGTTTGAGCTATCCGGGGCGCAACTGGAGACCATTCACGAGACCTGCAAGGAAGTGAACACCCACCTGGAACAGGTGCGGGCGGTGTGCGGCGACCTCGGGCTCGGCATGGTCGGGATCGGCTTCGACCCGAAATGGCGGCGGGAGGGCATTCCCTGGATGCCGAAGGGCCGCTATCGCATCATGCGCAACTACATGCCGAAGGTCGGCAAGCTGGGTCTGGACATGATGCTGCGCACCTGCACCGTGCAGGTGAATCTGGATCACGCAAACGAAGCCGACATGGTGAAGAAGTTCCGCGTCTCCCTAGCGTTGCAGCCTTTGGCGACGGCGCTGTTCGCCAACTCTCCGTTCAAGGAGGGCAAGCCGAACGGCTTCATGTCCTACCGCAGCCATGTCTGGACCGACACCGATCCGGACCGGTGCGGCATGCTGGATTTCGTGTTCGAGGATGGGTTCGGGTTCGAGCGCTATACCGACTATATTCTGGATGTGCCGATGTATTTTGTGCACCGGGGCGAGGATTACGTCGATCTGGCCGGCCGCTCGTTCCGCAAATACATGGCGGGGGAGTTGGAAGCGGAGGATCAGGGCCATGTCATCCGCAAAGGCGACCGGCCCAGCATGGACGACTGGGCCGATCATGTGACGACGGCGTTTCCGGAGGTGCGGCTGAAGCGCTATCTGGAATTGCGCGGCACCGACGGCGGTCCGTGGAAGCGGCTGTGTGCGTTGCCGGCGCTGTGGGTCGGGCTACTGTACGACCAGACCGCGCTGGATGCAGCCTGGGACCTGGTCAAGGACTGGACGGATGAGGAGCGCAACTGGCTGCGGGACGAGGTGCCGCGCCGCGGGTTGGAGACGCCGTTCCGCGGGCGCACTCTGGCCGAGCAGGGCGGCGAGGTGTTGAAGATCGCGCGGACCGGCCTGCAGGCGCGCCGGCGATTGGATAGCGGCGGCAACAACGAAACCGGCTTCTTGGAAGAACTGGAGCAGATTGTAGCGACCGGCAAGTCTCCGGCAGCCGCGAAACTGCATGCTTATCACGAGCGCTGGGGCGAGAGCGTCGATCCGCTGTTCAAAGAGTATGCCTACTAGAACAGCGTCCTGGTGTCAGCCAAAATCCGTAAAGGGGAAGTTTCGATGACGATGTTGGAAATCGGCCCGAATGACGGCCTTTATTACGAGTACACCGCGCCCAGCCGCGACGGCGCCTACACTTACGTGTTCGTCAACCCGATCACCGGCGACGTCAGCCTTTGGAATGCGGCCATCGTGCCGGCGTTGCAGGCTAAGGGGCACGGCACGCTGGTCTACAATTTCCGCGGCCAGGCCAACTCACCGTTCGACCCGCAACTGGAGTTGAATGAGCAGGTGATCGTCAGCGATCTGCAGAAGATTCTGGTGCACGTGCGGCCGCCGCGCACCGTGCTGGTCGGCTTGTCCATCGGCGGGCTCTATGCGGCCAAGGCTTACCTGAACGGCGCGGATGTGGCCGGGCTGGTGCTGGTCAACACGCTGCGCAAAATAACGCCGCGGCTCGCCTGGATGAACGATGCGACGCTGGTGGCGATGAAAGTCGGCGGGCCGGACCTGATGAAGGACCTGCTGTTCCACCTGCTGGTCGGCGAGCGGTTTCAGGAGGCGCACCGCGACGAATTCCTGAAGCCGGAAACGCAATATACGCCGCTGCCTGCCAATACCGGCGCCTATAACCTGCTGACCTGGATGGGCAAGACCGATTGGGATATCGACTGGTCGCAACTGCAATGCCCGGTGCTGGTGGTGATGGGCACGCAGGACCGCATTTTCTACGACCCGCCGATTGTCGCCGAACTGTTCGCGAAACTGCCGAACGCCAGGCGCATCGACGTGCCGGAAGCCGGCCACATGCTGCCAGCGGAGATGCCGGACGCCTTTCTGGCCGCGTTGAGCGATTTTCCGGGTTGAAGCCTTCCGTTGGGAGAAAAACGGCAATGATACTTCGAGCAAGCCTTCTGGTCGCGATTATTGCCGCCGCTATCGCCTTCGGCAGCGGGTCCGCGACGGCGGAAGGCGTGGCGCCGACCGTCAAGCATCTGAAAAATACCAGCCCGACGCACGTGCTGTTCGTCGGTAACAGCTACTTATATTACGGCGACAGCGTGCACAATCATGTGCGCCGGATGGCGGTGGCCGCCGGTGCGGTCGATGCGGAGGCCGTGAAGTACAAGTTGGCGACGATCAGCGGCTCTGCGCTGTACGATCACAATATCGACAGCTATATCTTGGGCGACAAGTTACGGGTCGGGAAGCCGTTCGACGTCGTCATCCTGCAGGGAGGCAGTGCGGTGGGCTGGTCGAAGAAACGGCCGGCGGAATTTGCGGCGACAGTTGCCGAATTCTCGAAAAAGATCACGGCGGCCGGTGGTGAAACCGCACTCTATATGACCCAAGCCTACGTGCCGCCGCATAAGCGTTACGATCCCGACATGACGGCAACCCTGGCGCGGATTTACACAGAGGTGGGCAACGATACCGGCGCGCTGGTCATTCCCGTCGGCCTGGCATTCGCAGAAGCTTATCGCCAGCGGCCCGACCTGCAATTGCATAAGAGCTTCGACGGATCGCACCCGGACTTCATCGGCACTTATCTGGCCGCGGCGACGGTGTTCGCCAGCGTCTATGGCCAGTCGCCGGTCGGTATCGATTACGATTATTTCGGCAAGATCGATAAAGACACCGCGCGCTTTCTGCAGGAAGTGGCGCAGAAAACGGTGACGGAGTATTACGGGCGCGAGTAATTCGTTTCGAACGCAAGCCGAAACAAGCCCGTTTCCCGGAAGCGGCGCTGCCGCTATCCGGGATCTTCTGCCGAGGCTGGCGCTGGCCGATGGAGCGCTGACCGGGACAAGGTCCCGGCTCTACGCACCGCCCAGGCGAGCGGCGCCGCGGCCGGGAAGGCGATTTTCCTAATTCAAGGGCGCAACGTGGCGCTCAGGCCATCTCCTTCGCCATGCGCTTGTGATATTCGGCTTTCGGCTCGAAGCCCTTTTCGCCTTCGAATTCGGACTTGGTCCAGGCCATCAGCGTCTGATCGTCGGCGGTGATGTCCCACGTCTTGCCCTGCGGCTGCGTCACGTGCCAGGGGGTGTCGCAGAAGATTTCGATGCCGTTCTGCTCCGGGTCCTGCATGTAGATCGACCACGTGTTGCCGTGGCTGGTCGGGCGCATTTCGACGCCCTCCCCTTGCAGCGCTTCGATCTTGCTGCGCAATTCGTCCATGTTTTCGACGCGGAAGGCGATGTGGGCGACGCTGTTGCTGGGGCCGGCATCCTCTCGCATCGGCACCATGCCGACCTGGTGATGCTCATCCGGGTCCTGGCTGAGGAAGATGATCTCCGAGCCGCGGCCCGGTATCTCGCCCCGATCGGTGACCTGAAATCCCAAGACGCGGGTGTAGAAATCTAACATCTTGTCGGTGTCTTTGACATAGAGCACCACGTGCGACCAACTCATAGCCATGACGTCGATCCTTTCCCTCGGATGGTTCGCGGGCAATCATAAGGGCAGAGGCCGGAGCCGGTCCAGCACCGAAACACGGGGCCGCAGGCCGGCAGATGATTTGCGTTGATCCGCATACGGATTTAGGATCGACCACCCATCACAGAGCCTGTTTCATCGCCAGCGGGAGTGTAGACTTTGGAGCGTCCCTACCTATTGTTTCTGGGCGATGTCGCTGACCAGTTGGCGGCTAAAACGGCGCACGGCATCGCCGATTGGCGGCCCGAGTGGTGCGTCGGCCAGTTGCGATTGCCGGGCTGCCAGGCGGATACTGCATTGCCGGACGTGACATTGGATGAAGCGGTGGCGAAAGGTGCCAAGACGCTGATCGTTGCGGTTGCCAACTCCGGCGGCTTCATGCCGGAGCACTGGGTCGATACCATCGTCGGTGCATTGAACCGCGGCATGGATGTCGCCAGCGGCCTGCACACTCGCCTCGGCAGTATCCCGGCGGTGGCAGAAGCGGCGGCAAAGCAGGGGCGTAAGCTCTATGACGTTCGCTACACCGATCAGCGCTTCGATACCGGTAAGGGGGCGAAGCGTACCGGCATGCGCTGCCTGACCGTCGGCACCGATTGCTCTGTCGGCAAGAAATACACCGCGCTGGCGATTGCCAAGGAGATGGAGAAGCGCGGGCTGAAAGCCGATTTCCGCGCGACCGGGCAGACCGGCATCTTCATCGCCGAGCGCGGCGTCGCCATCGACGCGGTGATCGCCGATTTCATTTCCGGCGCCGCGGAGTGGCTGACGCCGGAGAACGATCCGGATCATTGGGATATTGTCGAGGGCCAGGGCTCGCTGTTCCACGCGGCGTTCGCCGGGGTGACATTGGGCCTGCTGCACGGCGCACAGCCGGACGCGCTGGTGCTGTGTCACGAGCCGACACGCAAGCACATGCGCGGCCTGCCGCATGCGCCGATCCCGAAACTGAAAGACTGCTTCGAGCCCTACCTGACGTTGGCGGCGCTGACCAACCCCGCCTGCCGCTTCGTCGGGATCAGCATGGACACGCATTTGCTGGACCGCGGCGTTGCCGGCCGGCTGCTGAAGAGCACCGAAGACCAGTTCGGATTGCCATGCGTTGATTCCGTCGCAACCGGCACCGCTCCCATCGTCGATGCGCTGGAGAAGCTATGCGCAAGCTAAGCGCGGCGGCGGAATCCTTTCCGATACGCGGCCAGTTCGCCATCGCCCGGGGTGCACGCACGGAATCGCTCGTGGTCGCCGTGACCTTGACGCAGGGCCCGGCGCGCGGGCGCGGCGAGTGCGTCCCTTATCCGCGCTACGACGAGAGCGCAGACAGCGTACTCGCTCAAATCGAAAGCGTGCGGGAAGCGATGGAAGCCGGTTGCGGACGCGGCGAGTTGGCCGCGCTGCTGCCGGCGGGTGCGGCGCGGAATGCGCTGGACTGCGCGTTGTGGGATTTGCAGGCGAAGGTGTGCGGCCGCAGGGCCTGGGCATTGGCCGGCCTGCCGGAGCCGCCGGTGCTGATCACCGCCTACACCCTGTCGCTCGATACACCGGACGCTATGGGCGCGGCGGCTAAGGAGCAAGCGGCGCGACCGTTGCTGAAGGTAAAGCTGGCGGGCGACGACCGGGACCGGCCACGGGTCGCCAACATCCGCGCCGCTGCGCCCAAGGCGCAACTCATCGTCGATGCGAACGAGGGCGCATCGCCTGAGACGGTGCAGGCGCTCTGCCAGGCGATGGCCGACTTGGGCGTGGCAATGATCGAGCAGCCGATCCCGGCGGGTGAAGACGCCGTGCTGGCGACCTTCAAGCACCCATTGCCGATCTGCGCCGACGAGGCGTTTCACACCCGCGCCGACCTGGCGCAGATCGCCGAGCGCTACGACCTGGTCAACGTCAAGCTGGACAAGACCGGCGGCCTGACCGAGGCGCTGGCGGTGGTGGAGGAGGCGTCGCGGCGCGGCCTCGGCGTCATGGTCGGCTGCATGCTGGGCTCGTCGCTGGCGATGGCGCCGGCGATTCTGGCGGCGGCGGGCGCCAGCATCGTCGACCTGGATGGCCCGCTGCTGCTGGCCCGCGACCGCAAGCCGGCCTTGCGCTACGAGGGCAGCCTGCTGCATCCGCCGGCGGCGGCGCTGTGGGGTTGAAGACGAGAAGGCTAGCAGAGGCGGGGGGCCGTCCGGCGGTGTTCTTCGACCGGGACGGGTGCCTGAACGACGACATCGGCTACCTGTTCGATATCGCCAAGTTTCGCTGGTTGCCGGGCGCTGTCGAGGCGGTGCGGCTGGTTAACCGCAGCGGCGCGCTGGCCTTTGTCGTGACAAACCAATCCGGCATCGCCCGTGGCCTCTACACGCCGGCGGATGTGGAGGCGGTGCACGCCTGGATGAGCGCGGAACTGGCGAAAGTCGGGGCGTGGATCGACGCCTACCGCTTCTGCCCGCATCACCCGACGGCGGGGGAAGGGCCGTTCACCCGCGCCTGCGATTGCCGTAAGCCGGAGCCGGGGATGCTGCTGGGTTTGTCCAACGCCTGGGGCGTCGACCCACGCCGCAGTTTCATGGTCGGCGACCAACCGCGCGATAAAGCGGCGGCGGAGGCGGCGGGGATCGCGGGCTATCAGGTGGAGCCGGGAGGCTTGCTGGCCGCGGTGCGCCACGGCCTGCATACCCATTGCTTTGCGCCAGCCCCCTCACCCCTCTCATCCTGAGTAGTCGCGCGGTAGCGCGGCGTATCGAAGGAGGGTTTTAGGCTCTCGCCGGCACCCTTCGATACGCGGCTGCGCCGCTACTCAGGGTGAGAAGGTGTGTTGGTCGAGCCCAGAAAACCTACCCGACGATTTCTGTCTGGGCGAAGAAATAGGCAATCTCGTTGGCCGCATTTGCCGGGCTGTCGGAGCCATGGGCGGAGTTCGCCTCGATCGACTCGCCGAAGTCGCTGCGGATGGTGCCGGGGTCGGCGTTGGCCGGGTTGGTCGCGCCCATGATGTTGCGGTTGGCGGCGACGGCGTCTTCGCCCTCCAGCACCTGCACCACCACCGGGCCGGACGTCATGAAGGTGCAGAGATCGTCGAAGAATGGCCGCTCGCTATGGACCGCATAAAAGCCTTCCGCCTGTTCGCGGGTCATGCGCAGCCGCTTTTGCGCAACGATGCGCATCCCCGCCTGCTCAAACCGGGAATTGATCTGGCCGGTCAGGTTGCGGCGGGTGGCGTCGGGCTTCAGGATTGAAAGAGTGCGTTCGATGGCCATCGTATGAGTGGCTCCATAGTGAATGACGGTGCAGTATCAGACTGTGCGGGCGCTTCTTAGGCCAGTCTGTGCGGTCGCGGCAACCGGCAGCAGCGCGACTAACCCGCGCGCCGCCAGCCCTGGCCCTCTGCCTCCCAATAAATCGGCTCGATGCCGCGGTCTCGCCACTCGCGCCAGCGCGCCCGCGCCGCATCGCGCCCGGCGGCGTCGTTGCGGTCGAACAGGTATTCCAACCGCGCGAAGCTCTCATCCGGATCGGCACTGCAATCGTCGACCGCGATCACGACAGTCGCGCCGTTCGGATTGTCGGCGCCGATCGTCAGCAGGATTGGCTGGCGCGCATCCTCACCCTCGCCGGCCGCACCGTGCGGCAGGAACGAGGCCGGTTGAAAGGTCCAAAGTGCCTGATCCAGCGACCGCAATCGCGGCTCTGATCCGACGCGGATCAGCAGCCGCTGGCCCTGGCAGAAGAACTCGGCCGCCAGGTTGGACAGCCAAAGCTCCAGCGGTTTGCTGGCTAGGTTGCGAAAATGCACTTCCACGGCGGCGCCCGCCCAGCCGGTTCCGCTAGCGCTCGTAGTGGTCGGCGACCAGGCGGTCGAGCAGGCGGACGCCGAAGCCGGTGCCGCCCTTCGGCACCGTCGGCTTGCCCTCCTTGCCCCAGGCCATGCCGGCGATATCCAGGTGCGCCCAGGCGGCGCCATCCTCGATGAAGCGTTTCAGGAACTGGGCCGCGGTGATCGAGCCGCCGTCCCGGCCGCCGACGTTCTTCATGTCGGCAATCTGCGACTTCAGCGCCTTGTCGTATTCCTCGCCCAGCGGCATGCGCCACACCGGTTCGCCCACGGATTTGCCGGCGGCGCTGAGGCCCTCCGCCAAACCATCATCGTTGGCGAACAGGCCGGCGTGGTGGTGGCCAAGGCTGACGATGATCGCACCGGTCAGTGTCGCCAGATCGACGATGGCCTTCGGCTGGTAGGTCTGTTGGACGTAGGTCAGCAGATCGCACAGCACCAGGCGGCCCTCGGCGTCCGTATTGATCACCTCGACCGTCTGCCCCGACAGCGAAGTGACCACATCGCCCGGGCGTTGCGCCGTCGAGGACGGCATATTTTCGACCAGGCCGACGATACCGATCACATTGGCTTTGGCATTGCGCCCGGCGATGGCCCGCATGGCGCCGATGACGGCGGCGGATCCGCCCATATCCCACTTCATATCCTCCATGCCGCCTGCCGGCTTGATGGAGATGCCGCCGGTGTCGAAGGTGACGCCCTTCCCGACCAGCGCGATGGGCGCATCGCCATCGGACCCGCCCATCCAGCGCATGACGACGACGCGGCTGTCGCGGGCGCTGCCCATGCCGACGGCCAGCAGCGTGCGCATGCCGATCGCCTCCAGGCGCGCCTCGTCCATCACCTCGACATCGACGCCCTGGGCGCTCAACTCCTTGCAACGGTCGGCCAGGGTTGCCGGGTAGAGCACGTTGGCCGGCTCGCTCACCAGGTCGCGGGCGAGGGTGACGCCTGCGGCGACTTCGGCGAGCGGCTTGAAAGCGGACGTGGCTGCCGCGGCCTCTTTGACCATGATCGCCGCATCGGTCAGACTAGGCTTTTGCTCCGGCTTTTCCTTGGTGCGATAGCGGTCGAAGCGATAGCTGGCGAGGTTTACGCCGAAGGCAGCGTTGGCTGCCGCATCGCCGTCGGAGAGCGCGCCGCCCATGGCATCGACGCGCACGGTCACCGACGTGGCGCCGCTGCCGGCCAGATGGCCGTAGATGCCGCCGGCCCAATCCTGCCAGCTTTTGGCGGATGCCTCGGCGGTATTGCCGGCTCCGGCGAGCACGATCCGGTCGACGCCGGCCCCGGCTGGTGCGACGATGTCGAGAAACTGGCCAGCCTTGCCGGTAAAGCGGGAGGCAGCGATGGCGCGGCTGACGGCGCCGTCGGTGGCTTCGTCAAGGCTTTTGGCAGAGGGGCTGAGCGCCTTGTCCTCGCCTACTACTACGGCCACGGCATCCGTCGTGGCGTCTGCCGGCTCTAGAAACGTTATCTTCATCGGGCTCTGCCCTCCCACTATCGGAAACTCGGATCGAATGATGGCGAGGCGACGGGCGGTCACCGCGACCAAGCGTCATCATCGCCTCGCCAAGACGGCGACCTTCGCCTATACGAGCGATCATGCCTAGGCTTCTTGCACACACCACGCGCTATTTAGCGCGGCAAATCCTCCTCGCAACCGTGCTGATCACCGGGGTGTTCGCAGCGGTGGCGATTTTGTGGAGCGCGCTGCCGTTGCTCAGCAACCTGAGCGGCGGCATGAGCCTGAACGCGTTCCTGTGGCTGATCGTACTGGCGATGCCGCGTTTGCTGCCGGTGCTGATCCCGCTGGCGCTCAGTCTGGCGCTGATCTTCGCCTACTACCGCGCCCAGCAGGACAGCGAGTTGGTGGTGATGCGGGCGACCGGGCTCAGCGATTGGGCCTTGGCGAGGCCGGCCTTGCTTGTCGGGCTGACGCTGACAATCGCCAACGGCGTCATGACGTTCTATCTGGCGCCGGAGGCGTTCCGGGCGTTCAAGGAGACGCAGTTTCTGCAGCGCCACGACCTGGCGGCGTTGGCGATCCAGCCAGGCAAGTTCCGCTCGTTGCGCTCTGGCACGATGTTCTACGTGCGCGACCGCAGCGGCGAAAATGCCCTCCAGGGCATCCTGTTCTATGACGAGCGTAAGAAGGACAAGACTCAGACCTGGATGGCCGAGTACGGCGCCCTGACCTCGACTCCGGACGGGCCGCGTCTGGTGTTGCGTAACGGCAATGTGCAGGAGGTCGACCGCAAGACCGGGCGCACCACGATCTTGTATTTCGAACGCTATACGCTGGACCTCTCCAGTTTCGCCGCGAAGCTTTCCGACCGCGGCCGCGAATCGGAGGAGCGCAGCATGGCGGAGCTGTTCGGCGCCTCGGCCGACGATGTCGGCGAGAAGCGGACGCGCGAGTTTCGGGCCGAAGGGCACTACCGCATTGCGACGGCGCTGTTCGTCGTCGCAATTACCTTTGTATCCGTTGCGGCTATGTTGGTTGGGCCGTTCAACCGGCGCGGCCAGGTGTGGCGGGTCGCGGTCGCGTTCGGCGTATGCGCGGTGATCCTGTTGGGCGCGTTTCTGATGCGCAGCATCGTCACGCGCACGCCGGCGACGACGCCGATCCTCTATGCCCTGGTGTTGCTGCCCGCCGTGGTCGGCGCCGGATTGATTGCGCTGAACAACCAGCGACGGATCGGCTGAACGGACGCTGCCGGTCAGCCGCTGCGCCGGTCATAATCCACCGTCACGCGGTCGGTTGTCGGGCGCGACTGACAGGTCAGGATATAGCCACGCTCCAACTCGTCGGCGTCGAGGGCGTGGTTGCGGGCCATCGTCACCTGCCCCTCCGTCAGGTGCGCCCGGCAGGTGGCGCAAACCCCCGCCTTGCAGGCATACGGCACGTCGGCGCCGGCGGCGCGGGCGGCGTCCAGAATGCTGGCGTGGGCGGGGTCGAAGGTGAACGTGCGGCGGCGTTGGTCGATGATCAGCGTAATCTGCGCGCCGTCTGGCACCGGCTCCCTCGGATGGGCGGGCGTGGACGCGGGTGGCGGTGAGTCGGCGTTCAGGAAAAACTCACGCTTGATGTTTGAGGCTGGCAGGCCGTGCTGCGCCAAGCTGCCCGCCAACAGGTCCATCAGCGGTTCCGGTCCGCAGAGATAGGCGAGGTCGACGCGGGCCGCAGGTGCGATCCCGTGCGGGCCGAAAAAGCCCTCGCACTTCGCGGCGTCGATGCGGCCTGCCAGCAGGTCTACGTCGGCGGGCTCGCGGCTCAGCACATGCAACACCCGCAGACGGCTGAGGAACCGGTCTTTCAGGTCGTCCAGCGCGTCCTTGAACATGATGTGGGCTGCGTCGCGGTTGGTGTAGATCAGGGTTGCGGTGGATTGTGGCTCGTCCGCCAGCAGTGTCTCCAGGATGGCGAGCACCGGCGTGACGCCGCTGCCGGCGGCGACGCAGAGAATCTCGCGGGGCGGGCCTGCCGGATCGGGTGCGAAGGTAAACCGCCCATCCGGTGTCATGACCTCCAGCGCGTCGCCGGACTTGGCGTCGCAGTTCAGCCATGCGGAGAACCGGCCACCCCGCTCCTCGCGCACGCCGATCCAGGGGCCGGCAGCGCCGGGCCGGCTGCATATGGAGTAGCAGCGGCGCAACTGCTTGCCGCCGAAGTCTTTGCACAGTGTCAGGTATTGGCCGGCGGATGCGGCGTAGGCTTTGGCCAGCGCGTCTGGAATGTCGAAGCGGATGGCGACCGCGTCCGGCGCTTCCCGCCGGATTTCGGCGATGGTGA
>CAXBDI010000016.1:0-43717 GCA_963974445.1 uncultured Alphaproteobacteria bacterium
AGAATCAGGCCTAGTCCGATTCGTCCAGGACAGACTTCGTCAACGGCCTGTTAAGGGCTTCCAGGCGGTTGCCCGGTGGGCTCCGCAAATCCTCCAGCCGGTGTGCAGCGTTCACCATGTCGAGCTTTCGCAATGCCACACGCTCGCAAGCCTGAAACTTCCGCACGGTCTCCCCTGCAAATAGGCGTTCCGTGTCGCGGTCGCGAAAGTTCTTAATCATGCAGCTTAGTATATTGTACGCATAACGTATAAGTAAAGGGCTGCCAGCCGCATTGTATGCCCGCCGTCCGACCCTACCTCAACAGCCGTCGCAGTCCGCGGCCTGCCACCTTGCCAGCGATCCGGCGACCGACACGCTTGCCGACCCGGGGCCGCGCAATCTTGGGCCGCTGCGTTGCGGAAATCGACTGCGGAACGCGCTTTCCCTAAACAGTCCTAAAAAAGTTTTGCCTGAAAGATTGGCTCTCCCCATTGGAAAAGATTGGCTCTCCCCATTGGAAACGAGGCGCGCCTGCTGTTACCCCATACGTTACCCCGGCAAAGAAAAACCCCGCCGAAGCGGGGCTGTTTTTCTTCTAAGTCTTTGTTTTAGTTGGTGGAGCCAGGCGGGATCGAACCGCCGACCTCTTGAATGCCATTCAAGCGCTCTCCCAGCTGAGCTATGGCCCCGGAAACTCGAGTAGACGGGCCGGCGGTTGGGCGCCGATCCGGTAAGGAAGCGGGTGTTTAGCGGTCTTCCTCGTCATCGTCAACATCGACGACAACGTCCTTGATGCCGTCGTCATCATCATCGTCAAGGTCTTCACCGTCGTCGATCAGGTTGTCGTCGTCGCCCAAGCCGGCCTCGTCGAGATCGAGATCGTCGTCGTTATCCGGTTTGGTTTTCGCCGCCGCCGCCGGCGCCGCCGCTGCAACCGCGGCTGCGAGCGGGCGCTGCTTCACGAATGCCTCCGGCCCGTGTACATTGCCGCAAGCAGGGCAGACGATGGGATCGCGATTGAGGTCGTAAAACCGCTCGTCGCAAGCGACGCAAGTGCGTTTGGTTCCGCGCTGTGCTCGTGCTGAGACCATGCGATCATCCTATCAAAAGTCGTGAGGTGGGCAGCGCCATTGCCAGAAACGGCAGACAGTGTCAAAGAATAATAAATTGCGGCGCCAGGCTGCCTTTCCCGAACCAGATGCTGAGACACGATGCCCGAAGACCGCCTCGACACCAGCGGCCCGCTTTTCGCTATGCCGGCCGCGGCTCCCCTCAAAGGGAAAGTACGCGTGCCCGGCGATAAATCGATCTCGCACCGCGCCCTGATGTTGGGTGGCCTGGCTATCGGCGAGACCCGCATCCGGGGACTGCTGGAGGGCGAGGATGTGTTGGCGACCGCCGCGGCGATGCGGGCTTTAGGCGCCGAAGTGCAGCGGCAGGATGACGGCTCGTGGCTGGTGCATGGCGTCGGCGTCGGTGGATTGGCGGAGCCCGCAAACGTGCTCGACATGGGCAATGCCGGCACCGGCGCCCGCTTGCTGATGGGTTTGCTGGCCAGCCATCGCATGACTGCGTTTCTGACCGGCGACGCCTCGCTGCGCCGCCGCCCCATGGCCCGTGTCACAACGCCGCTCGCCCTGTGCGGGGCGCAGTTCTTCGCTCGCGAGGGTGGCCGCCTGCCGCTGGCGGTGGTGGGCGCTACGGACCCGGTGGCTATCGAGTATCGCTTGCCGGTCGCCTCGGCACAGGTGAAATCGGCGGTGCTGCTGGCCGGTCTCAACGCCGCCGGCGCCACGCGGGTGATCGAGCCGGAGGCGACGCGCGACCATACCGAGCGCATGTTGCGCCATTTCGGGGCCGATGTACGCCGCGGCGAGGAAAACGGTGTTGGCGTTGTCGAGCTGATGGGCGAGGCAGTCTTGCGCGGTGCCGATGTAACGGTACCCGCCGACCCGTCTTCGGCGGCCTTCCCCATGGCGGCGGCCCTGCTGGTCCCCGGTTCCGACGTCACCTTCACAGACGTCTGCCTGAATCCGGGCCGTATCGGCCTGATCGAGACATTGCTGGAAATGGGCGCCGATCTCTCACTTGAAAACCAGCGGGAGGAAAACGGCGAGCCGATTGGCGACGTGCGCGTCCGTCATGGTGCCCTGAAAGGTGTCACTGTGCCGGCGGCGCGGGCACCCAGCATGATCGACGAATACCCCATCCTGGCCGCCATCGCCGCCACCGCAACGGGCACCACCCACATGCCCGGCATCGGTGAGTTGCGGGTGAAGGAAAGCGACCGGCTGGAGGCGGTAGCCGTCGGCCTGACCGCGTGCGGGGTGAAGGTCGAGGCGGATACCGATAGCCTGACCGTGCATGGCGGCGCGGCGATTGCGGGCAATGGCCAATCCGGCTCTGCCATCGTCACCGACCTCGACCATCGCATCGCCATGGCCTTTGCCGTGTTGGGCCTGGCGTCGCGCGATGGCGTGCGGGTCGACGACCCGGCCCCGATCGCCACGAGCTTTCCGGATTTCGTGCGGCTGATGCGCCGGCTCGGCGCGGACATCCGCATCGGCCCGGACGTGGACCGATGATCATCGCTATCGACGGCCCGGCCGGTGCCGGCAAGGGTACCTTGGGACGGCGGTTGGCGGCGGAACTGGGGTTTGCCTATCTGGACACCGGCCTTTTGTATCGGGCGGTCGGCGCGAAGCTGCTGGCAGTCGGCGTCAATGACTCGGAGCCAGAGGCTGCAACCGTTATCGCCGCCGCGTTGACACCGCAAGACCTCCGCGATCCGGCGGCTTTGCGCGGCGAGATCGTAGGTCAGGCCGCCTCGAAAGCCGCCACCATCCCCGGCGTTCGTGATGCGCTCTATGCGTTTCAGCGGCAGTTTGCGACCGACCCACCCGGTCATGCCACCGGCGCGATCCTGGACGGCAGAGACATTGGCACCGTCATCTGTCCCGACGCCGATCTGAAGCTGTTTTTGACCGCCAGCCCAGCCGCACGGGCTCGCCGCCGATTCGAGGAGTTGCAGCGCGCAGGCGACGGGCGTATATACCCGGACATCCTCATGGAAGTTGAGGAACGTGACCATCGGGACAGCGTGCGGACGACCGCTCCGCTGAAACCAGCGGTCGATGCTGTCGTGATAGATACGACCGAAATGGATGCTGCGGCAGTCTTTGCTGTTGCGCTCGGTCAGGTAGAAAGACTACGTCAGCGTTGAATGAACAACGTTTTGCACTAAAAGCCCAGGTGGCGTCCGTCATTTTTCGGTCGCCGCTGCCCTCCCTCTAACCAGTATTTCTCGGAGTTAAGTACCCGTCAATGGCCGACACGATGGAAATGGAATTCGCCGGCGAAGACTTCGCCGCGCTTCTGGAGGAAAGTCTTCAGGACCGGAGTAGCTTCGAAGGGACAGTCGTCAAGGGAACCATCGTTTCCATCGAAAACGACATGGCCTTGATCGACGTCGGACTGAAGTCCGAAGGTCGGGTGCCGCTGAAGGAGTTCGGTGGCCCAGCTCAAGATCCCGAGTTGCGCGTCGGCGACACCGTCGATGTCTATGTCGAACGCTTGGAAGACAAGAACGGCGAGGCCGTGCTGTCCCGCGACAAGGCTCGCCGCGAGGAATCCTGGCAGCAGTTGGAGCGCGCCTTCAACGATCAGGAGAAGGTCAAGGGCGTGATCTTTGGCCGGGTCAAGGGCGGCTTCACCGTCGACCTCTCTGGCGCCGTGGCCTTCCTGCCCGGCAGCCAGGTCGACATCCGCCCGGTGCGCGACATTACCCCGCTGATGGGCACGCCGCAGCCGTTCCAGATCCTGAAGATGGACCGCAACCGCGGCAACATCGTCGTCTCCCGCCGGGCCGTGCTGGAAGAAACCCGCGCCGAAGCCCGCAACGAGTTGGTGGCCAGCCTCAAAGAAGGCCAGGTTCTCAACGGCGTGGTCAAGAACATCACTGATTACGGTGCGTTCATTGATCTGGGCGGCGTCGACGGCCTGCTGCACGTAACCGACATCGCATGGCGCCGCATCAACCACCCGACCGAGGCTTTGAGCATCGGCCAGGCGGTCGAGGTGCAGGTGATCCGCTTCAACCCGGAAACCCAACGCATCAGCCTGGGCATGAAGCAGTTGATGGCCGATCCCTGGGACGGCATCGAGGCGAAATATCCGGTGGGCACCCAGTTCATGGGCCGCGTGACCAACATCACCGACTACGGTGCATTCGTGGAGTTGGAGCCGGGCGTCGAGGGCCTCGTGCACGTCTCCGAAATGTCCTGGACCAAGAAGAACATCCATCCCGGCAAGATCGTCGCCACCAGCCAGGAAGTCGAAGTCCGCATTCTCGACGTCGACCCGGTCAAGCGCCGCATCTCACTCGGCATCAAGCAAACCATCGAGAACCCGTGGGTCACATTCGCCCGCGAAAACCCGACCGGTACAGAGCTGGAAGGCGAGGTCAAGAACATCACCGAGTTCGGTCTGTTCGTAGGATTGCCGGGCGATATCGACGGCATGGTCCACCTTTCCGACATCTCGTGGGAGAAATCGGGGGAGGACGCCGCGGCCGGCTTCGAGCGTGGCGATATGGTCAAGGTCAAGGTGCTGGACGTCGATCAGGACAAGGAGCGCATTTCGCTCGGCATCAAGCAATTGACAGACGATCCGTTCACGTCTGCGCTGAGGTCCGCTGACAACCTGCGCCGCGGCTCGATCATCACCGGCACAGTCACGCAAGTGAACGACGGCGGTGTCGAACTGGCGATCGACGGCGATCTGATCGGTTTCGTCCGCCGCTCCGACCTGGCGCGCGAGCGCAGCGAGCAACGGCCGGACCGCTTTGCCATTGGCGAGAAGGTCGATGCCAAGGTCACGCAAGTCGACCGCGCCTCGCGCCGCATCTCGCTGTCGATCAAGGCTTTGGAGATCGAGGAAGAAAAAGAGGCGATGGCGCAGTTCGGCTCGTCCGACAGCGGCGCGTCATTGGGCGATATCCTGGGCGCAGCGCTGCGCAACCGCCAGGAAGACGACGAAGGTTAGGCCGCACCATTGGCCGCCGCCGTTTTCGCTTTCTGCCTCTAGGAGCCAGCCATGGGAAACTCTCCCGAGGCCGGCTCTGCCGACCGGCGCGCCGACCGGCGCTGGCTGAAGCGGCAGATCGTGCTCTGGCGCAGCCTCGCCCTGATCGCGATCACCGTTCTGGCGACTTTTCTGGCGTTGCAATACGCCGACGGCGGCAGTGTCGGCAGTTTTGCTGGCGGCGGGTCAAAGATCGTCCGCCTGCCAATCACCGGCGTCATCCGCACCGATCAACATTTGTTGCAACAGATCGAGCGTCTGGCCCAATCCGACGACGTCGTCGGCGTGATTCTGCGGATCGACAGCCCCGGCGGCACGTTTAGCGGCAGCGAAGCGCTCTATTCCGCCCTCCGCAGGCTGGCGGATGCAAAGCCGACCGTCGCGGTGATCGATGGCGTCGGCGCGTCCGGCGCCTACATGGCCGCTATTGCTGCGGACCACATCGTTGCGCGCGCCGGCAGTATCACCGGCTCTGTCGGTGTGATCATGCAGATACCGAACATGACCGGCCTGCTTACCTCCATCGGCGTGAATATGCAGGAGATCCGCAGTGGCCCGTTGAAGGCGACCCCCTCCCCATTCGAAGAGACTTCGGACGCCAGCCGCGCCGCCGCGGAAAGCATCGTGCTGGATCTGTTCGATCAGTTCCTCGGCATGGTGACCGAGCGGCGCGAAATTTCAGAGGCGGCCTTGACCGCCGTCAAGTCGGGCCAGGTGTTCACGGGTAAACAGGCCCTGCCGCTCGGCCTGATCGATGCACTTGGCGGCGAGACAGAGGCCCGGCTGTGGCTCGTCGGCAAGAAGGTTGAAATAGGTGTCCCCATTCGCGATGCGGAACAACCGGACGACACCGAGGTTTTCAGAGACCTGCTCCGGCGAATCGGTGGAGTGACACTGATGGGTGCACAACCGGCGCTTGACGGGCCATGGGCGATTTGGCAGCATACCATCTAATGCATCCGTGCAACGAGATGCTCGACATGCCAGTATTTTGTAAGAAACCCCTCTGAGTACTGGCGCTGACGGGAGGCTGAGACGAAGCGCTATTCTGCTGTGTTAGGCAGTTGAACTTGCAGCGTGTTTCAGAGGAGCCTGAGAAATGACCAAGTCGGAACTGATCCAGCGGCTGGCCGACCGTAACCCGCACCTCTATCTACGGGACGTGGAACGCATCGTGGGGACGATCTTCGACGAAATCACCCGAGCCCTTGCGGACGGTAATCGCGTGGAGCTGCGCGGCTTCGGTGCGTTTTCCGTGCGGCATCGCGATGCCCGGGTCGGCCGCAATCCGCGCACGGGCGAGGCGGTCGAGGTTCAGGCCAAGCAAATGCCATTCTTCAAATGCGGCAAAGAATTGCGCGAGCGCCTGAACAACGAGTGACTTGCCCGGTCGCGTCCGTCGCCAATGCCCAGCGCTGCGGCGATAATGCGGTGCCATGCGCCGTGCGAATTCCCTAGGATCGTTGCCCATGATGCGGAGCGCTGCTCCCGGACGCAGTAGACAAGGAACAATGCCAACATGCGGCTTATCACACGCCTATTCGCCTGGGTCTGCGGAATCGTTTTGGGCTTGGTCGCGTTGCTGTTCGTCATCGGTTCGCGAGAGCCGGTGACGCTGGCGGTTTGGGGTATCCCCGACACAATCGAAGTACCGCTGTTCCTGGCTGTGCTGGCCGCGGCGGTAATCGGCTTTTTCTTCGGCGCTGTGGTCATGTGGTTCAGCAATGGCCGCTCGCGCCGGCTTGGCCGCGCCTATCTGGCTGAGTTGCACCAGGTGCGGGTCGAGAACGACGAGTTGCGCCGGGAATTGGCGGCGATGCGGCAGGCCGCGGATGCAGCCGATCAATCGCGATCCCGTTCGTCGACCGACTATGATCGCATCGGTGCTGCGAACAACAATCAGAATATGCCGCTGCTACCTGGCCGCGCCCTCTAGCCAGAGCGAGACCGCCATGGTTGCGCCGATCTTCGTCGCACTCGATACCACCGATCTGACACAGGCGGAGGCGTGGGCCAAGGCGGTCGCGCCCTCCATGGCCGGGGTCAAGATCGGGCTGGAGTTTTTCTACGCGCATGGCACTGCGGGCGTGAGGCGGGTCGCGGCGCACACGCCGTTATTCCTGGACCTTAAACTGCACGATATCCCGAACACCGTCGCCGGCGGGTTGCGGGCCGTGCTGGGCCACTTGCAGCCGCGCTATATCAATATCCACGCAGGCGGCGGCCCCGCAATGATACGGGCAGCGGCGGACGTCGTGGCCGAAACCAGTCCTGAAACCAAACTGATTGCCGTCACGGTCCTCACCAGCCTCGACGACGACGATCTGGCGGCGGTCGGCCAGCAAGGGCCGGCGGTGGAGCAGGTGTTACGGCTTGCCCGTATGGCGCAGGCGAATGGCGCCCGCGGTGCGGTCTGCTCGCCGGCGGAAGTGGCGATGCTGCGGGCGGAGATCGGCGGAAATTTCGATCTGATCGTGCCCGGCATCCGGCCTGCCGGCGCTGCGAGCCTCGATCAGAAACGGACGATGACACCGGCGGACGCCCTCGCCGCCGGAGCAACCGCTCTGGTCATAGGCCGCCCGATCACCGGCGCCGCCGATCCTGCGGCAGCCGCGCGGGCGATTGCGGAGTCGCTGTAGCGCCACGCCATGCCGGTTCAAGCCAAACTATGCGGCCTGAACACGGCCGAGGCGATGAGCGCCGCGCTTGACCATGGCGCGGCCTGGGTCGGCTTGATGTTCTTCCCGCCCTCCCCCCGTTTTATCTCGTTGGAGCAGGCTTCCGCCTTAAGCGCGCAGGCCGATAGCAGGGCGCAGAGGGTCGGCGTGTTCGTTACACCCGACGACGGGTTACTTGCTGCAACCCTGGCAGCCGTGCCCCTGGACGCCATCCAATTGCATGGCAAGGAGCCACCGGCTCGCGTCGCCGAGGTGAAGGCGCGCTTCGGCCTGCCGGTGTGGAAAGCCCTATCCATATCCGAACCCGCAGACCTCGAGAATGCTCGCGACTATTTCGAGGTCGCCGACCGGCTGCTGTTCGATGCGAAGCCGCCAAAGGGCAGCGTGTTGCCGGGCGGCAACGCCGTCAGCTTCGACTGGACCTTGCTCTCCGGCACCGAATGGCCGCTGCCATGGCTGTTGTCGGGCGGCCTTCATGCGGGCAATGTGGCGGAGGCGGTGCGTCTAACGGGAGCCTCTGCCGTCGACGCTTCGTCGGGGGTGGAGAGTGCGCCGGGACAGAAAGACCCCGCGCGCATCCGCGCCTTTCTTGACGCGGTCGCGGCGATCTAGTTTCTAGCGATCTTGCCATCTCACCGACCCACGCTAGGCGCCGAACCGATGCCCGACACGCCCAATTCCTTCCGCGCCGGTCCCGATGAGGACGGCCGTTTCGGCATCTATGGCGGGCGCTATGTCGCCGAAACGCTGATGCCGTTGATCCTGGAGGTGGAGAAGGCCTTTCGCGCCGCCCAGAACGACCCGGAATTCTGGCGCCTGTGGGATTATTATGCCAAACACTATGTCGGGCGCCCCTCGCCACTGTATTTTGCCGAGCGGATGACGGCACACCTGGGCGGCGCCAAGATCTATTTTAAGCGCGATGAGCTGAACCATACCGGCAGCCATAAGGCCAACAACTGCCTGGGCCAGGTGCTGCTGGCGAAACGCATGGGCAAGACCCGGATCATCGCCGAGACCGGGGCCGGTCAGCATGGCGTCGCCACGGCCACCTTCTGCGCCCTGTTCGACCTGCCCTGCACGGTCTATATGGGCGCGGTCGATGTGGAGCGGCAGAAGCCCAACGTCTTCCGCATGAAGCTGCTGGGGGCAAAGGTCATTCCGGTGACCAGCGGCTCGGCCACGTTGAAGGACGCCATGAACGACGCGCTGCGTGACTGGGTCGCCAACGTGGACGACACCTATTACGTGATCGGCACTGCCGCCGGCCCGCATCCCTACCCGGAGATGGTGCGCGAGTTTCAGTCGATCATTGGGCGAGAGACGCGCGAGCAGATCCTGGAGGCGGAGGGCCGGCTGCCGGATACGCTGGTGGCCTGCATCGGCGGCGGCTCCAACGCCATCGGCCTGTTTCACCCCTTCCTGGATGACCCCGGCGTCGCCATCATCGGCGCGGAGGCGGCGGGCCACGGCATCGAAACCGGCGAACACGCCGCCGCGATCACCGGCGGCTCGCCCGGCGTGTTGCATGGCAACCGCACCTATTTGCTGCAGAACGAGGATGGCCAGATCACCGAGGCGCACTCGATCTCTGCCGGCCTCGACTATCCCGGCATCGGGCCGGAGCATTCCTGGCTGGCCGATCAGGGCCGGGTGCAATACGTGCCGGTGACGGACACGGAGGCGCTGGAGGCGTTCCAGCTCTGCTCGAAGATTGAGGGCATCATTCCGGCGCTTGAGCCGGCGCATGCGCTGGCGCACGTCATGAAGATCGCGCCGGACTTGCCGAAGGACCACCTGCTGGTGATGAACATGTGCGGCCGTGGCGACAAGGACGTGTTCAGCGTCGCCGACGCCCTGGGGACCGAGTTATGAGCCGCCTCCCCCAGCGGTTCGCCGACCTGAAAGCGGCTGGGAAAACCGGCTTCGTCGCCTATATCTCCGCCGGCGACCCGGACGCGGCGACCTCGTTCGCAATCCTGAAGGGCCTGCCGGGCGCCGGCGCCGACGTGATCGAGCTGGGCGTTCCGTTCACCGACCCCGCCGCCGATGGCCCGGCGGTGCAGGCCGCCGGCCTGCGGGCGCTGAAGGCCGGTGCCAGCATGCGCAAGGTGCTGGACATGGTCCGACGCTTCCGCGAGCAGGATCAGGCAACGCCGATCGTGCTGATGGGCTATTTCAACCCGATCTACATCTATGGCTGCGAGCAATTCGCGAAAGACGCTGCTGCTGCTGGCGTCGACGGCCTGATCACCGTCGACCTGCCGCCGGAAGAAGACGCGGAACTGCGCCTGCCGGCGGAGGCCGCGGGCCTCAACATCATCCGCCTGACCGCGCCGACGACGGGCGATGCGCGCCTGCCCAAGGTGGTCGGCACGGCAAGCGGCTTCATCTACCATGTCAGCATCACCGGCACCACCGGCACCAAATCGCCGACGGTCGAGACGCTGCGCCCGGTCATGGCGCGACTGCGCCGTCACACCGACCTGCCGATTGCCATCGGCTTCGGCGTAAACACGCCAAAGCAGGCCCGGGAAATCGGCGCTTTGGGCGATGCGGTGGTGGTCGGCTCGGCCATCGTCAACGCCGTGTTGGATAAGCTGGACGCGGACGGCAAGGCCATGCCGGGCCTGGTGGAGCATGTGCTGGCGCGGGTGCGCGAACTGGCCGACGGCGCCCACGGGGCTTAGAGAGTCGCGAGCTGTTCCCCGGAAGCTCGCAAGAGCCATCGGGGGCCGCTTTCCGGGTGAAACTCCCTTGCGATGCGTCGGTGTTCGCGAGATTGAGCGGTCCCGGCTCACTGCTCCGCAGCGGCCGGGAAACATTGTGCTGACGGTTCATTGATGACAATACCCTCCCCCTCCCTCACCGCACTCGACCCGGTGGAGCCGTTCGACCCGATTGTCGCGCGCCTCACCCGCCTGCACCCGAAGGTCATTGACCTGACGCTGGAGCGGTTGCAGCGGCTGCTGGCGCGCCTCGACCATCCGGAACAACATCTGCCACCGGTCATCCATGTGGCCGGGACCAATGGCAAGGGCTCCACCGTTGCCTTTCTGCGGGCGATGCTGGAGGCAGGCGGCAACCGGGTGCACGTGCTGACCTCGCCACATCTGATCTCGTTTACCGAGCGTATCCGCCTGGCCGGCAGGCTGATCGAGGAGCCCTATCTCGTGCAATTGCTGGAGGAGTGCGAGGCAGCGAATGGTGAGGCGCCGATTACGTTCTTTGAGATGGCGATGGCGGCGGCCACCCTGGCGTTTGCCCGCGTGCCGGCGGATTATCTGCTGCTGGAGGTGGGGTTGGGCGGGCGCTATGACGCGACCAATATCATCCCGCGCACCGCGGTGAGCGTGATCACCCCCATCGGCATCGACCACAAGGAATTCCTGGGCGACACGCTCGCCCAAATCGCCGGTGAGAAGGCCGGCATCATCAAGCCCGCCACCCCCGCCGTGTTCGCGCCGCAGCCGGCAGAGGCGCTGGCGGTGCTGCGGGCGGAGGCAGTCTCGCAGGCCGCGCCGGTGTTTCGTTTTGGCAAGGAATGGCATGTTTTGCTCACGTCAACCGGCGGGCTGCACTATCGCAGTGCCACAAGGGATTGGCAGTTGCCGGCGCCGGCGCTGGTCGGTGCGCACCAGCGCATCAATGCAGGTGCTGCGCTGGCGACTCTGGACGTGCTGCAACCCGCGGGCTTTGACCAACAGGCCGCCGCCCGAGGGCTGGCGAACGTCGATTGGCCAGGCCGCCTGCAACGATTGCTGCCGGAAAGCGCATTGGCCCGCCATGCAGCGCCGGCCGGGCCAGTTTGGATCGACGGCGCTCACAATCCCGCCGCGGCGGAGGTATTGGCCGCAGAACTGGCCACATGGCCGGCGCCGCCAATTCTGATCGCCGGCATGTTGCGCAATAAGGATTACCGCCAGATGCTGACGATCCTGGCGCCGCACGTCGACCGGTTGATTGCCGTGCCTGTACCGCGCTCGAGCGCCGGACTGGAGCCGGGTGCGCTGGCGGCAGCGGCGCAAGAGCTAGGCTTGCGGGCAACGGCAGCTTCCGACTTGCCGGAGGCGATGCGCCAGGCTGCGTCGACCGGATTGGCGCATCCGGTCGTCATTGCCGGCTCGCTCTATCTGGCCGGCGCGGCGCTACAGTTGGCGCCGGTGTAGGGCGGAAACGCAAAACGCCCGAGGTTCAGAACCCCGGGCGCTTGCATTAAGCCTGACGTGGCAGCGCGGTCAGATGTGGTCTTCGACCCACTGCTGTAGCGCGCCTTTCGGTGCCGCACCGACCTTGGTCGCAGCCAATTCGCCGCCCTTGAACAGCATCAGGGTCGGGATGCCGCGCACGCCGTACTTGCCAGGCGTACCGGGATTTTCGTCGATGTTCAGCTTCACGACCTTGACCCGCTCGCCCATCGCCTCGGAGATTTCTTCCAAAGACGGGCCGATCATCTTGCAGGGGCCGCACCACTCCGCCCAGAAATCCACCACCACCGGTGTGTCGGATTTCAGAACGTCCTGTTCGAAGCTGGCGTCGGTAATTGGGCTGGTGGCCATGGCGGTCATCCTTGTGTCTGTGATCGAGTTGTTGCGTCAATCCGAAAGCTAGGAAGCCCGGGCCCGTTCGTCAATCAATGCCTATGCCGTATGCGCGGCCAGCGGCACCGGATCGAGCCGCGGCACCTCGGTCCACAACAGCGCAGCCTCGATGGTTTTGTCGGGGTAGACGCCGTGCAAAAGCCCGGCATAGGCGCGCATTTGCTTGAGATACGCCAAGGGAATCGCCCGGGGATCGTTGGGCGGCGCACGGTTGGTCTTATAGTCGACAATCAACACCTTTGCAGCGGTGACCAGCAATCGGTCGACGGTACCGCTGACCACGATGCCGTCGATGATCCCGGTCAGCGGCGCCTCGACCAACGCATCGTCCGCAAAGACCGCGGCGAACTGCGGATCGTCCAGAACCGGCGTCACCGCATCGACATAGGCCGCAAGCGTCTGCGGCGGCAGCGCCGAATCGCTCAACACCCGCGCCGCGACCGTCATCCGCCTTTCAGGCGCGATCCCCGGCAAGTGCTGGAGCAGCCGATGCAGCAGCGTGCCGCGCCGAAACCGCAGCTCCACATTGCCGCGGTTGCGCAAGGGCGATCGCAGCGCTGGCGCCAGCGGGCTTGGCCGCGATGGCGCCAGCGGGCGGGCGGGCGAGGGCTCCGGCGGCGCGGGCGTCAATGCCCATTCCGGCAGAGGCGCAATCGCTATCGGCCCCGGTTCCGCCTCGGATGCGGGTTCAGGTGGCGTGCCCATGACGTAGCCCTCGCCCTCCGACCCGCCGATCTCCATCGTTTGCCGCTGCATCGCGCCGGACGCCACAAGCCGCTCGCACGCAGCAACGGTTTCGCCATACCACGTGTCCGACGTGGCAGCGCCGCGCTTGCCCTGCCAGCCGCAAATGTAGAGCCGGTCCTCTGCCCGGGTCAGCGCTACATAGAGCAGCCGCGCGCCTTCGGACGCCTGCTGGGCTTTGCGGTCGTCAACGAGGGCAGCGCTCACCGGGTCGCGTTCGTCCTTGCGCGCGGTCCAGATCGGCACGTCACCGGCCCATACCAACGCTTCGTCGCTGTCCCTGGGTTTGTGCATGGTGTCAGGCAGAAAGACGATGGGCGCTTGCAGGCCCTTGGCCGCATGCACGGTCAGCAGCCGCACCTCATCCCGCGACCCCTGGTCCAATTCCCGTTTGATCTCGACGTCGTCAGCGGCGAGCCATTGCAGGAAGTGCTGCAGCGTCGGCGGGCCATGCTGCGGGAATTCCAGCGCCAGCGCCATGAACTCCTCGACCGGATCGTCCGCCTCCAGCCCAAGGAAGGCGCGGATTTGCGTGCGCCCGCCTTCATCGATCAGCAGACGGCTGTAGAGCGCAAAGGGCGCCAGACCGTCGGCACGGTTGAGCCAGGCCTCCAGCCGTTGCGCATCAACTCGGTTCTCCGTGTCGCCCGCCGCCCGCAGCACTTGCCAGAGCGAGCCCTTGCGGCCATACGCCAGATCGAACAACCGGGATTCGGACCATTGAAAGAATGGCCCCTTCAGAACAGCGGCAAGCGTCAGGTCGTCCTCGGGAAACAGCAGGAATTGCCCGAACGCCACCAGGTCCTGCACCGCCAACTGCCGCGCCAGCGCCATTCGGTCGACGCCGGCGACGGGCACGCCCAGCCGCTTCAATGCCGATACCAAGGCCTGACCGAAGCGGCGGCGGCGGCGGACCAGCACCATGATATCGCCGGCTCGGATCGCCCGTCCATCGCGGGCGGCCAGCGTCTCGCCGCTTTCGATGAGGTCTTTGATCTTGCCTGCCACCGCCCATGCCAGCCGATCCTCGGCACCGAGCGATGCTTCGTAGTCGCGCGGCAATTGCCAGACGTCTTCTATGCCCTGTGCCTCGGCCTCTGCCACCAACGGCCAGACCTCGATCAAGCCGGGGGCCGTCGCGCGCCACGGCTGATGCTGTACCGGCGCGTCGCCGACGCCCAGGCGATCCGCCACCTCGAATACGGCATCGACCAATTGCAGCACTGGCGGCGCGGAGCGGAAGGAGACGGTCAGCGGCACATCGCGCCATTCCAACCCGCAAGCCCGCGCCGCGGCGCGAAACTCCTCGCGGCGATGCAGAAAGCCCTGCGGGTCAGCACCCTGAAAGCTATAGATCGACTGTTTCGGATCGCCCACGGCGAACAGTGTCCGCCCCCGCTCGTCGCCGCCGGCAAAGAACTCGGCGATCAGACCGGCGATCACCTGCCATTGCGCCGGGTTGGTATCCTGAGCCTCGTCGACGAGGACGTGGTCGATGCCGCCATCCAGTTTAAAATGCGCCCAGGCCGCGCCCGGATCGACCAGCAGCCGCGCCGCGCCCAGGATGAGGTCGTCATAGTCCAGCAGTGAGCGCGACCGCTTCAACGCCCGATACCGCGTGAGCAATCGCTGAGTGACAGTCAACAACGCCCTGGTATCGGCCAGGGCGACAGCCTTGGCGCATTCACCGTTAACCCGGATCAACCGGTCTTGCTCCGCAGAAATCGTCGCCAGCAGGCTATCGTTGGATTTGAACGCTTTCAGGGCGCCGAGCTTCAGCGGCGCGCCCGCTTGCGTGAGGAACGCTGTGGCGTAGGCATCGAAATTCCGCTGTTCCGGCTCGTTGCCAAAAAAGTCCGTCAGCGCCATCGCCATTTTCTGAACCGTCTTGGCGCTGTCTGCCTGTAAGGGCGTGATGGCCGCGCGCAGCGACGCAACGTCTATAGCGTCGTCCAGGCAAGCGGCTGCCAGAATGGCAGCAGGCGTCTGCTGCGGATCGATGCCCAGTACCTGCGCAACATCCGCCGGCTGAACGTTTTCCAACCGCGCCCTTTGCTTGGCCATCTCGACAGATAGTTTTGCGAAGGATTGTTCAGTAAGGCGCTCCAGCATGCGGTCCCATGCTTGCGCCAAACCGCCGTCCGGCGCGGACGCAACCGCACGCACCAGTTCATCGCGCGCCTGCGCCAGCAGCAGCCGCTGGTCGCGCTCCTCCAGTACATCGAAGTGCGGCGGCACGTTCGCCTCTACTGGAAAGCGTTGCAGCACACCCTGGCAAAAGCCGTGCACCGTCTCGATCCTGACGCCGCCCGGCGCCTCCTGTACCTTTGCGAACAGGCGACGGGCGCGGTCGATCTGATCGGCGGTTGGCGGTTGGCCGAGGAGGTCGGTCAGGTTTCCAGCCAGGTCCGCCGCATCCGCCCGCGCCCACAGTGCCAGCCGGTCGGCGACGCGATTGGCCATCTCGCCAGCGGCAGCTTTGGTGAAGGTCAGGCAGAGGATGGCGTGCGGCCTGGCTCCGCCCAGCAGCAGCGCCAGCACCCGGTCGGTCAACACTTTTGTCTTGCCGGACCCGGCCGAGGCATCGACCCAGGCAGATACCGCCGGATCGGCGGCCAGTCGCTGTGCCACGCTGGGATCGGGCCGCATAGAAGAGTCAGGCATCGCCGCCGCCCTCCCGGTCGATACGGGCCAGGTGGCGGTAGTCGCTGAAGCGCGGCGCTAGCGGCGGTCTCGGCTCAGCCAGATACGGCATTGCAGGATCGGAGAACTGCACCAGCAGGCGGGAGAGGCCATCCCAAGCTGCCTCTGCAACTTCAACAGGGTCGCGCTTCTGGCCGATCATATCCCGAATGGAGCCGCCCTCGTCCTTGCTGGAGCCGCCGCCGACCGCCCAGGCCTCCAGCCCATCCAGCGTTGCGCCGGGATGGCAGAGCAGCACCAACATGCCCTCCAGCGGCAATTGCGGCGACCAGGCGCCGGCGGTCTCGTTCGCGGAGGGCAGTGCTCCGCTCTTGTAGTCGATCACCGTGAAGCCGGCATCCGCGATCCGGTCGAGCCGGTCGAGCCGGGCACTCAGCGTGACGGTCTGGTCCGCGGCCACGATATCGCCGGCCAGCTTGTGTTCCGTCCTAGCCTCGACCACATCCGGCCATCGCGTCGCCTCGTGTGCGGTGAACCAGCCGGCCATCCGTTCGAACCGCCGCCACCAGAAGGCGCGGACGCCAGGGCGCTCCAGCAGCGGGCCGAACGCCTGGCGGCCTGCCGCCGTCAGCCGGTCCATCGCATTGTCCGGCCACTCGCCGGAACCGAGGCTGTTGACGAACTGGCGCAATGCGGCGTGCAGCACCTCGCCGCGGTCGCCTGCGTCGGGCGGCTCATCAACCGCATCCAGCGCGCGCAACCGCAGAATGTGGCGGGCATAGTGGCCGTAGGGATCGCGCAACCAACGCTCAGCATCGGTCACCGACAAGTCGCGGAACCGCGCCGCGACCGGCGGCAACGCTTTTGGGGCTTGCGAGATGGCAGGTGCGGATGGCTGATCCAACGCCTCGGCGAGGCCCAGCCAATAGCCGGCGCCTTCCCGCAAGGGATCCGGCGAATCCGCCGCCAGGGTGCCGGTCGCCGCCCGCGCCGCCAGTTCCAGCCGGGCGAGCCAGCGCGACGGCACGGTGGGTGCGCCGCCAACCCGCGCCGCGCGGGTGAGCATCACCTCCGGCGCCGCCAGCGCTTGGGCGAAGTCGTGGGCGGCGAGGCCGATGCGCCACTCGGGCAGCGGCAGGCCGAAATCCAGACGCATCGGCCGGCCCATCCAGGGATCGCGCTCCGGCTCCGGCGGCCAGGAGCCCTCGTTCAAGCTGCCGAGGATGGCCAGTTGCGGGCATTGCAGCCGCGCCTCCAGCGGTCCCAATATCGCAAGGCGCGGGTGCTTGCCATAGCGTGGCCGGACGGTCTGCCGGTCCAGCAGCCCGTCGAGCACCGCCGGATAGTCGTCGGCGCTAACCGATGGAAAGCCGGTGGCCGCTGCCAGCAGACTATCCAGCGCCAGCGCTGCCGCCTCCCCTGCCTCGTCCTGCCAGAGCCGGTCCGGGCCGGTCTCGTCCGCGGTTTCGGCCAGCGCCTCGGCAGCTTCGACATGGGCCGTGAGCCAATCCGCAAGCGGCGCCTCGCCGGCCTCGGTCAAGGCCAACAGCGGCGCCTCGCCGGCCTCGATGCGAACCAGAAGCGGTTCCAGTGCCTCGCAGTCCGCGGGCTCGAGGGCGGCTCGCAATCCTTTGAGCCCTGGCGCCGGGCGCAAGCCGCGCAACGCCGCGCGCTCCAGCCGCAGCACGTCTGCCGGGTCGACCGCGGTCAGCGGGTGCTTCAGCAGTGCCAGCAACGGCACCGGCGCCAAGCCACCGCAAGCCGCCTGCGCGACCAGCCGCAGGTAGATGCCGGGCCGGGTCTCGGGCAGCGCGGTGCCGGCTGAATCGTCAATGGCGATGCCCCAGCGGGATAGTTCGGCTGCCACCCGCTGCGCCAGACCGCGGTCGGCGGTCACCAGGGCCGCTGCCTCGTCGTCGGTGCGCTCCAGAAAATCGCGGAATGCGAGCGCGATCACCCGGGCCTCCGCCTCCGGGCCCGCCGCGACGACCGCGGTCAAGTGGGTGAGCCCTTCCTTCGCCGCGCCAGCCGGTTCGTCCGGTGGCGGCGCATCGGCGGGACGCAGCGCCTGACGCAACAAAGCCGAGCGCCCTGCCTGAACCCGATCCAGATGCGGGTCATCCCGCAGTGTGGCGGCCCAGAATTGTACTTCGGCGCGCGGCCGATCCAGGCTTACCAGCAGCTTTGCCAAACCAAATTGCGGGTGGCCTTCCGGCAGCGCTTGCCAGGCAGCCTCGTCCAATGCGGTATCGAGTCCCGGCAGGACCACCGCACCGGCTGGCAGGTCGAGAATCGCCCGCATGATCGCAGCGGTGGACGGCAATGAGCCTGTGGAGCCGGCGGCGATAACCGGCGTCCGCGGCGGGTCGGCGGCCCAGGCGTCGATCTGGGCAGCGATGACGGCCTTGTGGCGCTCGACCGCATCCATCGCGCCCTCTTCGGCGACGATGGCCGGCCAATGCTGGGTCACCAGGCTGAGGAATTTGAGCGTCTCGGCCCAATGGGCGGCATACTCGTCCGGTACCAAGGCGGCCAGATTGTCAGGGTCGAGGTCGTAAATCTGCACCTGGTCCAGCCAACGGCCCAAGGCATCGGCCAGCTTCAACGCCTGATCCGGACCGATGGCGCGGTCGCGGCTCAGGATCAACCGGGCCAGCAGCAATTGCCGTCTGGCCGGCGCGATGGCAGGCGGCAGATTGGCAATGGCGGCAGAGGCACTGCTGGCGGCAGCGTGCCAATCCTCCGGGTCGAGATCGCCAAGCGGCTCCAGCCGCGGCAGCAGCAGCGGACGCCCATCCGTAACCCGCAAAAAGGCATCGGCCATCGCCTGACAGGCGCGGCGGGTCGGAAGGAACATGCGGACCTGGCTGAGACCAGACGGCGCCTCGCCCCATCGATCCAGGAGCCCGCGTGCAAGCGAATCGAGAAAGCCTACGCCCGCCGGAATGGTGTAAAGGCCGGCCAGGTCAGCGCTCACCAGAGATTCCCCTGGCGGCTATGAATCATCGCCTCGCTGGCCAGATGCAGACGCTCCGGCGTGCCGGCATCGATCCAGTCGCCCTCATGCCGAATGCCGAACAGGCGGCCACGGGCCGCGGCTTGGTCATAAATGCGGTTCAGCGAGAACGGCCCGGGCGGTGCACCGACAAACACTCGCGGCGTCAGGATTTGTGCGCC
Organism: uncultured Alphaproteobacteria bacterium; assembly: GCA_963974445.1. GTDB lineage: Bacteria > Pseudomonadota > Alphaproteobacteria > Bin95 > Bin95 > JACKII01. The sequence continues at coordinate 18,906 of CAXBDI010000016.1, forward strand.
GGTGAAAACGAAAGGCGTCATCGTGCCAGGCAAGCGCCGCTGCACCCGGCCCTCCGGACCCAGAGTGAAATCGCCCGGGCCGTTATAGCCTCGAACCGCAACGGTCGGGGCTACCAGCAGCAGCGCGTCCATCGTCCGGTCGCACCAGGCGTCGGCCAGCCGCTGCAATGCCCGGCCCGGCGGCCCCATCCAGACGAGGTCGCTGTTCAGCACGAAGAACGGTGTGAGCCCCAGCCATCGCCGCGCCCGGGCAACGCCGCCGCCGGTATCGAGCAATTCCGGCTCGCGCGAAATGTGCAGCCGCGGCACTTTCCAGCGGCGCACGTGATCCTCCACCCGCTCCGCCAGATAGTGGGTGTTGACGACATAGTCGGTGACGCCGACCGCTTGCAGTTGCGTCAGGGCCTGATCGATCAACGCGATGCCGCCGACGCGGATCAATGGCTTCGGAGTGGTCGCGGTGATAGACGCGAGCCGCTTGCCGCGGCCTGCCGCCAGGATCATCGCGCGATGCGGCGGTGGCGTCGCTGGACGGCCCCCGCAACTCATGCCGTCAACCCCGGCGCGGGCAGTGCGATGCGTGTATGCGACGGCCAGTTCGCGTCCAACCAGGCAGCGAGCGGTGCCAGAATGGGTTCCGCCGCAAGACACTCGTCGATCATCCGCCACATGCGCGGGACGTGCGCCAGATAGCGGTGTTTGCCGTCGCGGCGGCTCAGGCGGGCGAAGATGCCGAGGTTCTTCAAATGCCGCTGCGCCCCCAAGACCCAATAGGCGGTGTCGTCGGCCAGAGCCGGCACGGCCTTGGCGTAGCGGGCGCGCATGGCAGCGGCCAAACCGGAGGCGACATCCCGGCGCTCGTCTTGCAACAGCGATACCAGATCGTAGGCCGGCGGCCCGATCAGGGCGTCCTGAAAATCCAGTAGCCCGCAAGCCGCGACGCCGGTTCGGCCCTCGACGACTATAAGGTTGTCGACGTGAAAATCGCGATGCACGAACACTCTCGGCGAGCGAGCGAGCACGGGGATCAATGCCTGCGTCAAAGCCGTCTGAAACTCTTCGCGCTCGGCGGCGGATGGCCCGCTGCCCCGCGCCGCTGGCCAGTACCAGTCCAGAAACAGGCCGGTCTCTTTCAGAAAGAACGCCAGATCGTAGGGCGGGAGGGAAATATCCGCATTCTCCGGATAGTTTTGCAGCGCCGCCAGCGCATCAATGGCCTGGCCGTAAAGAGTCTCCGCGGACACGCCATCGTCCAGCAAGCGTGTAAACGTGGCGTCGCCGAAATCCTCGACCAGCGCGAACCCTTCCGTCATATCCGACGCCGGCACATTTGGCGCGGATAGACCGAGGCGGCGCAGATGCGCTGCGATCTCGACAAAGGGACGCAGTTTTTCCTTGTCGGGCGGCGCGTCCATCAGCAGGGCTGGATAGGGGCCGCCGGTCAGGCGAAAGTAGCGCCGGAAGGAGGCGTCGGCAGAAGGGGCGCTGCGATCTGCGGCGGCGAAGCCGTGGCGGCCCAGGAAGGCGTCCATGGCGACGGTGCGGTGCTCTGCGTCGCTCATGCCGCCAATGTCCCCGCCAAACGCCGGGACCACTCGCGCCCACCTTTGAATGCGGCGCGGCGACCGGAGCCCACGGTCTCCAACTCAAGCCGCAGCGCAGTGTCAGGCAGGGCGTCGCCGGCCCGCTCCGGCCATTCCACCAGAGACACGCCTTCGGCCAATGCCTCGTCCCAGCCGAGTTCGGTGAGTTCTGCCGCATCGCTCAGGCGGTAGAGATCGAAGTGCCAGATCACCGGGCCGGCCTTCGGCTCATAGACTTGCACGAGGGTGAAGGTCGGGCTGGGCACCGGCGCATCGTCCGCCATGGCTCTCTGAATCAATCCCCGGGCGAGCGTAGTCTTGCCGGCGCCGAGATCGCCCGCCAGCGCCACAACGTCGCCCGCCGCCAGCAGCGGCCATAGCCGGGCGCCCAACGCGCGGGTAGCGGCCTCGTCGGGCAGGCTCAAGGTTAGCAGTGCGTCCATGCTCAAAGTATAGTCATACGTCGCGCCGGCGCGAACGGCTTTGCGTCCTTTGGCGTCGTTGCGCCGGCCTTTCCGGTGGATAGGCTCCGCCGCAACCTGATAACTCGCGGAGACGCCAGCATGGCCGACACCCATACCCTCGTTCTGATTCGCCACGGGCAGAGCCAGTGGAACCTGGAAAACCGCTTTACCGGCTGGAAGGACATCGACCTGACCGAAGCCGGCCGCAAGGAGGCGCGCCGCGGCGGCCGATTGCTGCGCGAGGGCGGCTACGACTTCGACGCCTGCTACACCAGCGTGCTGACCCGGGCGATCCGCACCCTGCATCTGGCGCTGGACGAGATGGACCGGTTGTGGCTGCCGGTGACCAAGGACTACCGGCTGAACGAGCGCAGCTATGGCGCGCTACAGGGCCTGAACAAGGCGGAGACGGCGGAGAAGCATGGCGCGGACCAGGTGTTCATCTGGCGGCGCAGCTTCGATATTCCGCCGCCGGCGCTCACCCCGGACGACGAGCGCTATCCGGCCAACGATCCGCGCTACCGCAACCTGCCCAAAGATATCGTGCCGCTGACCGAGAGCCTGAAAATCACCATCGAGCGCGTGCTGCCCTATTGGGAGGCGGAGATTGCGCCGAAAGTGCGGGCGGGGCAGCGGCTGATTATTTCTGCGCACGGCAACTCGCTGCGCGCGCTGGTCAAGCATCTGGACGGACTGTCGGACGAGGAAATTCCGCTGGTCGAAATTCCGACCGGCGTGCCGCTGGTCTACAAACTGGATGCAAACCTGAAGCCGCTGGAGAAGTTCTATCTGGGCGGGGATCAGGCGGCCGCCTGAAGTCTTGCCAGGCTGCCTGTCCAAATGTGTGAGACGACGCTGACCGGCCAAGCCGCGACGCGGATGCGCAGAGAACCGGGTGCCAACACCGCAACGATGGCGCGTCAGAGCATCTGGTTGCGACCGAATGCACCGCTCGACAATCCGGCGCGACAGGCGCCCTACGAGGCGACGCGGGTTGGCCGCCTGTCCTCAGCGCTTGGGGTCGGCAGTTCGATCTCGATCTCCAGGGTCGAGACATCGTCGCCACGGTCCAGCTTGACCACTGCCTTGTTCTGATCGACCGACACATAGCGGGCGATCACCTCCAGCAACTCCTTCTGCAAGCGCGGCAGGAAGTCGTCGCCATCGCGGCTGATACGCTCGTGCGCCAGCACGATTTGCAGGCGGTCACGGGCAGTTTCCGCCGATCCGGGCGAGCGTTTGGTACGGAAGAAATTCAGCAGGCTCATGCGGCACCTCGGAACAAGCGGCTGAACAGGCCCTTTTTCTCGGGCTCGGCGTAGCGGTGGGGAATATCTTCGCCTAAGAAGCGGCCGACCGCGTCGGCATAGGCACGGCCCGCAGACGAATCGTGTTCCAAAATCACTGGAACGCCCTGGTTGGAGGCTTGCAGCACACTCTGGCTTTCCGGGATGATGCCCAGCAGGGGGATCGCCAGGATTTCCTGCACATCATCCACTTTCAGCATCTCGCCGCGCTCAACCCGCGCGGCATCGTAACGCGTCAACAGCAACTGCTCCTTCACAGGTGTGCGGCCCTGCTCCGACCGTTGCGAGCGGCTAGCCAGCACCCCCAGAATACGGTCGCTGTCGCGAACGCTGGAAACCTCCGGGTTGGTGACGACGATGGCTTGGTCGGCAAAGTACAGCGCCAGTTGCGCGCCGCGCTCGATACCGGCCGGGCTGTCGCAGACGATGTAGTCGTGAGTCTTGCGCAACTGGTCCAGGATTTTCTCGACACCCTCTTGGGTCAGCGCATCCTTATCGCGGGTCTGGGAGGCCGGCAGGATGCTGAGGTTTTCGACCCGCTTATCCTTTATCAGCGCCTGCGCCAGCTTTGCCTCGCCCTGGATGACGTTAATGATGTCGAACACCACCCGACGCTCGCAGCCCATGATCAGGTCGAGATTGCGCAGGCCGACGTCGAAATCCACCACCACGGTCTTGTGGCCACGCATGGCCAACCCCGTGGCAAAGGCAGCGCTGGTGGTCGTCTTACCAACCCCGCCCTTGCCCGATGTGACGACGATGACTTCAGACATCGTACGTGTCTCCTTCAAACTCTGGTTGTACTGCGGCCTGTTTTATACAAGCGGCGTGAACTGCATCTCTTCACCATTCAAACTCACCTGTAGCCGCTGACCGATCAGATTGGATTCGAGATCATCGCGCACCCGATAGAAACCGGCGATGGCGACGAGCTCCGGATCGAAATTCAGAGCAAAGATTCTGGCTTCTTCAAAGCCCGAAGCACCGGCAATGGCCCGCCCCCGCAGCGCGCCGTACACATGGACATGGCCGTCGGCGATTAATTCGGCGCCAGCGTTGACTGTTGCGGTACAGATGATGTCCCTGCCCTGTGCATAAATTCGATTGCCGGCGCGCACGGGAGCGGTGATGAGGAGTGCAGGCTCCGCCTCCACCGGTGCCGATTCGGCTTTGGTCTCGATAGAATCGACCGACGCAGCCGGCTCTGCGATGACCTCGGGCGACGGCGCGGGTGTTGGCTCGACGGGCTCTGCCGCCGCCGTCTGTCCCTTTGTCTTGAACAGCTGCTGGCCCTTGGTTAGTTGAGCGAGGCCAACGGCCGCCGCGGCCTGCCGCAGGCTGCCGGTACCGCCAGTCGTGCCGACCGGTATCAGACGCAGGCTCCTTAGCCCCTCGGCCAGGCCGGCAAAGTCCGGTTGGCTGCCGTTTGCCACCAGATCATCCAGCCCCAGCACGACCGGCGAGTCGCGCAAAAACGCCGGCGACTGCTTGATCAACCGCTCCAGCGCGGGCACAACGACATCCGGCGCGCCATCGCGTAGCTGCAACACAACCATGTTGAAGTTGGTGCCGCGGATGGCGAAGGGTTGGGGAGGCGCCATAATTCAGTCAAATCCATCGGCGGCAGAGCGGAATGCTCATCAAGGGTCAATGTCGTCAGTGTCAGGCAGATTTAGCTGCGGATTCTGTGCGCGTCGACCCGGTGGAGGTTTCGGGCCCGTGCGGCATGTCACCGGCACTCGCACGGTGGCGGGCAACGCTCATCTGTAGGCCGGGGGTGGGACTCGTTGCTAAGCCGCTCATATAGCACCGAAAGTGATTGCTGCTTCGTCAGGTCAATCGGCCAATGCGGCTCGCCCTAGGGCCATTTCCAGCGATATTGAAAGCGGTGGATACTGTCTTCCATAACCTCGCCGAGCGGCAAACGATTCTGTGTTCGTCATTGGCTCCGCGAATCGCGGCGAGAGTAGCGGCCGCCGCGCACTGCTACGGCCCGCCGCAGACTTGCCGCGGTCCAGCATGTTGATATTTCGACCCCCGGCTTCTAGGGTTCGCGCCATTCCGCGATGCGGAACTTTGGGGCCGCCCGGCGCGGCGCCAGATGTTCGACTTCCACCAAGGTTTTGTCCTCTATGCAGCAGCCTTCGCGAAAGCCTGCCAACCCGAACTTTTCCTCCGGCCCTTGCGCCAAGCGTCCGGGGTGGTCGCTTGATGGCCTTGCCGATGCACTACTCGGCCGCTCGCACCGTTCCGCGCCCGGCAAGGCGAAACTGGCCGCGGTGATCGACCGGACGAAAGAGCTTCTGGGCGTACCCGACGACTATCGTATCGCCATCGTGCCGGCATCGGATACCGGCGCGGTCGAGATCGCCCTATGGTCGATGCTGGGCGCGCGCGGCACCGACGTGTTGGTGTGGGAGAGCTTCTCGAAAGACTGGCTCGGCGACGTGCAGGACCAGTTGAAACTGGAAGACGTGCGCGTGTTCGAGGCTCCGTATGGCGAACTGCCGGACCTCTCCAAAGTCGATCCGGCCCGCGACGTGGTGTTCGTCTGGAACGGCACCACCTCCGGCGTGCGCGTGCCGAACGGCGATTGGATTGCCGCGGACCGCGAGGGGCTGACCATCTGCGACGCGACCTCCGCCGCGTTCGCCATGGACCTGCCATGGGACAAGCTGGATGTCGTCACCTGGTCCTGGCAAAAGGCAATGGGCGGTGAGGCGGCGCATGGCATGCTGGCGTTGTCGCCCCGGGCGGTCGAGCGCCTGGAAACCTTCGCGCCGCCACGGCCCTTGCCGAAGATCTTCCGCCTGACCAAGGGTGGCAAGCTGAACGAGGGGATTTTCCGCGGCGAAACCATGAACACGCCCTCGATGCTGTGCGTCGAGGATGCGCTCGACGCCCTCGACTGGATCCGTTCGATCGGCGGTTACAAGGGCACCATAGCGCGCTCCTCGAAATCGCTGGCGCACATCGCCGAATGGGTCGAGCGGACGCCGTGGGCGAACTTCCTGCCGGCGCGCGCGGAAATCCGCTCCAGCACGTCCGTCTGCCTGACCCTCGCCGACCCGGAACTGGGCGACAAGGCGGCGGAAGCGCCGTCGCGGATGGCGAAGCTGTTGGACGCCGAGGGGGTCGCCTACGACATCAACGCCTACCGCTCGGCACCGCCCGGCCTGCGCATTTGGTGCGGCTCGACCATTGACCCGGACGACGTCGCCGCGCTGATGCCTTGGCTCGATTGGGCCTTCGCCACCGTTAAAGCCGATCTGCTGAAGGGATAGAGTCCCATGCCTAAAGTCCTGATCGCCGACGCTCTTAGCGAGCGTGCGGCTGAGATATTCGCGACGCGCGGCCTTGAGGTCGACGTCAAGGTCGGCCTGAAACCGGACGAGTTGCTGGCGATCATCGGCGAGTATGACGGCCTGGCCGTACGTTCCGCCACCAAGGTGACCAAGGCGGTGTTGGATGCTGCGCCGAACCTGAAGGTCATCGGCCGCGCCGGCATCGGCGTCGATAATATCGACGTGGCGGAAGCGACGGCCCGCGGCGTCGTCGTGATGAACACGCCTTACGGCAACACCATCACCACCGCCGAGCACGCCATCGCCATGATGTTCGCGCTGGCCAGGCAAATCCCTGCCGCCGACCGCTCCACCCAGGCCGGCAAGTGGGAGAAGTCCCGCTTCATGGGCGTCGAGCTGTTCGGCAAGACCCTGGGCATCATCGGTTGCGGCAATATCGGCACCATCGTAGCGGAGCGCGCGCTTGGCCTGCGGATGAAAGTGGCGGCGTTCGATCCGTTCCTGTCGACGGAACGCGCCGTGGACTTGGGCGTCGAAAAGGTAGAGTTGGACGAGTTGCTCGCCCGTGCCGACTTCATCACCCTGCACACACCGATGACCGATCAAACGCGCGGCATCCTCAACGCCGAAACGCTGGCCCGCTGCAAGCCGGGCGTGCGCATCATCAACTGCGCCCGCGGCGGCCTGGTGGTCGAGGAAGATTTGCGCGCGGCCCTGGATAGCGGCCACGTCGCCGGCGCAGCGTTCGACGTCTTCGTGAATGAGCCGGCGAAGGAGAACGTGCTGTTCGGCCGCGACGATGTCGTGACGACACCGCATCTGGGCGCAGCGACCGAGGAAGCGCAGGAGAACGTCGCGCTGCAAATCGCCGAGCAGATCAGCGACTATCTGCTGACCGGCGCCGTCACCAACGCCCTCAACATGCCATCGATCAGCGCGGAAGAGGCGCCGCGCCTCAAGCCCTTCATGGGTCTGGCCGAACAATTGGGCAGCTTCGCCGGCCAGTTGACCGAAACCGGCCTCCGCAAGCTGGTGGTCGAGTATCGTGGCCACGTGGCCAGCCTCAACACGCGGCCGCTGACGGCGGTGATCCTGATGGGTTTGCTGCGGCCGCTGCTCGACTCGGTCAACATGGTCAACGCGCCGGTCATCGCCCGCGAGCGCGACATCGACGTGACCGAGGTTAAGAACGACCAGTCGGTCGATTTCCAGTCGCTTATCCGGGTGACGGTGGAGACCGAGCGCCAAACCCGCACCGTCGCTGGCGCGCTGTTCGGCAGCCGCCCGCGGGTGGTGCAGGTACAGGACATCAACTTCGACGCGCAGCTTGGCCCGAACATGCTGTTCGTACGCAACGAGGACAAACCCGGCTTTATCGGCAATCTTGGCACGACATTGGGCAATGCCGGCGTCAATATCGCCAACTTCCACCTGGGCCGCTCGCCCGGCAACGGCCACGCGCTGGCGCTGGTGGAGATCGACGAGCCATGCTCCGAAGCGCTCGCGGAGAAGATCGCCGGGGTGGACGGTGTCATCCAAGCCAAGGCGATGCAGTTCTAACGCCGTGCCTGGATTTGCACGCACTCTGGTGCTGATCGCGGGCCTGAGCATCCCGAGCGCCTCTGCCATGGCCGAGGCTCAGTGGCCGGTTGGGCAGATGGCCTTGCCGGCGCCGGCGGTGTCGCTGGCCTCAGACAGTGAGGCGCTTGTATTGAGGCTTGCAGACGGCACGGCGTGGTCCGTCGGTTGGAACCAAGCCGAAGTGAAGCCGATATTGCAGCCAGCAGAACCGATTGCGCCGGAGGCCGCGCCGGGCTTAATTCCGCACGGCAGGGTTGCACGGGGCGCTGGCGAAATCCGCCGCGCCTGGCTGGCCGATCCAACCGAGCGATACCCGCACGCGATCCTTGGCGACCGCTACGAGGCCGCCACGCTGTTGGTCGAAACCGCAGACGGCCGGATCCTGGGCGCGGCTGCGCCGGAGCAATCCGTGTTCGAAGACCTGGAGCCGCGGCTCTGGGACCTGGATCAGGACGGCTCGCCCGAGGTTTGGGTGATCCGCTCCGACGCCCAGCACGGGGCAGGGCTGGAGGCCTATACCATTCAGGCGGGCAAGCTCAGCCGGCGCTACGGTACGCCGCCCATCGGCATGGGCTTCCGCTGGCTCAATCCCATCGGCGTTGCGGATTTCGTCGGCGACGGCACAAGACAACTGGCGCTGGTGATCACCCCGCATATCGGCGGCATTCTCACGCTCTACCGGCTGGAGGGCGACCGGCTGGAGCCCATTCTGGCGGCGGGCGGATACTCCAACCATGCCGTTGGCAGCACCCAATTGGGCTTGTCCTGGATCGGCGATATCGATGGCGACGGCCTCGCCGATATTCTGCTGCCGGAGCAGAACAGGCAGACCCTGGCCGCGGTGTCGCTGGCCGGCGGCGCTATCTCTCGGCTTGCCGAAACCGAGCGGTTCGGTCCGTTACGCACCGGCCTTGCGGTGCTGACCCTGCCAGACGGCAGCCGCGCGGCTGTATTTGCCGACGATGGCCCTGGCCTGCGCTGGCTGCGCTTGCCCCCACCGCCATAGGCGCTAGAACAAGCGCACCGATAGCGAAACCGGAAAACGCAACCATGACCGAAAGCACGGCGCTACTGCCCAGCGGCCTGCGGGATACCTTGCCACCTGAAGCGGAGCATGAGGCTCTGGTGACGGAGAGCCTGCTGGCGACCTTTCGCCAGAACGGCTATCGGCAGGTGTCGCCGCCGCTGGTGGAGTTCGAGGCATCGCTGCTGACCGGCCCCGGTGCGGCGATGACCGACAAGACCTTCCGCCTCGTCGACCCGGCCTCGCAGCGCACCATGGCGGTGCGCGCCGACATCACCCCGCAAATCTCCCGTATTGCCGCGACCCGCCTCAGCCGTTGGCCGCGGCCGCTGCGGCTCTCCTACAACGGCACGGTGCTGCGGGTCACCGGCGATCAGTTGCGGCCTGACCGGCAATTCCGGCAAGCGGGGCTGGAGTTGATCGGCAGCGACAGTGCGGCGGCGGATGGCGAGGTCATTGTCGTTTCGGTCGAGGCGCTGACAGCGCTCGGTGTGCAAGGGCTGACCGTTGATCTCTCCCTGCCGACATTTGCTCCGGCGCTGGTACCGGCATTGGCCGAGGGCGATGCGGTTTCCGCAGAGTTGCGGGAGGCTCTGAACCGCAAGGACCTGGCATCCATCCAGCGGCTGACCGGTGATACGGCGCCGCTGTTGGCGGCGGTGATGGCGACCGCGGGCGCTGCAGACGTCGCTCTCAAGCAATTGCAAGCACTGGACTTGCCAGATGCAGCGCGGCAAGTGCTGGAGCCGGCGCAGGCATTGCTGCCGTTGTTGCGCGAGGGCCTGCCGGACGTAACCGTGACGCTGGACCCGGTCGAGCATCGTGGCTTCGAATACCACCGCGGCATCAGCTTCTCGCTATTCGCGCGCGGCCAGCATGGCGAGCTTGGCCGCGGCGGCCGCTATTGGGCGTCTGCGCCTGGATTTGCCGGTGAGACGGCCACCGGCGCGACGCTCTACCTCGATATGGTGATGCGCGCGCTGGAGCCGAGTGCAGCGGCCAATCGGCTGTACCTGCCGGCAGGAACCACACCCGCCGGCCGGCGTGCGCGCCAGGACGAAGGCTGGTGGACCGTCGCCGGACTCGATGCCGGCGTGGAGCCGCAGGTAGAGGCGAAGCGGCTCGGCTGTAGCCATGTCTGGCTGGATGGAGCGGCTGCTCAGGTCGCGTGATCCGAGAACCGGCCTGCCGTCATTCCGAACCGATGCTGCTAGGCGAAATCGCTCGCCAAAGCAGCGCGGGTCGCTTCCGGGCCTTGTGTCGATATTATAATAATCGTAAAATACCGTATAATTCATTGATTTTAATTAGTCGTTATGAATACGAACGACAATATCGACGCGGCCGATGCGGGTTCCGGGCGGCGGGGCTGGTAAACCCTCAATATCGATGCCATCCGCCGGAATATCCGACAGTTCGCCCTTTTCAGGATTGAAGAAGTGGTGATGGCGCTCCGTATTCGTATCGAAGTAGGAGCGGCTGGGATCGACCACCACCTCCAGCAACAATCCGGTCTCGCAGAACTGATGCAAGGTGTTGTAGACCGTGGCCAACGAGACCGAGAGGCCAGCCCGGTCTGCCTCGACGTGCAACTGATCGGCGGTGAAATGCCGCTCCTCACCGGTGAATAGCAGCTTACCCAACCCGATCCGCTGCCGCGTTGGCCGCAAGTTGGCAAGGCGCAACCGTTTGATGACATCGGTATAGGATCGGTCCGGCATCACTCACCCTCGACTAGCTGAACAATCGGGCTGACGTGGGCGCCAACCTCTGATGTCGATATAAGCCGGTCGTTCGCCTAATTCAAACGCCTCCAGCCCAACTAGTGACGGCGGTCACACAAATGGCGCGACCGCTCAGGCCCCTGTCTTAATGCGCTCGACCAGCGCTTTTACGGTAGGGATATAGCCATTGGCGTAGAAGGGATCGGACGCAAAACGGAAGGCATTGTGCCCCGCGAACATTAACTGGGTGTCGGGTTCGCTGCCGTGGCTAATGTTCTGCAGGGTCTTTTGGATGCAGTAGGACCGGGGGTCGGTCTTGCGCCCCGTCGTGCCGGCCTCGCCTTCCGCCCAATTCGAAAAGCGGCAGGCGGACAGACAGCCCATGCATTCGATCTGGTCGGTCAGGATGTGATTGCGCGAGTCCATGGTCACGAACACCAGAGTCGAATCCGGCGTGCGCATCGCCTCCGTATAGCCTTCAGCCTGCCAGTTCTTAGCGCGGTGCAAATCTTCCGCCGTCACATAGACCTTGCGCCCGCGCGGACCCATGGCGAATTCGGTATCGTGATCGCCGACCGGTTCACTGGAGAAGGCGATCTGACGCTCGCTGCGCTGGCGCAACTCATTGATGAAATCGTTGCGCACGGCAGACGAATAAAAGCCGGTCGGGCTGTAGCGGTTCAGGAAGACGTCGCCTTCCTTCAAGGTCAGAAGGCGCTGCTTCCACATATCCGAAATCGGGCTTTCCTCGGTCAGCAGCGGCCGCGTGCCGAACTGGAAGGCCACCGGCGCTAGCTCCGGATCGTCCATCCAATCGGCCCACTCGTCCAGCCGCCAGACGCCGCCGGCCATGATGACCGGCACATCGTTCAAGCCCACTTCGTTCATGATCGCCCGCAAGGCCCGAACCCGCGGCTTGGGGTCTTCCGGCTTTTCCGGGTCTTCGCTATTGGATAGGCCGTTGTGGCCGCCAGCCAGCCACGGGTCCTCATAGACGACGCCGCCGAGCCAGTCCGGATACTTGTTGTAAGACCGTTTCCAAAGCGCCCGAAACGCCCGCGCCGAGGAGACAATCGGGTAGTAGTAAACGCCATAGGATGCCGCGATCTCCGCCACCTTGTAGGGCATGCCGGCGCCGCAGGTGACGCCGTCAATCAGGCCGCGGGCGCCTTGCAGTGTGCCGTGCAAAATCTGTTCGGCCCCGCCCATCTCCCACAGAACGTTCATATGGATCGGGCCGGCGCCGGCGGCGATTTCGTAGGCGATGCGCGCTTGGTGAATGGCGCCGCGCACACCGTGGGAGACCAACTCCTCGTGCCGATCGCGGCGGGTTTTGCCCAGATAGTCCTGGAACACCAACTCGCCGGCATCGTCCCGCGAGTCGGCGTTGACGCCGGAAAACGTGCCGACGCCGCCGGTGGCCGCCCACGCGCCGGAGCTTTCACCATTCGAAACTGCGATACCCTTGCCCCCCTCCACGAGAGGCGGGGCATCGCGGCCCGACAGCCGCACCTGCTTCAGAACAAAACCCACGGGGCGTCCCCTTTCGGTCGTAGCGCGCGGATTAGGCGTCAGCCGTCGCCGACAAGTCTTCGCCAGTTTCCTGGTCCACGACTTTCATCGACAGCTTGACCTTGCCGCGATCGTCAATGCCAAGGCATTTCACTTTCACCATTTGGCCTTCGCTGACCACATCGCCCACGGTATTGACGCGCTCCTTTTTCAACTCGCTGATATGCACCAGCCCGTCGCGCGGCCCGAGGAAGTTCACGAAAGCGCCGAAGTCCATAATTTTAACGACTTTGCCGTCATAGATCACGCCGACCTCCGGCTCCGCCACGATACCGCGAATCCAGTCGATGGCGCGCTGTGCGGCTTCGTTATCGACGCTGGAGATCTTGATCGTGCCATCGTCATCGATATCCACCTTGGCGCCGGTTTCGGCGACGATCTCGCGGATGACCTTGCCGCCGGTGCCGATGACGTCGCGAATTTTGTCCTTGGGCACCTTCATCGTGGTGATGCGCGGCGCGTTCTGGCTGACTTCGGTGCGGGCGTTGTCGATGGCTTTCGACATCTCTCCCAAGATATGCAAGCGGCCATCGCGCGCCTGCTTCAGCGCGACCTGCATGATCTCCTCGGTGATCGAGGTGATCTTGATATCCATCTGCAGCGAGGTCACGCCGGCCTCGGTACCGGCCACCTTGAAGTCCATGTCGCCCAGATGATCTTCGTCGCCGAGGATGTCGGAGAGCACCGCAAAGCGGTCGCCGTCCTTGATCAGGCCCATGGCGATACCGGCCACCGGACGCTTCAGCGGTACGCCGGCGTCCATCAGCGAGAGCGAAGCCCCGCAGACGGTCGCCATCGAGGACGAGCCGTTCGACTCGGTAATCTCCGACACCACACGCATGGTGTAGGGGAAGTCTTCCTTCGCCGGCAGCAGCGGGCGAATGGCCCGCCAGGCCAGCTTACCGTGACCGATTTCGCGGCGGCCCGGTGGGCCGAAACGGCCCGCTTCGCCGACCGAGTAGGGCGGGAAGTTGTAATGCAGCAGGAAGTGCTCACGATATTCGCCGGCGAGCGCGTCCATCATCTGCTCGTCCTGGCCGGTGCCCAGCGTCGCGATCACCAATGCCTGGGTCTCGCCACGGGTGAACAGGGCCGAGCCGTGGGCGCGCGGCAACACACCGACCTCCGGCACGATGGGGCGAATGTCGACCGTGGTGCGGCCGTCGATGCGCTTGCCGGTATCGAGGATGCCGCCGCGAACGATGTCGCTCTCCAACTCTTTGAACAATCCGCCAGCGGCTTCAGTATCGCCATTTTCGGAGGAAATCGCCGCCAGAGCGACGGACTTCACTGCGGCAACCGCGTCCTGACGCTCCGCCTTGCCGGCGATCTGGTAGGCAGACCGCACGCCTTCTGCGGCCAGTTCGGTCAGGCGAGTGCGCAGTGCTGCGATACCATCGGCCTCCGCCGGAACGAGCCACGGCTCCTTCGCCGCCTCTTCCGCCAAATCGATGATGCAGTTGATGACCGGTTGGAAGCCGCGGTGGCCGAACATGACGGCCTCCAGCATGCGCTCCTCGGAAAGCTCCTGCGCCTCCGACTCGACCATGAGGACACCGGCATTGGTGCCGGCGACGATCAGATCCAGGCTGGACTCTTTCATCTGGTCCAGTGTCGGGTTCAGCACCAACTCGCCATTGACCTCGCCGACGCGGGCGCCGCCGATGGGACCCAGGAACGGGATGCCGGAGATGGTGAGAGCAGCACTGGTGCCGATCATCGCGACCATATCCGGGTCGCTTTCCATGTCGTGCGCCAGCACCGTGCAGATAATCTGGGTTTCGTTGCGGAAGCCTTGGGCGAACAGCGGGCGGATCGGGCGGTCGATCAGGCGGGAGGTCAGGACCTCCTTCTCGCTCGGCCGCGCCTCACGCTTGAAGAAGCCGCCGGGGATCTTGCCGGCAGCGTAAGCTTTTTCCTGGTAATGGACGCTCAGCGGGAAAAAATCGATGCCGGCGCGCGGCTTCTTCTCCGCAACAGCCGTACAGAGAACCGCGGTGCCGCCATAAGTGACCAGTACGGCGCCGTCGGCCTGGCGGGCAATACGCCCTGTCTCCAGCACCAGCGGCCTTCCGGCCAGAGTAATTTCTTTACGTACGATATCGAACATGCGTTCGTCTTCCTCAAATCATGCGACGCCGGGCCCGGCCCTGCGCCCGTCCAGTGTTAGCGGCGCAAGCCAAGGCGCTGAATCAAACTGCGATAGCGCCCTTCTTCCTTGCGCCGCACATAATCCAAAAGGCTGCGGCGGTGGCCGACCAGCATCAGCAGGCCACGGCGGGAATGCACGTCCTTCTGATGCTCTTTCAGATGTTCCGTCAGATTTTTGATGCGCTCTGACATGATCGCCACCTGCACTTCCGGCGAACCGGTGTCGCCGTCCTGGTGGCCGTATTCTTTGATCAACTCTTGCTTACGCTCAGGCGTGATCGACATCGTCTGTTCCTTCCAAAGGGGGAATGGCCTCTGCCTGCGCGTCGGCTAGGCGTTTGGGCCGATGGATGACCCGCATTGGCTTGGCTTGACCTTCCTCGAAGCGCACGAGCGCAACCGTGATACCGTCACAGGCGGCCCGGAGGACGTCGCCGTCCTCAAAGCCCGAAACCCGATCCAGATCACTTCTGCGGAACAGCGCAACAGGCCGGCCTTGCCTTAGCCCAGCGGCTTCGCTTCCGGAAACGGCCAGCGCCGGGATGTCGGCCAGCGCGGTCTCCACCGGAAGCAATTCTAGTGAATCTTGATCTATATGACCCACGTCTTCTAATTTTGCTAGCGCGTGGGCTTGATCTTCATGAAATGGCCCAACGGCTATTCGACGCAGCGCCGTTACATGCCCGACAGTGCCCAAGGCTACGGCAATGTCGCGGGCGAGGCTGCGCATGTAGGAGCCCTTGCCGCATTCGACGAGAAATACCGCATGATCGGGGTCCGGCAAATCGTCAATCTCCAGCCGGTCAATCTGGATCGTACGGGCCGCCAACTCCACCGGCTGCTTTTCCCGTGCCAGGTCGTAGGCGCGCACGCCGTCGATCTTGATCGCGGAGAACGCCGGCGGCACCTGCTCGATCGCGCCGACGAACTGGGGCAGCACCGCCTCGATCGCCGCCCGGTCCGGGCGCACGTCGCTGGTGGCGATGACCTCGCCCTCCGCGTCGTCGGTGTCCCGCGCCTCGCCCCATTGCACGGTGAAACGATAGATCTTGCGGCCATCCATGATGTAGGGAACGGTCTTTGTCGCCTCCCCCAATGCGATGGGCAGGACGCCGGTGGCGAGCGGGTCCAGCGTGCCGCCGTGACCCGCCTTGGCGCCCTTGGCCAGGCGCTTGATGGCATTACAGACGCCGGTCGAGGTGATCCCGGACGGCTTGTCGACGATCAGCCAGCCATTGACTTGCGGCTTGGGTTTGCGGCGGCGCTGCGCCATCAGTTGCGTCCCTTCGCCAGCAAGGAATCAATCCGCTCAGCCACAGCAAACGAGGTATCGGGCTTGAACGAGAGGTCGGGCGTGAACCGCGATTCGAGCTTGCCGGCGATCTGGGCGCGCAGATAGCCGCGCGCGCGCTCCAACGCCTCGACCACCGCGTTGATGTCGGTGCCGCCGAGCGGTGTGACGAACACGGTCGCGTTCTTCAAATCGGGGGAGGGACGCACCTCGGTCACGGTGATGTGTGCGCTGGCCAGAACCGGATCGCGGAACTCGCCGCGCGCCATAATTTCCGCCAGCGCATGGCGCAGCAGTTCGCCCATACGCAACTGCCGCTGGCTCGGCCCCTGCGGACCGCCACTCGATCCACCTCGACGGCCGCGTGTCATCGACCGCCCTCCCCAAACCGGGGACTAAATCGTGCGGGCAACCTCTTCCACCTCAAAGCATTCGATAATGTCGCCAACCTGAAGGTCCTCGTACTTCTCGAACGACATACCGCATTCGTTGCCGTCGCGAACCTCCGCCACATCGTCCTTGAAGCGTTTCAAGGTGGCGAGCTTGCCTTCGTGGATCACGACGTCATCACGCAGCAAGCGCACACCGGAGCCGCGGCGGACCACGCCATTGGTGACACGGCAACCGGCGATTTTGCCGACCTTGGTGACATTGAACACTTCGCGAATTTCGGCATTGCCGATCTGGGTTTCGCGAATGGTCGGGGCCAGCATGCTGCTGAGCGCGGATTTGATGTCATCGATCAGTTCATAGATGATCGAATAGTAGCGGATATCGACGCCGTCGCGGCTGGAAAGGTCGCGCGCCTGTTTGTTGGCACGGACGTTGAAGCCGACCACAAACCCGCCGGACGCGGCGGCCAGCGTGATATCTGACTCATTGATACCGCCGACACCGGCATGCAGCACCCGGACCGCGACCTCGTCATTGCCCATGCTCTCCAGCGCGCCGACAATGGCCTCCTGGCTGCCTTGCACGTCCGCCTTGATGACGACCGCGAGTTCCTCCGCCTCGCCGGATTTGAGCCGGTCGAACATCTGGTCGAGCGTACCGCGTGCCGCAGCCGCCGTGCGTTTGTCGCGTGTGAGGCGGGTACGGTATTCGGCGATTTCGCGGGCGCGGATTTCGTTCTCGACAACGACCGCTTCGTCACCGGCCATCGGCGTGCCTTGCAGACCCAAGACCTCCACCGGCATGGAGGGACCGGCTTCTTTCAACTGCTGACCACGTTCGTCGGCCATGGCGCGCACGCGGCCCCATTCGCTGCCGACGACGATTGTGTCGCCGATTTTCAGCGTGCCGCGCTGCACCAAGATCGTCGCGACCGAGCCACGACCGCGGTCGAGCTTGGCTTCGACGACGATGCCGTTCGCCGGGCGATCCGGATTGGCCTTGAGGTCGAGCAATTCCGACTGCAGCAGAATGGCTTCCTGCAATTCTTCCAGCCCGATCTTCTTGAGTGCCGAAACGTGCACGAACTGGATGTCGCCGCCAAATTCCTCGGCCACAACCTCGTGGCGCAGCAAATCCTGCTTCACCCGATCCGGGTCGACATCCGGGCGGTCGATCTTGTTGACTGCGACGATCATCGGCACGCCGGCAGCTTTGGCATGAGCGATAGCCTCCACTGTCTGTGGCTGCACACTATCATCTGCCGCCACCACCAGGATGACCAGGTCGGTTACCGAGGCGCCACGGCTGCGCATCGCGCTGAAGGCGGCGTGGCCAGGCGTATCGAGGAAGGTAATGCGGTCGCCGGATTTCAGCTGAACCTGATAGGCGCCAATGTGCTGCGTAATGCCGCCAGCTTCGCCACCGGCAACGTCGGTAGCGCGCAGAGCATCGAGAAGCGAGGTCTTGCCGTGGTCGACGTGACCCATGATGGTCACGACCGGCGGGCGCGGCTGCAAATCTTTCTCGTCATCGTCCTGGCCGATCAAGCCTTCTTCGATATCGGAGTCGGCGACACGGCGAAGGTTATGGCCGAACTCCGACACCACCAATTCCGCCGTATCGGCGTCGATGGTTTGGCTGAGAGACGCCATGACGCCCATTTTCATCAACGCTTTGACCACATCGGAACTGCGCTCCGCCATGCGGTTGGCAAGGTCTTGGACGGTAATCAGTTCTGGAACGACCACATCGCGCACGATTTTCTGCTGCTCCCCGCCCGATTGGCGCTGGCGTTGACGTTCGCGTTCGCGCGCCCGGCGCACCGAGGCAAGGCTGCGCTGGCGCTCCTCCACCGTCTCCTCATCCAGCGCCTGGGTGATGGTCAGGCGGCCGGTGCGGCGACGCTGCTCTGCGCGGTTGCGGGGCGCGGCCGGGCGTTTGGAATCCCGGCGGTTGCGGGCTTCTTCTTCTTCGAGTTCGGCATTGCGGTTGGTCGCAAACCGCAAGTTCGATGTCGGGTCCTCCGACGGGATATCGGCAGGATCGGTGATGACATCGCCATCGCGGCCCTTGCCGCGCTCTGTCTTCGCCTTTTTGCGCGGCGCGGTTTCGGCCTCGTGCTTGGCCGCATCTTTCGCGCGGCGAGCCTCATCGGCCTCCTGCTTGCTGCGCTCCTCGGACTCGGCCTCCTGCAACGCGCGAAGTTCAATTTCCTCCTGCGTCGGCTCGGTCGTCCGGGCGCGGGCAACGGGCTCTGCCGCGGGCGCGTCCGGCTGTTGCGCTTCGGCCTCGGCTACCGGTTCTGCCGCTGCCTCGACGGGCTCGGCTTCAGTCTGGGCAGTGATGGCGTCGGGTTGCGTTTCAGCCGGCTGAGGTTCGGCAGTATCGGTTTCGGTCGCTGTCGCCGCAGCGTCGGAGGCTTCAGCCGCAGCTTCGTCCGACGGCTCGGGTTCGGCACGACCGCGGGCATCCGCTTCGGCAGCATCGATTGCCGCAGCTTCTTCGGCCTCACGCAGCGCGCGTTCCTCCGCCACCCGCAGGCGGCGCGACAGCGCGTCGTCGGCGACCGGTTGCGCCGGCTCGGCAGCAGGCGCCGCGGATTTGCCGGCGGGCTTATCGGCCGCCGGGCCAGCGTCCTTTTGTTGCGAGCGCAGCGCCCGGATGCGTGCCGCGCGCTCTTCCTCGCTCAGCCCGCCGGTGCTCTGACCGCGGCTGCCGCGGCCGCCGGTATCGCCGGCTGCGCGCTTGCGTTTGACCTCTACCGTGACGGTCTTCGAACGGCCATGAGAGAAGCTCTGCCTAATTTTGCCCGAGTCCGCGCCTTTCGAAAGGCCCAATTTGCCTTTCGACAGAGATAGCTTGCCAGGTTCGCGCTCGATCGTTTTATCCACCATGATCCGTTTATTGCTCTCCGCCGGCGCTCTTAGGCCTGCTGCCTATCAATCCTGCATAGCGATGCGCATCCGCCAGGAAACGCTCGCTCAACTTGCCTGGCGCTAACGCCAGATGTACCAGGTGATCCCGTCCGAGGGCCTCACCCAAATCCGATGCGGCGAAGCAATCGACCAACGCCAGACCGCGCGCCATGTTGGCGAGCTTCGCCTTGCCGTTTTCGGCTCCATCCGCTGCTTCGATTAGCACCGCAACACGGTCCCGCGCTAGGGCTTCCTTCACCTGGAAGAAACCAATTTCCAATTGGCCGGCGCCGCGCGCCTGCCCGAGCCAGCGTTGACAGCGCCCGAGCAGCAGCCCTTGCACCGTCTCCAGCAGCCCGTCCGGCACGTTCGCCTGACTCCGGGCCGCTTTGGCGAAGGCATTGGTGCGGCAGGCCTTTTCCACAATCGCCCGGTCCGCCGACAGCCATAGGCCGCGGCCCGGCAGGGTCTCGCTGAAATCCGGAACGACGTTGCGGTCCGGGTCCAGGACAAAGCGAATCAGGCCATAGCGCGGGCGCGGTTGGCGGCTGACGATGCAGCGTCGCACCGGCTCTGTCGCAACTGTGGCTGCACGATGCGTCGATGCTAGGTCTGCTTGCTGAGGAGCCGCCTCGGTCATTCCGATGCCCAATGGCCTTTCTATTCCGCCGCCTGTTCTGGTGTTGTTGTCGTATCCGTGTCTGCCGCTTCTGCCTCGTCGTCATCGAACCAGTGCGCCCTCGCCGCCATGATAATCGCGTCGGCGTCTGGGCCGCTGAGCGGGCTTGTATCGGCGCCGGTCCGCTGTGCCGCCGCGTCCAATCCGGCAATATCGTCGACGGTGGCCGCCTCGGTCTCCGGGTTGACGATATAGCGCAACTCATCGCTGGAAAGGTCGGCCAGATCATCCAAGGTCTGCACCTTCGCCTCACCGAGGCGCACAAGCATCGCCAGCGTGAGGCCCTCGACCTCCAACAGGTCTTCGGCGATTTTCAACTCCTCGACCCGTTGGGTCAGGCGTTCCTGCTCGGCCAGCACGAAGTCCTGAGCCCGGCGGCGCAGTTCCTCGGCGATCTCCTCGTCGAAGCCTTCAATGGTCGTCAGTTCGTCCAACTCGACGAAGGCGAGCTCGTCCACAGACGCGAAGCCTTCTGCCACCAACAGGTGCGCGATCACGTCGTCGACGTCGAGGCTGTCGATAAAGCCCTGGGTCCGCAGCCGCACCTCTTCCTGGCGCCGTTCGGATTCCTGAGCCTCCGTCATGATGTCGATGGACCAGCCGGTCAATTGACTGGCCAGGCGGACGTTTTGCCCACGGCGCCCAATTGCCAAACTCAATTGGTCATCGGGAACGACGACTTCAATGCGATTGTCTTCCTCATCGATGACCACTTTTGCGGCCTCGGCGGGCGCGAGTGCATTAACGACGAAGGTGGCCGGATCCTCCGACCAGGGCACGATGTCGATGCGCTCGCCCTGCAACTCGTTGACCACCGCATGCACCCGGCTGCCGCGCATGCCGACGCACGCGCCGACAGGATCGATGGACGAGTCGTTCGAGAGCACCGCAATTTTCGCTCGGCTGCCCGGATCGCGGGCCGCCGACTTGATCTCGATGATGCCGTCGTAAACCTCCGGTACTTCTTGCGCAAACAGCAGGCGCACGAAATCCGGTTTGGTGCGCGACAGAAAGATCTGCGGCCCGCGCGATTCTTCACGGACGTCGAAAATCAGCGCCCTGACGCGGTCGTTGCGGCGGAAATGCTCGCGCGGGATGATCTCGTCTCGGCGCAAAATCGCCTCCGCCCGGCCAAGGTCGACGATGACGTTGCCGAACTCGACGCGCTTGACGACGCCGTTGACGATCTCGCCGACGCGGTCGATGTATTCCTGATACTGGCGCAGCCGCTCCGCTTCACGCACCCGCTGGACGATCACCTGTTTCGCGGTTTGCGCGGCAATCCGGCCGAAGTCGACAGGCGGCAGACGGTCCGTCAGAAACTCGCCCACCTCCGCATCCGGTTTCTCCCGCTGCGCATTGCTGAGGGGCATTTGCAGCGCTTCGTTCTCGATCTCCGCGCCGTCTTCCACCACCTCGCGAAAGCGCGTCAGGCGGATTTCGCCGGTTCGCCGGTCAACCTCCGCCCGGATATCGTGTTCGAGACCGTATTTGAACCGCCCGGCGCGCTGGATGGCCTGTTCCATCGCCTCCAGCACTTCCTCGCGGTCGATCCCTTTCTCGCGTGCAGCGGCATCCGCTACTTGCAACAATTCGGCGCCGAGAATTTGCACCATCGCTAAACAACTCCCTCATCCGCCGGTTGGGCGGCCGGTTCCGCCGCTTCATGCGCGGCGATCAATGCATCGGTCAACACCAGTTTGGCCGATTGGATGGCGTCGAGCGGAAACTCGACCGTATCGCCATCAACAGCCAGGCGCACGCAATCCGTATCGCTCAATCCGATCAGCAGCCCCTTGAAGCGCCGCCGCCCGTCGCGGTTTTCCGCCAATTCCAGCTTCGCCTCGAAGCCCGCATAGCGGTCGAAGTCTTCGGGGCGCGTCAACGGACGGTCGATACCGGGGGAGGACACCTCCAACGCATACGCGCCGGTAACCGGATCGAGCACGTCCAGAACCGGCGAGAGCGCCCGGCTAATGCCGGCACAGTCATCGACATTGACGTCGCTGCCGTCTGCGCGCTCGATCATGATTTGCAACATCTGCCTGCGGCCGCCGAAAAACTTGACGCGCACCAGGGCATAGCCCAGCGCGGCGATCTGCGGCTCAATGGCGTTTTCGATATGGCGCGGTCCGCGTTCCACTCAGACTCCTACCCGCCCGAGACCGCAAACGGTCCGACCGGTCTATATCCAGTAGCCCCTAACAAAACAGGGCGGGACCCATGGGGACCCACCCTCTCCATCGCTCACAATGGGGCGCTCACATAGAGAGCGCTGTCGTACAAACAACAGCCCCTAATTAATAGCGTTCTGCCGTGAAAATTTCAAGAAAATTCGAAGCCGGACCACCGCCGCAGCGTCAGGAAAGTCGGCGGTCGCCCTGCCGCCCTGCCCTTTGCCTCGAATTTTGTTTCGGGCCAGTCGCCGGGCCGGCAGCGCCAATCGTCCGCAGATTGCGGCTGCCAGACAAACCCGGGATGCGCCCGCACAACTCGCAAGATCCAGACGAGATAGCCAACATCGTCGGTCGCAATCCGCAGCTCCGCACCGGCCGGCATCGCCCGCGCCAGATGGTCCAATACCGCGGTGCTCACGATGCGCCGGCGCCAATGCCGGCGCTTCGGCCAGGGATCGGGGAACAGGATGAAGGCGCGCGCGATGCCGCCCGGCGCCAACCGATCCAGCAGCAGGCGTGCGTCGTCGTCGAGGACGCGGATATTGTCGAGGTCCTGCTCGTCAGCCGCCGCCAATAGGGTGGCGATGCCGTTGATAAAGGGCTCGACGGCAATCATGCCGATATCCGGGTTGCGGGCGGCCTGCCAGGCGGCGTGCTCGCCATTGCCCGAGCCGATTTCCAGCCAGACCTCGCGCGCCGCTCCATCGAACAAGGCTTGTGGCTCCAGCCAGCCCGCTTGCGGCAGCGGAACGCGGAAGCGCGGCAGCAAATCCGCCACCGCGCTCCGGCCCCTGGCTCGCAGCGGTCGACCTACGCGCCGGCCATAAAGAACCCGGCGTCGCTTGCCTAGATCGCCTTCTTCAGCGCTTCGACCAGGTCGGTCTTTTCCCACGTGAAATGGCCTTCATCGGTCGGCTGCCGGCCGAAATGGCCGTACGCGGACGTCGGCACATAGATCGGGCGGTTCAGGTTCAGGTGTTGGCGAATACCCCTGGGCGACAGGTCAAACAGAGTGGGCAACACCTCCTCCAGCCGCGCTTCCGTGACACCGTTCAGGATCGTGCCGTGGGTGTCGACATACAGCGACAGCGGTTTGGTGACGCCGATCGCATAAGCCACCTGAATGGTGCATTTTTGCGCCAGCCCCGCCGCTACGACGTTCTTGGCCAGGTACCGGGTCGCATAGGCGGCGGAGCGATCGACCTTGGACGGGTCTTTGCCGCTGAACGCACCGCCACCATGCGGCGATGCACCGCCGTAGGTATCGACGATGATTTTGCGTCCCGTCAGGCCGGCATCGCTATCCGGTCCGCCTATCACAAACCGGCCGGTCGGGTTGACGTAGAAATCGTCCTCCGCGCACATCCAACTTTCGTCCGGCAGCACGCTGAGCACGAACGGGCGCACGTTCTCGCGCACCTCTTCGGTGGTCAGCCCTTCGTCGTGTTGTGTGGAGACAACAATGGACGTCGCCCGCACCGGTTTGCCGTCGCGGTATTCCAGGGTGAACTGACTTTTGCTGTCGGGGCCGAAGCCTTTCACCGCGCCGGACTTGCGCGCCTCCGCCATGCGCCGCAGCACCTCATGGCTGAAATGGATCGGCGCCGGCATCAGGTGCTCTGTTTCCGTGCAGGCATAGCCGAACATCAGGCCCTGGTCGCCCGCGCCCTCATCCTTGTTGCCGGATGAATCGACACCTTGGGCAATCTCCACCGATTGGCTGTGGACGCGCACGTCCACCTCGGCATTCTTCCAGTGGAAGTTGTCTTGATCGTAGCCGATGTCGCGGATTGCCTCGCGCGCCAACTTCTCCATCACCCCATGATCGACGCTTGCCGGTCCGCGGGTCTCGCCGGCAATGCAGACGAAATTGGTTGTCACCAGAGTTTCAACGCCACAGCGCACGGTGTCCGCCTGATCGGTGGCCAGATAGGCGTCGACGATCGAATCGGAGATGCGGTCGCAAATCTTATCCGGATGGCCTTCCGAAACGGACTCGCTGGTGAACAGATATGACGAACGCGCCACGAACAATCCCCTTGTCGCAAACTGAAAACAAACTGCGGGATCGCTCTGGACAGCGACGCCGCAGTTAAGATGGCGTTGTTCTGCCCAAACAGAAGGCGGGTCGTCAAGCGTGGCGCTTCCGCACGATCTGCGGCAAGCTCGCCTATTCCTCGTCGCGGGTCACGCCATCCGCCATGGACCGCATCAAATCCAGCATACGCCGGCGCACCGCCGGATCCGGGATGGCATAGTAAGCACGAACCAACAGCAATGTTTCCCGTTGCGTCATGGGATCGGCCTGATAGGCGGGCGCTTGCGGCTCGTTCACAGCCGCCGCGTTACTGTAATTCGAGTCGTCCAACTCCTCGAAGAAGTAGGTGACCGGCACCTCCAGCGCCCGGGCCAATTGGTAGAGCCGCCCGGCGCCGATGCGGTTTGCACCGCGCTCGTATTTCTGGACCTGCTGGAATGTCAGATCCAAGGCTGAGGCCAAACGCTCCTGGCTGAATCCTAACAGCGTTCGCCTTTGGCGCACACGAGTGCCCACGTGGATGTCCACCGCATTCGGCTTTCCGCGCGTTTTTCGCTGTGTCTTTCGCTCTTGAACTTCAGCCAACGCCATTCCCCTAACATCTCCTA